>NZ_JBFATL010000014.1:0-166654 GCF_040678315.1 Streptomyces sp. NPDC052721 | reverse complement strand
CGAGGGCCGGGGCCCGGCACGCCGAGAGCACGCACCTGACGCCGCGCGACCCGCCCTCCGGGCGGACGACGGGAGTTTGACGACAGGACCTAGCCGCACCCCCGACGGCCGCCGGCGGACGGCGACCCCGTCCGCTACAGCCCCTGCGCGTAGGAGAAGAAGCGCTGCGGGTCGTACTGCTTCTTCACCTTCGCCAGCCGGGCCGCCGCGTCCCCGTAGTACGCCTTCTTCCAGTCCTTCAGCGTCGGGTCGGTGTAGTTCTGGTAGGCGGCGCCCGAGGCGTACGGCTTCATCGCCTGGTGCGCCGAGGTCAGCCAGGACTGGGCGGTGGAGCCGGAGGCCCCCGCACCCCAGGAGGCGATGTACTGGGCCAGCATCCGCGAGCGGCGGTGGACGAAGGCCGTCGCGGTCGGGGAGACCCGGTTGACCGCGCCGCCGAGCGCGGTGAACGCGATGCTGCCCGCGCCGCCCCGCACCGCGGCGATCTGCTGGAGCACGGTCTGGATGCCGGCCGCGGACAGCGAACGGTCGAAGAAGTCGGAGCGGGCCGCGTACGTCTCGCGGCCGAGCCTGCCCTGCGGGGAGCGGCCCGGGGTGGAGCCGGGCAGATGGCACTGGGCGTCGGTGGAGAAGGAGGAGCAGCCGGCGTAGATCTCCATGGCCTCCTCGTAGCCCCGGCGGCGCAGGGAGACGGAGGAGGCGTTGGCGCCGGCGAGGTGGGCCAGGCGGTCGACGGCGTTCTGCAGCTCGCCGTAGGTGCCGAGGGAGAAGCAGGCCACGGAGATGGTCGGGGTGCGGCCCGGGGAGCACGCCAGGTGCAGGGAGGACCAGATCTCGTCGGGCTGGCCCGGGCCCCACTCCTGCCAGGCCTTCAGCACCTTGGCGGCCCTGGACCAGGGCCAGGTCAGGTAGGCGGTCACTGCCTGAGGTGCGGCATGGGTCCTGAACTGCAGCTCGGTGACGACGCCGAAGTTGCCGTTGCCGGCGCCGCGCAGCGCCCAGAACAGGTCCTTGTCGGTACTCGCGTTCGCCGTGAGCTGTGTGCCGTCCGCGGTGATCAGGGTGGCCTGGGTGAGGCTGTCGCAGGTCAGGCCGTAGGCGCGGGAGGCGACGCCGTGGCCGCCGCCGAGCACCAGGCCGGAGACGCCGACGGTGGGGCAGGAGCCCGCCGGTATGGTCACGCCCTTCGCGGCCAGCGCGCGGTAGACGTCGATCAGCTTGGCGCCGGCGCCGACGACGGCCTGGCCGCCGCTCGCCCGGACCCGGTTCAGCCGGGACACGTCGACGATCAGCCGGTTGTCGCCGGAGGAGTAGCCGGCGTAGGAGTGGCCGCCGTTGCGGATGGAGACCTTCACGCCGTGCGCGTGGGCGTAGGCGAGGGTGGTGCGGATGTCGGCGGGGTGCGCGACATAGGCCACCGCTGCGGGCTTCAGCCCGTCGAAGCGGGTGTTGTACAACTGGTGGGCGGTCTTCCAGCTCGCCTCGCCGGGCCGCACCAGGGTGCCGTCCAGGTCACGGGCGAGGGCCGCCCAGTTCGCCGCGGCGGTCGCGCTCGTGGTCTTCAGGGCCGGGAGCGAGGAGGAGCGCGACGGCGTACCGGGGTGGTCCGCCGCGGGGGCGGACGAGCCTCCGCCCGCACCGCACGCGGTCAGTGCGGTCGTCGCGAGGGCGGCCGCGCCGCCCGAGATGAACGTACGCCGTTCCATGTCCGTCGCCTTTCCTCGGCTGTCGTGGAACGAGACGACGCGCCGCGCCGAGGGGTTCCCCCGACCGGGTGACGTACATCGAAGACATGTTCGCGCAACCCGGTCGTCGGAACCTTCGCGTGCTCTCCCCGTGAGCATTCCGTGACCTCACCGGGCTGACGGCAGGGGTTCACCCCTCGTTCACTTCCGGCCATCGGCGGCTTCACCTGATCTGCCTAATTTCGGCCTTACCGGGTGCTGAGTGCGGCCATGAAACGCGCTCACGCACCTCTATGACCTCGCGCGCCGCCGACAGCGGCGGCTCCTGGAAGGAACTCCCGAAAGTGAAGCTTCAGCGCAAGAACCGGCTGCGCGCCCTTTCTCTCGGTGCTGTCGCCGTCACCGGCGCCCTGGCCCTGACGGCGTGCGGCTCCGACGACAACGGCGGCGGTGGCGGTGCGTCGGGCAACCCGTCCACGTCCGCCGGCGCCGGCTCGGTCAAGTGCGACGACGCCAAGGGTCAGCTGCTCGCAGACGGCTCCTCCGCGCAGAAGAACGCGATCGACGCCTGGGTGAAGAACTTCTCCCAGGCCTGCGGCGTGCAGATCAACTACAAGGGCGGCGGCTCCGGTGCCGGTGTCACCGCGTTCACGCAGGGCCAGGTCGCCTTCGCCGGTTCCGACTCGGCGCTGAAGCCCGAAGAGGTCACCGCCTCCAAGCAGGTCTGCAAGGGCGGCCAGGGCATCGACCTGCCGATGGTCGGCGGCCCGATCGCCATCGGTTACAACGTCCCGGGTGTCGACAACCTGGTCCTGGACGCCCCGACCCTCGCCAAGATCTTCGACAGCAAGATCACCAAGTGGAACGACCCGGCGATCGCCGCCCTGAACAAGGGCGCGAAGCTCCCCGACCTGAAGATCCAGGCGTTCCACCGCTCGGACGAGTCCGGCACCACGGACAACTTCACCAAGTACCTGATCGCCACCACCCCGGACAACTGGAAGTACTCCGGCGGCAAGGCCTGGCAGGCCAAGGGCGGTCAGTCCGCTCCGCAGTCCGCGGGTGTGGCGCAGCAGGTGAAGCAGACCTCCGGCGCCATCGGCTACTTCGAGCTGTCCTACGTCAAGGACGGCCTCAAGGCCGTGTCCATCGACACCGGCGCCAGCAAGCCGGTCGCGCCCAGCTCCGAGAGCGCCACCGCCGACATCGCCGCCGCGCAGGTCGTCGGCACCGGCAAGGACCTCTCGCTGAAGCTGGACTACAAGACCAAGGCCGAGGGCGCCTACCCGATCACCCTGGTCACCTACGAGATCGTGTGCGACAAGGGCAACAAGGCGGACACCCTGCCCGCCACCAAGGCCTTCCTGCGCTACATCGCCAGCGAGGACGGCCAGAAGATCCTCCCGGGCATCGGCTACGCGCCCGTGCCCGCCGACATCATCTCCAAGGTCCGCACGACCATCGAGGGCCTGAGCTGACCTGATCCGAGAGTGCGGCCCGGTACCCGACAGGGCCGGGCCGCACCGTCCGGTGCACCGCCGCCATGAGCCGCCGCCCCCTCGCGGGTACGGCTCCGCAGACCGGAGAACCCGATGGACATATCGACGACAACCGACGTACCTCCCCCTGCCTCCCAGCCCACGGTCGCCGAGCACAAGCGCGCGGCCCGTGGCGCCACCCGCCCCGGTGACCGCATCTTCCTCGGCCTGTCCCGGGGCTCCGGCATCCTGCTGCTGGCGATCATGGCCGCCATCGCGGTCTTCCTCACCTACCGCGCCGCCCTCGCGATCAGCAAGGACCACGCGAACTTCCTGACCACGTTCGAGTGGAACACCAACGTCCTCGAACCGAAGTTCGGCATCGCGGTCCTCGTCTTCGGCACGATCGTCTCCTCGGTCGTCGCCATGGTCGTCGCGGTCCCGGTCGCGGTCGCCATCGCGCTGTTCATCACGCACTACGCCCCGCGCCGCATGTCCGGCCCGGTCGCCTACGTCATCGACCTGCTCGCCGCCGTGCCGTCCATCGTGTACGGCCTGTGGGGCGCCCTCGTACTCGTCCCGCACATGAACGGCCTGTTCGGCTGGCTCGACGACTTCTTCGGCTGGACCGGCGTCTTCTCCTGGGACCAGGGCGCGCCGCGCTCGATGCTCACCGTCGGCGTCCTGCTCGCGATCATGATCCTGCCGATCATCACCAACGTCAGCCGTGAGGTCTTCCGGCAGGTCCCGCAGATGCACGAGGAGGCGGCCCTGGCCCTCGGCGCCACGCGCTGGGAGGTCATCCGCATGTCCGTGCTGCCCTTCGGCCGCTCCGGCGTGATCTCCGCCTCCATGCTCGGCCTCGGCCGTGCGCTCGGCGAGACGATGGCCGTCGCCACCGTGCTCTCGCCGTCCTTCGACATCCAGGCCAGCCTGCTCAACCCGGGCGGCGGCACCTTCGCCCAGAACATCGCCAGCAAGTTCAGCGAGGCGAACGAGTTCGGCCGGGACGCGCTCATCGCCTCCGGGCTGGTCCTGTTCGTCATCACCCTGCTGGTCAACGGCGCGGCCCGGCTGATCATCGCCCGTCGCGCGGAGTACTCGGGGGCCAACGCATGAGCACCGCAGCCGTCACCGACAAGCGGCCCAGCACGCTGCGCGCCGCCAGCCTGCCCCGGTGGACGCCGTGGGCCATCGCCGCCGGCTCCCTCGCCCTGGGCATCGGCATCAGCCTGGCCGCCGGCCTGGACAGCAAGATCCAGTGGGGTCTGATCGCCGCCGTCCTCTTCGTCCTCGGCACGTTCGGGATCGCCGCGCGCGTCGAGGGCCGCCGCCAGGCCAAGGACCGCGTCGCCACCAGCCTCGTCTGGGTGGCCTTCCTGCTCGCCGTGGTGCCGCTGGTCTCCCTGATCTGGGTGACCGTCGCGCGCGGTGTGAAGGTCCTCGACGTCTACTTCCTGACCCACTCGATGGGGGTCGTCGCCGACACCGAGCCCGGCGGCGGCATCTACCACGCCATCATCGGCAGCCTGGAGCAGGTCGGCCTCGCCACCCTCATCGGCGCCCCGATCGGCGTGCTCACCGCGATCTACCTGGTCGAGTACGGCCGGGGCCGGCTCGCCAAGGCCGTCACGTTCTTCGTCGACGTCATGACGGGCATCCCGTCGATCGTCGCGGGCCTGTTCATCCTCAGCCTGATGCTCATCTTCGAGATGCAGCCGTTCGGCTTCGCCGGTTCGCTGGCCCTGGCCATCCTGATGATGCCGGTCGTCGTCCGCTCCACCGAGGAGATGCTCAAGCTCGTCCCGAACGAGCTGCGCGAGGCGTCCCTGGCGCTCGGCGTGCCCAAGTGGCGGACCATCCTGAAGGTGGTCCTGCCGACCTCCATCGGCGGTATCACCACCGGCATCATGCTGGCGGTCGCCCGTATCGCCGGTGAGACCGCGCCGGTGCTGCTGCTGGTGTTCGGCAACCCGTTCATCAACAACAACCCCTTCGAGGGCGCGCAGGCGTCGCTGCCGCTGTACATCTACCAGCAGTTCGCCAACAGCGCCGGCTCCGGTGCGGCGTACGACCGCGCGTGGGCGGCGTCCCTCACGCTGATCGCCTTCGTGATGATCCTCAATCTGGTGGCCCGCGGCATCGCCCGCTGGAAGGCCCCCAGGACCGGTCGCTGAGGCGACTATCTCCGGCTCCGCCGGGCGGAGCCCCACAGCGACCGAGCTTGAATCCCTGGAAGTGAAGCAGACATGGCCAAGCGAATCGACGTAAGCGGCCTCACCGCCTTCTACGGCTCCCACAAGGCGATCGAGGACATCTCGATGACCGTGGAGCCGCGGTCGGTGACGGCGTTCATCGGCCCCTCCGGCTGCGGCAAGTCGACGTTCCTGCGCACGCTGAACCGTATGCACGAGGTCACCCCCGGCGGGCGCGTCGAGGGCAAGGTGCTCCTGGACGACGAGGACCTGTACGGCACCGGGGTCGACCCGGTGTCCGTCCGCCGTGAGGTGGGCATGGTCTTCCAGCGCCCGAACCCGTTCCCCACGATGTCGATCTTCGACAACGTGGCGGCGGGCCTGCGGCTGAACGGCAACTACAAGAAGTCGGAACTGAACGACATCGTCGAGAAGTCCCTCAAGGGCGCGAACCTCTGGAACGAGGTGAAGGACCGCCTGAACAAGCCGGGCTCCGGCCTGTCCGGTGGTCAGCAGCAGCGCCTGTGCATCGCCCGCGCCATCGCGGTCGAGCCGAAGGTGCTCCTCATGGACGAGCCCTGCTCCGCCCTGGACCCGATCTCCACCCTCGCCATCGAGGACCTGATCGGTGAGCTGAAGGAGCGGTTCACGATCGTCATCGTGACGCACAACATGCAGCAGGCGGCGCGTGTCTCGGACCGTACGGCGTTCTTCAACCTCGCGGCGGTCGGACAGCCCGGCCGGCTGATCGAGATCGACGACACGGAGCGGATCTTCTCCAACCCGTCGGTCCAGGCCACGGAGGACTACATCTCCGGCCGCTTCGGCTGATCCCCCGATCCCCTCGCGGTGCTGCATGGCGGTGCCACCGCGAGGACGCAAAGGGCCCGCCCCTGGCTCCCGGGGCGGGCCCACTGCGGCTGGAAGGCGTGGGGCCCGGCTACAGCGCCACCAGCTTGACCAGCCCGAAGGCCAGGGCGGCTACCAGGGCCGCTGCCGGCATCGTGATGAACCAGCCCAGGATGATGTTCTTGGCCACGCCCCAGCGGACGGCGTTGACGCGCTTGGTCGCGCCCACGCCCATGATGGCCGAGGTGATGACGTGGGTCGTGGAGATCGGCGCCTTGAAGAGGAACGCCGTGGTGAACATGATCGAGGCGCCGGTCGTCTCGGCGGCGAAGCCCTGCGGCGGGTCCAGCTCGATGATCTTGCGGCCCAGCGTACGCATGATCCGCCAGCCGCCCGCGTAGGTGCCGAGGGACAGCATGATCGCGCAGACGATCTTCACCCAGACCGGGATTGGGTCGCCGTACGTCTCGTGGCCGGAAATCACCAGTGCCATGACGACGACACCCATCGTCTTCTGGGCGTCCTGGAGGCCGTGGCCCAGGGCCATGCCGGCCGCCGAGACCGTCTGGGCTATGCGGAAGCCGCGCTTGGCCTTGTGCGGGTTGGCCCGGCGGAAGATCCACAGGATTGCCGTCATGACCAGGTAGCCGACGATCAGGCCCACGACCGGGGACACGAACATCGGGATGATGACCTTGTCGACGACCCCGTGCCAGATCACCGTCGTACCGCCCGCCAGCGCCGCGCCCACCAGGCCGCCGAACAGGGCGTGCGAGGAGGAGGACGGCAGGCCGAAGTACCAGGTGACCAGGTTCCAGACGATCGCGCCGAGCAGGGCCGCGAAGAGGATGCCCATGCCGGTCGAGCCCCGGGGCGTCTCGATCAGGCCCTCGCTGACCGTCTTGGCGACGCCGGAGCCCAGGAAGGCACCGGCGAGGTTCATCACGGCCGCCATGGCGAGGGCCGCCCGCGGGGTCAGCGCCCGCGTCGACACCGACGTGGCGATCGCGTTCGCCGAGTCGTGGAAACCGTTCGTGTACGTGAAGAAGAGCGCGACCGCGATGGTCGCGACCAGGGCGAAGGTGTCCATCGACGCCTCAGGACTCCTTGACGGCGATGGTCTCCACCGTGTTCGCCACGTGCTCGAACGCGTCCGCCGCCTCTTCCAGGACGTCCACGATCTGCTTGAGCTTCAGCACCTCGATCGCGTCGTACTTGCCGTTGAAGAGGTGGGCGAGCAGCTTGCGGTGGATCTGGTCGGCCTGGTTCTCCAGCCGGTTGACCTCGATCCAGTACTCGGTGAGGTTGTCCATGGTGCGGAGGTTCGGCATGGCCTCCGCCGTCAGCTCCGCGGCCCTGGCCAGGACCTCGATCTGCTGCTCGACGCCCTTCGGCAGTTCCTCGACGTTGTAGAGGACGACCAGGTCGACGGCCTCCTCCATGAAGTCCATGATGTCGTCCAGGGAACCGGCGAGGGCGTAGATGTCCTCCCGGTCGAACGGCGTGATGAACGAGGAGTTCAGCTGGTGGAAGATCGCGTGCGTGGCGTCGTCACCTGCGTGTTCCGCGGCCCGCATACGCTCTGCGATCTCGGCCCGGGCGGAGGAGTCCGCCCCGAGCAGTTCCATCAGGAGTTTCGAGCCGGTGACGATGTTGTCCGCGGACGCGGCGAACATGTCGTAGAAGCTCGTCTCCCTGGGGGTCAGACGAAAGCGCACGTGGGGTCCTCGGGGTGCTTCGGTTTCGGTCAGGCTGATGCTAGGCGCATCATCCGGCCACGGCTAATGGGCCGTATCCCAGTGTCGCCCATCGAGCAGCGTGATCAGCACGGGGGCGTACGAAGGGCCCTCTACCCCGGAAAGTTCGTTACCATATACCCAGTAGGGGTATGTGTCCTTTTTGTCCCCTGCTCGTCCCGAGACGGAGGCCCGCGATGACGACGACGACCGAGGCCGGCGCCACGCACGGCTACCACAAGCAGAAGGACGAGCACCTCAAGCGGCTGCGCCGGATCGAGGGCCAGATCCGCGGCCTGCAGCGGATGGTGGAGGAGGACACGTACTGCATCGACATACTCACGCAGGTCTCCGCCTCCACGAAGGCCCTGCAGTCCTTCGCGCTCCAGCTGCTGGAGGAGCACCTGCGGCACTGCGTCGCGGACGCGGCCCTCAAGGGCGGTGACGATATCGACGCCAAGGTGGACGAGGCGACGAAGGCGATCGGCCGGCTGCTGCGCAGCTGAGCCGCTCAGGCCGCGTTCCGCTCCTCGGCCACCCGCAGCACCTCGTCGATGCTCTCCAGGCTGAGCCGGTCCTCGGCCGCCGAGGCCGCGATGATCAGCTCTCCGCACAGCTCGATCTCGGCGAGGGCCACGTGGTCCTGAACCGCCGTGCCGCCGACCGCAGCCACCCGCCTCACCTCTTCCCAGTCGTCACCGCTCCCTAGAGTAGGCAGCGCCCTACACACCGCGCATGGCACGGACGGGCTACTTACGGGGTGGCGTCCCGGACTAGTGACTGGCCGGTTTCAGGCCCCGCCGCCGGTGCCGGCCTCCTGGGCGATCCGGCCCGCGTAGATGTCCGCCGGGGCCGGCAGCCGGACGTCGGCGGGGGCGCCGAAGTCGTACAGCAGCAGGGTCGAGGCGACCGCCACGGTGGCCTTCTGGCGGCCGTTGACGAAGCTGAAGCGCTGCCGCAGCTTGCGGATGCGGCCCTGGTCGTCCAGGTACGCGTCGAACGGCACCTCGGCCGTGGCGAACCCTTTCGCCGCCGCGGCCAGGGCCGCCCTGTCCGCGGCGGAGGCGTACCGGGCCGCGCGGCGCAGGTCGGCGGTGCCCCGGTAGTGCCGCACCGCCGTCCCGGCGACCTCGGTCCGGCCGACGAAGACCGCCTCCCGCGTCCCGCGCAGCACCTCGGCCGCCGCGTACGGGTCGGTCGCGCCGCCGGTGACCAGATTGCCGTCGGACAGCGTCGCGGTCTCCACCCGCACCCACTTGTCGGCGGGTACGCCCGCACCCCGGTTCTTCATGAACAGCGCGCCGGGGGTGAGGAGTTCGGTGATGGGCCGGTGTTCGGAGGTGCCCGTGGGGTCCTCGGGCAGCACCACCGTGAGCCGGCCGAGGCGGCGCCGGTAGTCGTAGACCCCCTTGCCGCGGATGGTGACCCGGGTGCCGCCCGTGGCCATCTCCATCGAGGTGCCGGCCTTGGAACTGCCCGCGTCCCGCAGCGCGTCGGCGGCCCGGTGCAGGGTGGTGACGGGGTCGCCCGCGCCCTTGACGTCCTCGGCGGCGGCCCCGCTGCCCGAACAGCCCGTGGCGCCCGTGCCGAGGGCGAGGAGGACGCCCACCGCGACGACCGTCCCGCCCGCGCGCCTGTGCTGCCGCCGATCCATCGCCTGCCTACCCCCAGCCGGTGTCTCCGTCACGGGCCCCCTGTCGTCCGGATAACGACGGGTGGGGGGTGCCGTCACGCGCCGCCGGGAGCGGCGGCGGGGCCGCGCCGGGCCGACGGAAGCGGGACCGAGGCCGACGGGAGCGAGACCGACTCTTCAGCCGGTGCTGGGTACCGTTGGCGGCGTGGCAGTCACCGCGGTACCGGAGAACGGGCCGGAACGCGCCCGGTCCGGGCAGGAACATCTCACGACGACTACCGAGCAGGGACCCTTCTGCGTGGCCAGATGCAGCTGCGGCTGGCGCGGCCCCGCCCGCCGGGCCCGCAGCCAGGCCCGCACGGACGCGGAGGGGCACACGACGGGCCTGTGAGCCGTCACCGGCGCTCCAGGGCCCGCAGGAGCGCGTCCACCAGGTCCCCGTCGCGCGGCTGGGTCAGCCGGTCGCGGGCCGCCGTCGGGGCCAGCCACAGGATGCGGTCCACCTCGTCGTTCGGCGTTAAGTGGCCGGAAACCGCCTCCGCGGCCCAGTACCGCACCCGCTTCGGGCGGCCGTTGGCCGTATAGCGCAGGGTCGGCAGCTCGCCGCCCGGCTCGGCCGTGCACCCGGTCTCCTCCGCGACCTCGCGCAGGGCGCCGGCGAGCGGGTCCTCCCCCTGCTTCAGCTTGCCCTTGGGGTGGGACCAGTCGTCGTACTTCGGCCGGTGGACCAGACAGATCTCCAGGTCGCCGGAGACCGGGGAGCGGCGCCACAGCACACAGCCGGCCGCCTGGACCACGGTGTCGTTCACACCGCCTCCTCGGGGGGTCAGGGCGCGTGGACGGTCTGCTTCTGCCACGCCTGCTGGAACGCGAACCGGGCCGCCTCCACCTCGTGCCGCTGGTCGGCGTGGAGGACACCGAGCGCGTACGCCGTCGCCGGGGTGATCCGGGGAGTGCGGGCCGCCTGCGCCGCCGCGGCCGCCGCCTCCGAGGCGTCCCGGTGCCGGTTCAGCGCCTGGCCCGCCGTCAGCAGCCGTACGTCCACCGGGGCGTTGCCGCCGTGCAGCACCTCGCGGGCGTACCGGTGCAGGCGCAGCAGCAGGCGTACCTGGTGCCAGGGGCCGTCCTGGGGGTGCGGTGACGGGTCCGGGGCCAGACCGTGGACCAGGGCCTCGGCGTTGTAGGGGTGGCCGGCGGTGACCAGGGGGAGCGCGGTGACGGCGTCCGAGAGGCGCTCCTCGGCCGCGGCGGCGAGGGGGCGCAGGGCGGTGGTGGGGGCGGTGGGGGTGAGGGGGACCTCGCTGGCGAGTACGGCGACCTTGTCGGCCACGGCGTGGAAGCGGGAGGAGCCGAGGGCCTGGAGCGCCGTGGAGTGGGCCCTTGTCCGGGCGAGGGTGAGCTGGCGTTCGAGCAGGGCGCCTGCCTTCGCCGCGCCTACGGTGAGGTTGCCGCGCTCTGTCGTCGCCGTCGCGCCGGCCGGGCCACCGGTGCCGATGCGTGCCGCTGCGCCCACCCGTGCCGCCCCAGCGGCACGACCGCCCGCGGCTACGGCGGCTGCCGTGTCGCCCGGGCCCGCTCGGCCGCCCGCGGCCACGGCGACGTCCGCCGCCTGTGCGGGCAGGACGGCCGCTCCCGACAGCCGGTGCAACGCCAGCAACAGGCGTTCCAGGCGGGCCTCGTAGGCGTGTTCCAGGCCCAGCGTGCCGGACAGCCAGGCCAGTTCCGGGCGCATCTCCTCCGACCAGTCGGGGTCCAGGAGCGGGCGGAAGGTGTGCAGGCTGGCGCTGATGCGGCGGGCCGAGCGGCGCAGGAGGCGGGCCGCGTCGAACTCCTCCGCGCCGTTCGCCGTGCCCCCGCCCGTCTCCCGGTGCAGGCGCAGGGCGCGGAGGAACTCCGTGGCCTGGGCGCGCAGGTAGCCCGCGAGGGCGTCCCCCGTCACCGCCGCGGCCGTGGGGTCCGTCGGGTCAAGGTGTTGCTGTGCCACGCCGGCGCCTCCGGGCGTCTATGAGCATCTCCTGGACGTTGCGCAGGGGCTGGCCGTCCGTGTCGGTCGCGTGCCGCGTCCACTCGCCGTCCGGGCCGAGGTGCCAGGAGGCGGTGCTGTCGGACATGCCGGTGTCCAGCAGCCGGTTGAGGGCTGCGCGGTGGCCGGGGTCGACCACCCGGACCAGGGCCTCTATCCGGCGGTCGAGGTTGCGGTGCATCATGTCGGCGCTGCCGATCCACACCTCGGGTTCGCCGCCGTTGCCGAAGGCGAACACCCGGGAGTGTTCGAGGAAGCGGCCGAGGATCGAGCGGACCCGTATGTTCTCCGACAGGCCCGTGACGCCCGGGCGGACGGCGCAGATGCCCCGCACCCAGACGTCGACCGGCACGCCCGCCTGGGAGGCCCGGTAGAGGGCGTCGATGACCGCCTCGTCCACCATCGAGTTGACCTTGATCCGGACGAAGGCCGGACGGCCCGCACGGTGGTGCTGGACCTCCTTGTCGATCCGCGAGATCAGGCCGTCCCGCAGGGACTTGGGCGCGACCAGCAAGCGGCGGTAGGTCTCGCGGCGCGAGTAGCCGGACAGCCGGTTGAAGAGGTCGGAGAGGTCCGCGCCGACCTGCGGGTCGGCGGTGAGCAGACCGAGGTCCTCGTACAGGCGGGCCGTCTTCGGGTGGTAGTTGCCGGTGCCGACGTGGCTGTAGCGGCGCAGGGTGTCGCCCTCCTGGCGGACCACCAGCGACAGCTTGCAGTGCGTCTTCAGGCCGACCAGGCCGTAGACGACGTGGCAGCCGGCCTCCTCCAGCTTGCGCGCCCACTTGATGTTGGCGTGCTCGTCGAAGCGGGCCTTGATCTCGACCAGGACGAGGACCTGCTTGCCGGACTCGGCGGCGTCGATGAGCGCGTCGACTATCGGGGAGTCGCCGGAGGTGCGGTACAGGGTCTGCTTGATGGCGAGGACGTCCGGGTCGGCCGCCGCCTGCTCCAGGAACGCCTGCACGGAGGTGGAGAAGCTGTCGTACGGGTGGTGCAGGAGCACGTCCCGGGCGCGCAGCGCCGCGAAGATGTCGGGCGCGGACGCCGACTCGACCTCGGCGAGGTCGCGGTGGGTGCCGGCGACGAACTTCGGGTACTTCAGCTCCGGCCGGTCGAGGCTGTGGATGCGGAAGAGGCCGGTGAGG
Organism: Streptomyces sp. NPDC052721; assembly: GCF_040678315.1. Taxonomy (NCBI): domain Bacteria; kingdom Bacillati; phylum Actinomycetota; class Actinomycetes; order Kitasatosporales; family Streptomycetaceae; genus Streptomyces; species Streptomyces sp. NPDC052721. The sequence continues at coordinate 153,910 of NZ_JBFATL010000014.1, read as the reverse complement.
TCCAGCGGGCCGGGCAGCGGGTACACCTCCGCCTCGGAGATCTTCAGCTCGCGCACCAGCAGGTCCAGCACCTCGCGGTCGATGGACTCCTCGACCTCCAGGCGCACCGGCGGGCCGAAGCGGCGCCGCATGAGTTCCTTCTCCAGGGCCTGGAGGAGGTTCTCGGCGTCGTCCTCCTCGACCTCCAGGTCCTCGTTGCGGGTGATCCGGAAGGCGTGGTGCTCAAGGATCTCCATGCCCGGGAACAGCTCTTCCAGGTGGTTGGGGGCCGCGATGACGTCCTCGATGGGGACGTACCGGCCGGGGGAGGCCTCCAGGAAGCGGGACAGCAGCGGCGGCACCTTCACGCGCGCGAAGTGCTTGTGGCCGCTGACCGGGTTCCGTACCACGACGGCCAGGTTCAGGGAGAGGCCGGAGATGTACGGGAAGGGGTGCGCGGGGTCGACGGCCAGCGGCGTGAGGACCGGGAAGATCTGGTGCCGGAAGAGCGTGAAGAGCCGGGCCTGCTCCTTGTCGGTCAGCTCCGACCAGCGGACCAGGTGGATGCCCTCGTCCGCGAGCGCGGGGGCGACGTCCTCGTGGTAGCAGGCGGCGTGCCGGGCCATCAGCTCGCGGGAGCGGGCCCAGATCATCTCCAGTACCTCGCGCGGCTGGAGGCCGGAGGCGGAGCGGGTGGCGACGCCGGTGGCGATACGGCGCTTCAGACCGGCCACCCGGACCATGAAGAACTCGTCCAGGTTGCTGGCGAAGATCGCGAGGAAGTTCGCGCGCTCCAGCAACGGCGTGTTCGGGTCCTCGGCCAGCTCCAGGACGCGCTCGTTGAAGGCGAGCCAGCTGCGCTCCCGGTCGAGGAAACGACCCTGGGGCAGGGGCGCGCCGTCGGTCGGCGCCTCCTCGTAGGTGTCGAGGCCCGCGTCGAGATCGGGTTCCAGGTCGGAGACCACGGCGGCCACGGCGTGCTGGCGGTGCGCGGCGATGGAGCCCACGGAGGGCTGGGGGTGCTGTACCTCTGCCTGGGTGTCTTGCTGACTCATGAACCCATTCTTCCGCGCAACGGGTGACACAAGCGCGTCGGAACGTGCGGGCGGGAGCGTGACGGCCCCGTTCCCCGCGGGCCCCTCGGGGGGCGGCGAAGGCTCTGGCACGGCGGGCTTCATTGGCCGAGCGTCGCAAGCCTGGCTGAATCAATGGTTACGGCGACATGACGTGCGGGATAGCGGGGAGCGGCCCGAAGGGGTTCCCGGATGCGAAAACGCCGGTCCGGTGCGTCTCCGTCAACGCCGTGTCGCTGCTCATGTCGGGTCTCCCTGGAAGTGCGTGTCGAGTACGGCGGTGAAGAGTGCGGCCACGTCGTCCCGCTCCAGCCCGGCGGCGCGGGCGCGGTCCGCCCACTCCTCCAGCTCGCCGCGCAGCGGCGAGTCGGCGGGGGTGGTGCCCAGGGACCGCCGGACGAAGGTGCCGAGGCCGCGCCGCGCCTCCACCAGGCCTTCGCGTTCCAGTTCGCGGTACGCCTTCAGGACGGTGTTGGGGTTGATGGCGGTGGCCTCCACCACCTCGCGGGCGGTGGGCAGCCGGTCGCCCGGCCGCAGCAGGCCCAGACGGAGGGCCTGTTTGGTCTGCTGGACGATCTGCACGTAGGTGGCCACGCCGCTGTGCCGGTCGATGCGGTACTCGACCATCGGGTACAACCACCCTTTCACTAATTGAGTAGTGGAAGGGTGGTGCAAAAGAGGGGCGGCCGTCAAGACGGCCGCCCCTCTCGTGCGGAGATGTCAGGTTTCCGTGCGGTACATCAGGTCCGTCTCGTGGACCGTGAAGCCCAGGCGCTCGTACACCGACACCGCCGCCTTGTTGTCGGCGTCGACGTAGAGCATCGCGGTCGGCAGCTGCTGGGCGGCCAGGTGGCGCAGCCCGATCGTGGTGAGGGCCTTGCCGAGACCGCCGCCCTGTTCACCGGGCCGGACCCCGAGGACGTACACCTCGCCCAGCCCCTCCTCGGCGTGCACCTTCGTCCAGTGGAAGCCGATCAGCTCGCCGCGCCGCTCGGCGAGGAAGAACCCGGCCGGGTCGAACCACGGCTCGGCCTTGCGGTCGTCCAGGTCCCGCTGGGTCAGCGAGCCCTGCTCCGGGTGGTGGGCGAAGGCGGCGGCGTTCACGGCGAGCCAGGCCGCGTCGTCCTTGCCGGGCACGAAGGCGCGCACGGTCACGCCCTCCGGGAGCACCGGCTCGGGCAGTTCCAGGTCGGTCAACGACCGCCGCATCTGGCGCAGTTCGCGGAACAGCGTCAGCCCGAGCACCTGGGCGAGGTGCCGCGCGGCGGGATGCCCGCCGTGCGCCCACACCCGCAGCCGCTTGCCGGAGGCGGCGAGCAGGGCCGAGCCGAGCGCCCGGCCGTGGCCGTGCCCGCGGTGCGCGGGATGCACGACCAGTTCGGCGGCCGGCGCCTCCACCGGGTCGGTGTCCTCCAGCTGGGCGTAGCCGACGAGTTCGCCGTCGACGGTCAGCAGCAGATGCGAGACGCCCTCGCGGGCTCCGCCGCGCAGTTGCAGCCGGCCCTGCTCGGACACCGGCTGCTGCCCGTCGACCCGGGCGGCCTCGCCGAGCAGGCGCAGCACGGCCTCGGCCCGGTCGGGAGTGAGCGCGGAGTAGGTCTCGATGGAGCGGGCGGGGAAACCCCGTACGGTGTCGTCGCTGCTCATGCGTATGAGGGTACGGGGCGGCCGGGGCGAATTCCCGGCACATCGGCCACGGCGGGAGCACCGGTAAAGGCATCGGCAAAGGGAAACCAGGATGTAACCATGAACCCCCTGTCGTGCTACGCGCGTTGACTTTAGGCTGCGCCGAGCCACCACAGCCGACCCACAGGGGGGTCCCATGCCAGCCGCGCCCCGGCGCACCAGACGTCGTACGTACGCCCTTCTCGCGAGCGCAGCCTCTCTCGCCACGGCCGCGGCGCTGACCGCCGCGCTCCCGGCGGACGCGCACGAGAGCCAGCACCGTCCGGGCCGCTACGAGGACGTCCAGCTGCTCTCCTTCAACGACCTGCACGGCAACCTGGAACCCCCGTCCGGCTCCTCCGGCCGGGTCACCGAACTCCAGCCGGACGGCACGACGAAGACGGTCGACGCGGGCGGTGTCGAGTACCTCGCGACCCACCTCCGTCAGGCCCGCACGGGCCACCCGTACTCGATCACCGCGGCCGGCGGCGACCTGGTCGGCGCCTCCCCGCTGCTGTCGGGCCTCTTCCACGACGAGCCCACCGTCGAGGCGCTGAACAAGCTGGACCTGGACGTCACCTCGGTCGGCAACCACGAGTTCGACGAGGGCGCGCGGGAACTGGCCCGCCTGCAGAACGGCGGCTGCCACCCGAAGGACGGCTGCTACACCGACCAGGAGTTCGAGGGCGCGGACTTCCCGTACCTGGCCGCGAACGTCCTGGACGACAAGACCGGCAGGCCGGTCCTCAAGCCGTACTGGGTCTGGAAGAAGAAGGACGTCAGGATCGGCTTCATCGGGGTCACGCTGGAGGGCACCCCGGGCATCGTCTCCGCCGACGGCGTCAAGGGCCTGACCTTCAAGGACGAGGCCGAGACCATCAACAAGTACGCCAAGGTGCTCCAGCGCCAGGGCGTGCAGTCGATCGTGGCCCTGATCCACGAGGGCGGCTACCCGGCCTCCGGCTCCTACAACTACGACTGCGACTCCCCGGGCGCGGGCAGCGGCATCTCCGGCCCGATCGTGGACATCGCCAAGAGCGTGACCCCGGCGGTGGACGCCCTGGTCACCGGCCACACCCACCAGGCGTACGTCTGCACGGTCCCGGACCCGTCCGGCCGCCCCCGCATGGTCACCTCGGCGTCCTCGTTCGGCCGCCTCTACACCGACACCACGCTGACGTACGACCGCCGCACCGGCGACATCGCGCGTACGGCGGTGAAGTCCGCGAACCACGTGGTCACCCGGGACGTCCCCAAGGCGCCGGACATGACCGACCTGATCTCGCGCTGGAACACCCTGGCCGCCCCGATCGGAAACCGCCCCATCGGCTGGATCTCCGCCGACATCAACAACACCGGCACCGAGTCCCCGATGGGCGACCTGATCGCCGACGCGCAGCTCGCCCACGGCCGGGAACTGGACCCGAGGACCAGCCTCGCGCTGATGAACCCGGGCGGGGTCCGGGCCGGCCTCACCTACGCGGCCAAGGGCGCCGAGGGCGACGGTGTGGTCACCTACGCCGAGGGCTTCACGGTCCAGCCGTTCGCCAACACCGTGAACCTCCAGGACTTCACCGGCGCCCAGCTGATCCAGGTCCTCAAGGAGCAGGTCAGCGGCGCCAACGCGGCGGCCCCGAAGATCCTCCAGCCGTCCGCCGGCCTCACCTACACCCTGGACCTCACCAAGTCCGGCGCGGACCGCGTGGTCACCGGTTCCATCCGCCTGAACGGCGCCCCGATCGACCCGTCGGCCACCTACCGGGTCGCCACCAACAGCTTCCTCGCGGGCGGCGGCGACGGCTTCCCCACGCTGGCTCAGGGCACCGGCGACCTGGTCGGCGCGGACGATCTGACGGCCCTGGAGACGTACCTGACGGCCAACTCGTCGGCCACGTCCCCGATCGCACCGCCGAAGACGGACCGGATCACGGTCGTGCGGTAGGACCGGCAGGACCGGTGGAGGCGGCGGGAGGCGGCGCCCCGAGGGCGGCCAGCATCTCGGCCGCCTCCTGCCGCTCGAACCAACGGGACCGGAACAGTCCGCGCCGTGCGGACGCGGTGCGCAGCGCCCGCAGGGTCGGCTCGCGGTACTCCTCGCCCAGGTGCCAGAGACTGACCACCGCGTTGCGCATGGCCACGCTCTCGGTGAAGGGGCTCGTGATCACACCGAGAAGTACCGCGACCGCCCGGGAGTGGTACTCCTTCCCCAGCCCCAGCAGACACCCGGCCACCTCCACACGGCGCTGCGACGGGCTCAGCCGGGTGAACCGCGCCGAGGTGAGGGCGTCGGCCGCCACGGCGCGGTACGGCCCAGGCAGGTGTGCCAGCTCGGTGACCGCCAGGGCACGCAGGGACATGGCAGTCCAGGGACGGCGGACCACTCTCCGCAGAACGCGTGCCGCGTCCGGGACGTGGTCGGTCATCTCGCTCAGGAAGTAGGCCTTGGCCAACTGCTGGCCGATGCCGGCCCACCAGCGGCGGGCCGACCGTCGTACGCAGTCCGCCGCGGCCTTGTCGTAGGGTGCGCCGAGAGCGGCCAGTGTCCGGGCCGCATCCGGTCCGTGGCGCCAGCGCACCGTGGCTGAGCGAAGGGCACGCACGGCCAGGTGCAGGTGCGGGTCACCGAGCAGCACCAGCAGGGTCACGGCGAGCAGGAAGTCCTCATGGCCGGTCGTCCGGCGCCTGGCCACGGAGAAGAGCAGCTTGGCCGCGGTACCGGTGTACCCGCGGTCGAGGCAGAGCAGGATGTCCACGGCGCGCAGACGCTCGCCGGTACTGCTGCGGCGATCGGCGGCCACGGCGCGCAGCACGTCGGTGTCCACCGGTATGCACGGCCCGTTCAGCGCCAGGAGGGCCCGGGCGGCGTTCAGCCGTTGCTCGCCGGTGGAGGCTGCGTCCGTCGCCTCCTTGTCCAGATCGGTGGCGACCGAGGACAGGTGGGACCAGCCCAGCAGCCGCAGCGATGCCGCCGCGGTGTGCCGGCGCCGGGCGTCGGCGCCGGTGAGTGTGTGCCGCAGTACGCGGACCAGCTCGGGCACGGGAGACTCGTCCGGGGCGGGCAGGAGGGTGTGCAGCTTCTCCCAGGAGAAGGAATCCCCGGGTGTGTCGACGAGAAGCACGCACAGTGGCTCGAAGTCCTTCCGCGGGTCGAGCAGGCCGAGGGCGAGCAGCGCTCGCGCGGCGGCCGACCGATCCGGAGACGTGTCGGCCGCCGCGGCGAAGCGTGCGCGCAACCGCCGCCCGGCGTGGTCCAGGTGGGGTTCACCGAGCTGGAGCAGTACGTTCGCGGCATCAGCCTGCGATCCCGGCGGGCTGTCCCGGTCGATGAGTACGGTCAGCAGCGCCTCGGCGGCTTCCGCGTCGAAAGGCGGTTCTCCCAGGGCTGCCAGCCCTTTGGCCGCACTCAGTCTGAGCGCGGGCGACGAGCGCCGGTTGCCGAGGGTCCTGCGTGCCACGCGTGTCGTGGCGTGCTCCAGCATGCCGATCGCCTGACCGGGTGGCGGAGCGGTCGCGGGTTGCGCCGCACGCTCCTTCAGCCGGCGCAGGCCCGCCGCCGCCTCGGCCTTGAGTCCCGGGCCGACTGCCCGGTCGTCGAGCAGCGCCCGCCAGGCACGCTCGGCCTGGTCCGTGTACTCCGGGCCCAGACCGGTCAGCAGCCCGGCGCTCCTGGCGCGCCAGGATGCCGGGACGCCGGGGTTGGCGGACATGGCGGACAGCATCTGCGCGGCTTCCCCCGTGAACGGGGCACCGAGACGCGCGAGCTGGTCGACGGCCTCGTGACGGTGGTGCGCGCTGACCGCCTCGGTGATGAAGCCCCGCAGCGCCTGCGCGGCCCGCTCCCGGTACGGGGGCCCCAGCCCGGCCAGGGTCCGGGCGGCCTCCAGCCGCATGAGGGTGTGGGTGAGCGGGTCCCGGATGACCGAGGAGAGCCGTTCGGCGGCCAGGGGGTAATAGGGCTCGCCCAGCGCGATCAGTTTCTCCACCCATGTGTGCTGCCGGTGGTCGCTGAGCAGCGGATCGGCGGCCAGGAGGGCGTATCTGCGGGCGACCTGGTCGGTGTAACCGCCGCCGATCTCCAGCAGATGGCGTACGGCCTTGTCGAACCCCAGGACCTCGGGCCGGGCCTCGTTGATGAGGTCCACCAGGACGCCGGCTCCCTCGTGCAGGTACTCGTCGCCCAGGGTGGCGAGCAGGTTGGCCGTGTCCGCCCGGTCCCAGAGATCGGCGCGCGGGTGGGCCAGTACGGTGCGCAGCACGTCCGCGGCCGTGTCCCTGTACGCCGGATGTGCCTCGGCCAGCGCATAGGCGGTGCCGGCCAGCCAGAGGAGCCGGGCGTCCGCGCTGTCCGCGCTGTGTGCCAGGGCCCGGGCCGCGCTCCCCGCGTCGTGTTCCACGAGCGCGAACGTGGCCTCGGCCCGCCAGGGGCCCTCCCGGTGCGCGGTGTCATCCAGCAGTGCCCGCACCTGCGGGTCCCGCATCCGCGACAGCAGATCCCACACGCGCCCACGGGAGGCGAGCCCCGGCTCGCGTCGCACCGCCTGGACCACGTGCCGGTAGTGCACCCCCTCGGCCGGACACCGCGCCGCGAGCAGCTCGGCGGCCAGCATCTGGTCGGTCAGCGGGCCCTGTTGTAGCCAGTCCAGCAGGGACCGGCCGCCCTGCCGGTGGCGGTGACAGTAGTGAACCAGGGCGGTCAGGTACAGGTCGCGCTGCGGGTGCTCGGTCCGGCCGGACGCCGTGACGATCGCGGTGCGCCAGGCCCGCGCCCCCAGATCGAAGGAGTCCGGCAGCTCGTCCGCGAGCAGCTCCGCCGCCATGTGCTCGGCGAACGTCGTGTGCAGGAAGGCGAGGTCCCGTCCCTGCCGTACGAACAGCCCGGTGCTCAGCAGGGCTTCCGTGATGGCGTCCGCCCAGCCGTCCACCGGGGCGACGGCGCCGAAGCGGTGCCCCTCGTCGTCCGTCGCCGTCTCCTCCCACCAGCGGTGTGCCGCGCCCGGCAGGTCGCGGACGTCCTCGGTGAGCTGGGCGTGGGCGAGACGGCCGAGCAGCTCGTCGAGCCGGTCGCGCAGCGTCGCCACGGCGCGCCGCGCCCGCGCGCCGGCGCACCCGTCCTCCAGCTCCCGCCACATGCGCTCCGCCTGCCTGCCCTTGGTGGCGCGCAGATGCAGCCGGTACTGCTCGTACAAGCCCCAGCGGTTGTCGGGCAGGGGCCGGTCGGGCGCGTTCTCGAAGACGACCGCCGTGACGGTCGCCAGCAGGGGGTTGCGCAGCAGGTCGGCGAGGCCGCTGTCGTCGATCTGCCGAAGGAAGTCGGCGGCGAGGGTGCCCGGTCCGGCGTCCCGGAACCAGGAGCGGGCGAACTCCTCCAGACCGTGCCGGTCGAAGGGGGCGAGCAGGTAGCGCTGGAAACCGGCCCTGGCCAGCTCCGCCGTGGCCTCCGGGTCGGGGCGTGTGGTCACCAGCAGACGCAGGGGGCCGGCGGCCTGGGCGGCGTGGTCGGCGAGCCGGTGGATGAGGCGGTCGCGGCGGTGGTGGTGGACCTCGTCGAGCGCGTCGACGAGAACGAGCCAGCGCGCGCCGGCGGGCAGCCGGGGCAGCGTGCCGGTGCCGGTGTCGAGGCCGGTCGCCGCCGCCACCGCCGCCTCCAGGGAGTGGGCCGGGTCGGCGAGTTCGGCGGCCGTGACCCAGAGCGGCACCAGGCAGCCCCGGCCGCTGCCGGCCGCGAGGGCGGCACGGCCGTACTCCAGGGCGCACCTGTGCAGCAGCGTGGACTTGCCCGCGCCCGGACCGGCCTCCACGAGGACGTGGCCGCTCTCGTCGCCCAGGATGTCGGCGAGCCGGCGCGGGGGGCCCGCGCTCTGTGCCACACGCCCCGGGTGCTCGGCGCCCTCCGGTCTGCCGCCGGGTCCCTCGGGACTGTTCTCCCAGGCGTTGAGCACCTGCCGGACGTACACCGCGGTGAGCCGTCGTGGGCGGCGGTCCTGGCGGAAGCGGTGGGGGAGTTCGTCCGCCTCGGCCTGCTGCCGGGCGAGCACGGTCCGCACCGGGTGCGGCAGCCAGTGCGGGGTGCCGGGGGCGGGCGGGTGGACGGGGATCGGGGCGGGGTCGACACCGTGCGCGGCGAGGACGGCCAGGAACGCGGGGTCGTCCAGGCCGGTCAGGTCGGTGGCGGTGGTGGTGCGGCGGTCGCCCGAGGGGCGGTGGCTGGTGACGATGCCCGCCAGCAGGCCCTCGGCCTTGGTGAGGACGCCCGCGCCCGAGAACCCGGACCACGGGGAGCGGCCCGGTGCCGCCGGTGGCGGGTCGCTGCTGAGGACGGAGAGCTGGAGCTGGCGGCCGGTGCGGTCGGAGCCGAGCTGGACGGTCGCGTCGATCTGGTGGCTGCGGGGCCCGGAGCCCTCCACGGCGAACCGGGGGAACCCGACGGCGTGGACCTCGATCTGGCCGATCGTGTGCGGCAGTTCGGCGAAGCGCAGGGGCGGACCGAGCGGCTCCGGGGCGGCCCCGTCCGGGTCGAGGACCAGGAGGGCGAGGTCGCGGCCGGGGTGGGGGACGACACGGGACACCCGCAGCGGCTTTCCCGCGCCGGCCGACGGGCGCACCTCGTACCGGACGCCGCCGGGGACGCCGTCGGTGGCTTCCTGTACCGCGTGAGCGGCGGTCAGGGCCAGGTCGTCGGCGAGCAGTACGCCCGATGCCACGAAGAACGGGCCGGCACTGTCAGCGGGGTCCCGGCCGACGACCTGTATGACGCGGTCGAGGTGGTTCATGGGTCACCTCGTCCGGTCAGCCGTCCGTCAGGCGCACTCGCTCGGTGGGGTCGGCGCCGGTGAGCACCCGGCCGCCGTCGGCCGTCTCGGCCTTCAGCCGGAGGGAGATCGTGTGGGTGACGGCCGTCGTGCCGGTCGCCTTGCCGTTCGCCGACACGACCCAGAACTTCACTCCGCCGCCGGCCTCCAGGCTGTCGGTGACGGCGACCTGGAGATTCAGGTCGACCGACTCGACGTGGAGCCGCACCGCGTGTCCCTCGGCCTCCTGCGTGGCCTGGGCCAGTTCGTCGCGCAGCGCCTTGAGGGCGTCCGCGAGCCCGATCTCCACCGTTGTGCCTCCCCCGACGATCGTCCTGACGTGCCGTCATCGTAGCCGCGGGCGATTCCCCGCCGAAGGCGAACGGCGCGTACGGGGCCGCCGGTTGCCGGTGGTGCGTACCGGCGGCTGCGCCGCGGCCGTTGTCCACAGCTGTGGAAAAGAGGTGTCGAGGTGTCCGTCAGGAGGCGGCCGGTTTCCAGTCCCCCAGCCTGCGCGCCATGCCCCGCCCGGACTGAGAGCCGGGTCAGCCGGCCGGTGTCTCCGGCGGCGGGGTCGGCGCCCCCGGCAGCCGTACGGTCGCCACCGTGCCGCCGCCCTGGGCGGGGGCCAGGGAGACCTCGCCGCCGGCCTGCTTCACCGTACGGGCGACGATGGACAGGCCGAGGCCCGAGCCCGGCAGGGCACGGGCGCTGGGCGAGCGCCAGAACCGGTCGAAGACGTGCGGGAGTTCGTCCTCGGCGATGCCGGGACCGTGATCGCGGACCGTCAGCACGCCCTCGCTGAGCCGCACCTCGACCGTGCCGCCCTCGGGGCTGAACTTCACCGCGTTGTCCAGGACGTTGACGATCGCCCGCTCCAGCGCGGAGGGCTCCGCCCGGACGAACCAGGGCTCCAGGTCCGCCGTGATCGACAGCTCGGGGCCGCGCAGCCGGGCCCGGCGCAGGGCCGCCTCGACGGTGTCCTGGAGGGCGACCACCTGGACGCGCTCGCCGCGCTGCTCCTCGGAGCGGGACAGCTCCTGGAGATCGCCGATGAGCGCGGCCAGTTCGGTCATCTGCGCCTTCACCGAGGCGAGCAGCGCCTTGCGGTCCTCGGGCGGGATCGGGCGGCCCGTCTCCTCGCTGCGGGTGAGCAGTTCGATGTTCGTCCTGAGCGAGGTCAGGGGCGTACGCAGTTCATGGCCGGCGTCCGCGATCAGCTGCTGCTGGAGGTCGCGGGAGCTGGCCAGCGAGGCGGTCATCGAGTTGAACGACCGGGACAGCCGGGCCACCTCGTCCTCGCTGACGTCCTCCACGGGGATGCGGATGGTCAGATCCTCCGTGCGGGCCACGTGCTCCACGGCCTCGGTGAGCTTGTCGACGGGGCGCAGCCCGGCCCGCGCCACGGCGAGGCCCGCGGCACCGGCGCCGACGACTCCGACGGCGGAGACGAGGAGGAGGACCAGGGCGAGGTCGTTGAGGGTCTTCTGCGTGCTCTTGAGCGGTACGGCGATGAGCACGCCGACGTTGGGTCCGCGCCCACCGGTCAGGGTCGCGGTGGGGCCGACGGGCTTGGTGAGCACCCGCAGTTCGTTGCCCTCGTCGTCGCTCCCGTTGCGGAAGTAGAGGATGCTGGGGTCGAAGTGCTTGATCTCGGTCTTGTCGGCCTGAGTGACCTTGATCTTGCCCGAGGCTGCCCCGAAGAGACAGACCGTGCCGTCCTCCGTGACCAGCTGGGAGTACCGGTCGCGCAGCAGGAAGCTGTTGGCCTGCGGGGTGTCCGTGCAGTTGTCGAGGGTGAACTGCAACTGGTCCGTCTGCGTCGTGTTCCGCAGGGACTTCTGCAGATCCTCGTCGAGCTGGTCGTACAGCTTCCGCTCCACGATGAACCAGCAGGTCACCGAGACCGCCGCCACCGCGAACGCCACCGCCGCCGCGACCAGCATCGCCAGTCGCGCGCGCAGCGGCAGCGCCCGGTACCGGCGCGTCAGCTGCCTCACTCGGCGCCGCCCTGCCGCAGGACGTAGCCCACCCCGCGCACGGTGTGCACCAGCCGCGGCTCGCCGCCGGCCTCGGTCTTGCGGCGCAGGTACATGACGTAGACGTCGAGGGAGTTGGAGGAGGGCTCGAAGTCGAAGCCCCACACCGCCTTCAGGATCTGCTCACGGGTGAGCACCTGACGCGGATGTGCCATGAACATCTCCAGCAGGGTGAACTCCGTGCGGGTCAGTTCGACGGGCCGGCCGCCGCGCGTGACCTCCCGGGTCGCGAGGTCCATGCGCAGGTCGGCGAAGGTGAGCGCCTCGTCCGCCTGGGCCTCGGCGGACACCGCCGCCGCGTAGGAGCTGCGGCGCAGCAGGGCGCGGATGCGGGCGAAGAGCTCGTCCAGCTCGAACGGCTTGACCAGGTAGTCGTCGGCGCCCGCGTCCAGGCCGGTGACCCGGTCGCCGACCGTGTCGCGGGCGGTGAGCATCAGGATCGGGGTGGTGTCCCCCGCACCCCGGATGCGGCGGGCCGCGGTCAGCCCGTCCATGCGCGGCATCTGGATGTCCAGCACGACCAGGTCCGGCTGGTAGGCCGTGGCCTTCTCCAGGGCGTCCGCGCCGTCGACGGCGACCTCGGTGTCGTACCCCTCGAAGGCGAGGCTGCGCTGGAGGGCCTCGCGTACGGCCGGCTCGTCGTCGACGATCAGGATGCGCTGGGGGTCACGGTCGCCTTCGGCGGGACTCATCGCTCGCGTTTCCTCGGGGTGCGGTGGGCGGGAGGCCGGTCTCCCGGCCGGTGGTCGGTGTCGTCCGGCCGGGGGTGGGGGTCTCCCGGCCGTGGGCGGTGTCTCTCAGCGTCCCATGCGCGGGGGCCGGGGACACGCGCGCCGGTCAGACCCGGACCGTGTTCAGGCGGTGCAGCGGGACCTTGCGGCGGTGCGGACGGGCGGCGGAGGTGCGCAGGCCCATCAGCTGGGGGACCGGCGTCACGGGCGGGGCCACCTCGGGAGCCCGGGGCGCCGGGACGGGCACGTGCAGCTCGGACACGATGGACAGGGCCAGGGTGAGGCCGGCCGGACCACGCTCACTGAAACGGTGGGGGACGTGCTTGATCATGACCTGCTCCTTGCACTCGGTGTTGCTAGCTGTCGGAGCCCGCCCGCAGCTTGGCCAGGTCGGACTTCACCGTGTCGATGGGGATGGCGAAGCCGAGGCCGATGCTGCCCGCGTCCGAGGACGAGGACGCCTGCGAGGCGGAGGAGTACATCGCGGAGTTGATGCCTATGACGTGACCGCTCGCGTCGATCAGCGCACCGCCGGAGTTGCCGGGGTTGAGGGACGCGTCGGTCTGGATGGCCTTGTAGGTGGTGGTGGACGAGCCGGTGTCGCCGTTGAACTCACGGCCGCCGAACTGGAAGGGCCACTGCCCCTCGCCGCCCTGGCCCTGTCCCTGGTTCTCGTCGGTGGAGACGGTGACGTCCCGGTTGAGGGCGGAGACGATGCCGCTGGTGACCGTGCCGGTCAGGCCCTCGGGGGAGCCGATCGCGACGACCGTGTCGCCGACCTGGACGCTGCCCGAGTCACCGAGCGCCGCCGCCTTCAGACCGGAGGCGCCCTTCAGCTTGATCAGCGCGAGGTCCTTGGAGCTGTCGGTGCCGACGACCTCGGCGGTGTGGCTCTTGCCGTCGCTGGTGCGCACCTTGACCGAGGTGGCGCCGGAGACGACGTGGTTGTTGGTGACGATCTCGCCGTTCGACGTGATGATCACGCCGGACCCGGTGGAGGAGCCGTTCGGGAGCGTCGCGTTGATCTCGACCACGCTCGGGCTGACCGCGGCGGCGATGGCGGCGACGTCGCCCTTCTTGCTCGACGGCACCACGGTGGTGGTGCTGCCCGCGGTGGCGACCGTGTCCTTGCCGGTCAGCTCCTGGAAGGCGTACGCCGTGCCGCCGCCGACCGCCGCCGCGACGATCGCGACGGCCGCGAGCAGGGCCATCGGTCCCCGGGTGCGCTTCTTCCCGGGCTCGGGGGCCGCGACCGCCGGCTGGTACGGCGGCGGGGGCGGCCACTCGGGGTTCGGGGGAGCGGAGTAGGAGTGTGGCTGCTCGTAGGTGCCCTGGCTCTCGGTCATGACAGAAGAGTCCCCCGTGACCATGAGAGCTTCCTGAGTGCCGCCTGAGAAGCCCGGCAGAACCTCGTTTGCCCGATATAAAGAGGCTCGGGACGGCGAGGCTCGGGGCCGGGCCGGCGGAGCTACACGCAGCCGCAGCTCGTGCGCACCACCAGCCGCGAGGGGAACGTCTTCAGCCGCTCGCGCCGGGACCCGGCGATCCGCAGGCCGTCGTCCAGCACCAGGTCGACCGCCGCCCGGGCCATCGCCGAGCGGTCGGAGGCGACCGTGGTCAGCGGCGGGTCGGCGAGCGCGGCCTCCTTGATGTCGTCGAAGCCCGCCACCGCCAGCTGCCCGGGCACGTCGATGCGCAGCTCGCGCGCGGCCCGCAGCAGGCCGATGGCCTGGTCGTCGGTGGAGCAGAAGATCGCGGGCGGCCGGTGGGGGCCGGAGAGGACGTCCAGGGCCACCCGGTAGGCGTCGTAGCGGTTGTACGGCGCTTCGAACAGCCGGCCCTCGGTGGACAGGCCCGCCTCGGCCATGGCCCGCTTCCAGCCCTCGACGTGGTCGGAGACCGGGTCGCCGACGGCCGGCGTCTGCGCCGTACCGCCCATACAGGCGACGTAGTCGTAGCCGTGCTCCAGCAGGTGGCGTACGGCGAGCTGGGCGCCGCCCAGGTCGTCCGTCACCACGGCGACGTCGTCGATGGCCTCCGGGCGCTCGTGCAGCAGCACCACCCGGGCGTCCCAGGCGTCGATCTCGGCGGCGGCCAGGTCGTTCAGGGCGTGCGAGACGAGGATCAGGCCCGAGACGCGCATGCCGAGGAAGGCGCGCAGATAGTGGACCTCGCGCTCGCCGATGTAGTCGGTGTTGCCGACGAGGACCATCTTCCCGCGCTCGGAGGCGGCCTGCTCGACCGCGTGCGCCATCTCGCCGAAGAAGGGCTGGCGGGCGTCGGGGATGATGAGGCCTATGAGGTCCGTGCGCCGGGAGGCCATCGCCTGGGCGACCCGGTCGGGCCGGTACCCCAGTTCCTTGATCGCGGCGAGGACACGCTCGCGCGTTGCCGGGGCGACCGGCCGGGGTCCGTTGTTGATGACATAACTGACGACGGCTGTGGAGGTTCCAGCCAGCCGTGCCACGTCATCCCGAGTCACCTTGGCCACGCGCGGAGTCTACGCGGATTGACCCGCGCTGGGCAGGGCGTATCACATGGCGGCTGTGCGATGACCATGCCCCGCCCGGGCGCCGCCCATGCGTCCGCTGTGGGCCGGCTACGCCTCCGCGTGGACCTCGGTGCCCTCCAGGACGGCGGTCGCGTCCGCATCCTCCGGCTTTGCCCCGCCCGCCTTGGCCTTGGCCTCCTCGGCGGACCGGTCGGTCTTCTCCGGCGTAACGAATCGATAACCGACGTTCCGGACGGTTCCGATCAGCGACTCGTGCTCGGGGCCGAGCTTGGCGCGCAGCCGCCGTACGTGCACGTCGACCGTGCGGGTGCCGCCGAAGTAGTCGTAGCCCCACACCTCCTGGAGCAGCTGGGCGCGGGTGAAGACGCGGCCCGGGTGCTGGGCGAGGTATTTGAGCAGCTCGAACTCCTTGAAGGTCAGGTCCAGGACCCGCCCCTTGAGCTTGGCGCTGTACGTCGCCTCGTCCACCGAGAGATCGCCGTTGCGGATCTCCATCGGCGAGTCGTCGTTGACGATCTGCTGGCGCCCCATGGCGAGCCGCAGCCGCGCCTCGACCTCCGCCGGACCGGCGGTGTCCAGCAGGACGTCGTCGATGCCCCAGTCGGCGGTGACGGCGGCGAGGCCGCCCTCGGTGACGACGAGGAGCAGCGGACAGCCGGGGCCGGTGGAGCGCAGCAGCTGGCAGAGGCTGCGCACCTGGGGCAGATCGCGCCGGCCGTCGACGAGGATGACGTCGGCGCCCGGGGTGTCGACCAGGGCGGGCCCCTCCGCCGGAGCGACCCGCACGTTGTGCAGGAGCAGGCCGAGGGCCGGAAGCACCTCCGTCGACGGCTGGAGGGCGTTGGTCAGGAGCAGCAGAGAACTCATACGTCTGGTTCCTCCTCGGTCCCTGCGAGGACAGTGCGGACGGGTACTGCTCTGCGATCCCGAAGGCCCCGTACACCGGCGGTCACCTGAGGTTTCCCGCTTCGTATACAACGCTTCCGAAAGCACAAAAGGACCCGGGGGCTACGCTGCCCGAGTCCTCTGCCCAGCAGAATAGCCCACATGAGCAACCGTCCGGCAGGTCATGGGGCACGTTCCACCGTTCGTCCGAATTGCGAGACAGGCAGACGGGGTCCTATCCGGACGTTTCTGCGCACGGCTGACGGAATTCCGATCGATTCCGTATACGATCCGCCTCCCGCCGTATACGACGCCCGTCCGGACGCCTCCCGGCCGGCCTCCCGTGACCTGGTGTTCGTCATCGCGCACGGCTTCACCGGGGACGTGGACCGCCCGCACGTGCGCCGGGTGGCGGGCGTCCTGCGCGGCTACGGCGCCGTCGTCACCTTCTCCTTCCGGGGCCACGGCCGCTCCGGCGGGCGGTCCACGGTCGGTGACAAGGAGGTCCTGGACCTCGACGCCGCCGTGGAGTGGGCGCGCGACCTCGGGCACGCGCGCGTGGTGACCGTCGGCTTCTCCATGGGCGGCTCGGTGGTCCTGCGGCACGCGGCGCTGCACGGCGGCACGGACGCCGTCGTCTCCGTCAGCGCACCGGCCCGCTGGTACTACCGGGGCACGGCCCCCATGCGCCGCCTGCACTGGCTGGTCACCCGGCCCGAGGGCCGCCTGGTCGGCCGCTACGGCCTGCGCACGCGCATCCACCACCGGGACTGGGACCCGGTCCCGCTCTCCCCGGTGCAGGCGGTCCCGGAGATCGCCCCGACGCCCCTCCTGATCGTCCACGGCGACCGCGACGGCTACTTCCCGCTGGACCACCCCCGGATGCTCGCTGAGGCGGCCGGCGAGCACGGCGACCTCTGGGTCGAACCGGGCATGGGCCACGCGGAGCACGCGGCGGACGACGCCCTGATGGCCCGGATCGGGGACTGGTCGGTGTCGGCGGCGGGCTAGCCTGACCCACACTGTCCTTATCGTTCTCTTGTTTGTTCTTGTCCCTGCCGTCGATTGAGGATTCAGATGCCCAAGGTCACGGTGCGCTACTGGGCCGCCGCCAAGGCCGCGGCCCAGGTCGCCGAGGAGCCGTACGAGGCGGACACGCTGGCCGACGCGCTGGCCGCCGTGCGTACGCGACACCCCGGTGAACTCACCCGCGTGCTGCAGCGATGCTCCTTCCTCGTCGACGGTGACCCCGTCGGGACCCGCGCGCATGAGACGGTACGGCTGGCCGAGGGCGGCACGGTCGAGGTGCTCCCGCCGTTCGCAGGAGGGTGAGCGATGACCAACCAGCCGTATCAGGGCGGCCCCTACGAGGGTGACGACCCGTATCAGCAGCAGTGGCCCGCGCAGGAGCCGCACCACGGGCAGCCCGGCCACGACCCGGAACTCACCCAGCAGTGGCAGGGCCAGACCTGGGAGACGCAGACGCACGCGCCGGTGCCGGCCGCGGAGACGGCGTATCTGCCGCGACAGGAGCAGCAGGCCGGGTATCAGCAGGCGGGGTACCAGCAGCCGGGGTACCAGCAGCCGGGGTATGCGCAGCCCTCTTACCAGGAGCCGCGGTACCAGCAGCCGCCGCAGAACCAGCAGTATGCGGAACCGTACGCGGGGATGCATGAGGGGACGTACGGGGGAACGCACGCGGGAGTGGGAACGTACGCGCCCGCGCCGAACCCCGAACCGGTACCCGCGCCCGCGCCGGCCCCCGCGGCCGCCGCCGCGCCCGCGTCTCCGGCAGACCCGGAGGCCGGGCCGGCCTACGGCCCCGCCACCCTCGCCGGCAACGCGCGGATAACCGATGCCCAGCGGGCCCGGCTGGAGGGCCGTTCCCCGGTCATCGAGCCCGGCATGCAGCCGGCGCTGCTCACCGCCGTGCTGGGTCTGCTCCTCGCCGCGGCGGCACCCGTCGCCTCGTACGCCCTGGTCG
This sequence comes from Streptomyces sp. NPDC052721, assembly GCF_040678315.1. Taxonomy (NCBI): domain Bacteria; kingdom Bacillati; phylum Actinomycetota; class Actinomycetes; order Kitasatosporales; family Streptomycetaceae; genus Streptomyces; species Streptomyces sp. NPDC052721. Next base: position 136,254 of record NZ_JBFATL010000014.1, on the reverse strand, counting down.
TGCCGCTGGTGCTGCTCCAGGCGGTGACGGCCGCGGGCTGGTTCCGGCTGAACGGCATGTGGCCCGCCCGGCAGGGCATCGCGCTGGCCTTCGCGGGCGCGCTGACGTCCGACGTGGCGGTCCTGGCGGCCGGCCGTGACCACGCCCTGGTGGCCATCCTCGGCCCGCTCGGCCTCTGGGTCCTGCTCTCCCTCGTCCTCCAGCTGCGCTCGCACGCCTCGCCGGACGAGCGGATGTACGGCCTGATGGCTACGGTCGCCTCGTCGGCGCTCGCGGTCCTGGCCACCGGGTACCTGGCCGCCGACCCGCACGCGGTCGCGGTCGGCGCGGCGGCGGTCGCGGTGGCCGTCCTGGCCCGTGCCCTGCCCCTGCCGGCCCCGGTGTCGGTCGCGGTCGCCCTGCTGGCGGCGGCGGGCGCGGGGATCGCCGTGGGCGGCATGACCGACTTCGGCACGAAGGGGGCGCTGCTGGGCGCCGCCGCCGGAGCGTGCGCCCTGATCGGCCACCGGGTGGCCAGCTACGACTACCCGTCCCGCTTCGTCCACTTCACGGCCGGCGTGGCCCTGCCCCTGTCGGCGGCGGCACCGGTGGTGTGGGTCCTGGGGCGCGCCCTGGGCTGAGGTCGGGGGCGGGCCAGGGTTCCGTCGGGGGCATCCCGGATGTCCCGGCGCGCGGGCGGGAGAAAGATCGATCACATGACTTCTCTCTCCCGACGCGCCTTCACGGGCATGGGCGCAGCCGCCGCTCTGACGCTGGCCACCGCGGGCCTCGCCGCTCCGGCGACGGCCGCGCCGAGCACGGACCCCACCGCCCTGGACCCCACCCCTTTCGACCCCGCCGCCTTACGCGCCGCGATCAGCGATCTCTCGCATCCGGAGGCGACCGCCTCCCAGCTGCTGGTGGAGCGGCGGAGCAGCCGTTGGTACGGCACGGCGGGCACGGCCGACCCGGCGAGCGGCCGGTCCGTACGGGCGGACGACCGCTTCCGCGCGGGCAGCGTGACGAAGGCCTTCGTGGCCACGGTCCTCCTGCAACTCTGGGCGGAAGGCCGGGTGGATCTGGACGCCCCGATCAGGCACTGTCTTCCCGGCCTCGCCCTGCCCTCCCGCTTCGACCGCGTCAAGGTGGCGCATCTGCTCCAGCACACCAGCGGGCTGCCCGACCACCGGGGCCTGCCGGACCTCGGCACACCGGAGGCGGTCCTGCGCCACCGCTTCGACCACTGGACACCGCGGGCCCTGGTCGCCACGGTGACGCAGGACCGCCTCAAGTTCACTCCCGGCCGCGCGCAGGAGTACCGGGGCGTCAACTACGTGTTCCTCGCCCTCCTGACCGAGGAACTGACAGGCCGCCCCTACGGCGAGGTGATCGCCTCCCGGATCCTGCGGCCCCTGGGACTGACCGGCACGCGGATACCGGGCGACGATCCCCGCCCGCACGGCCCGCACGTCCACGGCTTCCTGCGCATGACGGACGGCAGCCTGCGCGACGTCACGGTCTACGACCAGTCCGCCGCCTGGGGCGAGGGCGAACTGGTCTCCACCGCGCAGGACCTCTTCCGTTTCCAGGAGGCCCTGTTCAGCGGGGTGCTCCTGCCGAGGCGGGCGCTGAGGAAGATGGTCACTCTGCCCCCGCCCACCGTGCGCATGCTGAACGGCACCCCGGCCCGCTACAGCATGGGCCTGCAGGCGGCCACGGTGAACGGCACGACCTTCTGGGGGAAGACCGGGGAGACCTACGGCTACCGCACCCGCGTGTTCGCCACCTGCGACCTGTCGACCCGCTTCGTGCTGTCCTACACGCCGACCGCGCTGAACGCGGGGCAGGACATGATCAGCCGGGTGGTCGACGTGCTCACCGCCTGAGCCCCGCGCGGGGCTACGGCTCGACCACGACCTCCTGCGCCGCCGCCGTCTCTCCGGCCAGGAGCCGCGCGTCGACCGGGACGTTCCGCTTCACCAGTGCCAGTGCGACCGGCCCCAGCTCGTGGTGCCGTACCGACGTCGTCACGAAACCGATCTTGCGGCCCTCCGGGCCCTCGTCCGCGACGCGGATCTCCGTGCCGGGCACCGGGAGATGGACGTCGCTGCCGTCCAGGTGCAGGAAGACCAGCCGGCGCGGCGGCTTGCCCAGGTTCTGCACCCGGGCGACGGTCTCCTGACCCCGGTAGCAGCCCTTCTGGAGGTGCACGGCCGTGCCGATCCAGCCCAGCTCGTGCGGGATGGTGCGGTGGTCGGTCTCGAAGCCGAGCCGGGGCCGGTGCTGCTCGACGCGCAGCGCCTCGTAGGCGAGGAGCCCGGCGGCGGGCCCGTGGGAGGCGGCGAACTCCTCCAGGCCGGCACGGGGCAGGAAGACGTCACGGCCGTACGGCGTCTCGCGTACGACGACCCCGTCCGGCACGTCGGCGATCGAACCGGCGGGCAGATGCACCACGGCGATGTCGGCGGTGCGGTCGGCGACCTCCACCCGGTAGAAGAACTTCATCGACTCCAGGTACGCGATCAGCGCGTCCTGGGTGCCGGGCTCCACGTGGGCCCAGACGGTCGTGCCGTCGTCCACCAGGTACAGGGCGTGCTCGATGTGCCCGTGCGCGGAGAGGATCAGTGCCTCGGTGGCCTCTCCGGCGGGGAGTTCGCTGACGTGCTGGGTGAGCAGCAGGTGCAGCCAGCTCAGCCGGTCCTCGCCGCTGACGGTGACGACACCGCGGTGCGAGAGGTCGACGAAACCGGTGCCGTCGGCGAGGGCACGCTGCTCGCGGAACAGGTCGCCGTAGTGGGCGGCGACACCTTCGTCCGCACCCTCGGCGGGGACGGCGCCGGGCAGGGACAGCAGGGGGCTCTTCATACCGCAAGCCTACGACGTGGTACTTGAACCCTTCAGGGAACAGTCCTGGCAGCGGCCGAAGATCGCGAAGTGCTTCATGTCGGTGTCGAAACCGAACTGCCGGCGCAGCTTGTCCGTGAACTCCGCGGCCACGTCCACGTCCGCCTCGATGACGTTGTCGCAGTCCCGGCACACCAGGTGCAGATGGTGGTGGCGGTCGGCGAGGTGGTAGGTCGGGGCACCGTGCCCGAGGTGGGCGTGGCTGACCAGGCCCAGTTCCTCCAGCAGCTCCAGCGTGCGGTAGACGGTGGAAATGTTGACCCCCGACGCCGTCTTCCTCACTTCCACGAGGATGTCGTCGGGGGTCGCGTGCTCAAGGGTGTCCACGGCTTCCAGGACAAGCTGCCGCTGCGGCGTCAGCCGGTAGCCGCGCTGCCTGAGGTCGCTCTTCCAGTCGGTGCTCACCACACCGACGAGTCTAGAGCCACCGGGCGCGTGCCCACTGGACGAAGGCGGCCTACTTGAAGAAGGCGATGCCGTCGTCCGGGAGGTCGTCGGGGAGGGCCTTCGCCCAGCGCTCGACGTCCTCGGGGGTGACGACCTTCTTCAGCTGGGCCGACATGTAGGGGCGCAGCGGGACCTCGGGGGTCTGCTTCTCGCCGACCCACATCAGGTCGCTCTTGACGTAGCCGTAGAGCCGCTTGCCGCCGCTGTACGGGCGCGAGTCCGCGATGCGGGCGACGGCGTCCGTCACCAGGTCGATCTGCGGCTTCTTGTCGGCCATCTCGCCGTACCAGATCTCGATCACGCCGTCGTCGCGGGTCATCGTGACCTCGACCTTGCGGTCGGGGCGGATCCGCCAGAAGCCGGACTCCGACTCCAGCGGGCGGACCTTGTTGCCGTCCTGGTCGAGCACCCAGGTGCGGGAGCGGTACTCCAGGAAGTCCCGGCCGTCGTGGGTGAAGCTGACCTCCTGCCCGAAGTTGCACTTCTCGGCGCCGGGGAAGTCATGCACGCCCGCGCCGGCCCAGTTGCCGAGCAGGAAGGCGAGCGGGACGAGGTCCTTGTGCAGGTCGGACGGGATCTCGATCATGAGCGGAAGCTTTCGTGGGTGTGGATCAGCGCTGGCCCTGGTACAGCTTCTTCACGGTCAGACCGGCGAAGGCGAGCACGCCGACGCAGACCAGGACCAGCAGGATTTCGAAGAACGTCTCCACGGGTGCTCCTTGAGCGGGGTGAGCGGACGACAGAGCCGCAGCCCAGCTTACGCGGCCGGGCCGGGGCGCTCTGTGCGAGGGGCGGCACCGCCGAGGGCTACGCTTCCCGCATGGCGAAGAAGCTCGTGATCAAGGTGACGGCCGGGGCGGACGCTCCCGAGCGGTGCTCGCAGGCGTTCACGGTGGCCGCGGTGGCCGTGGCCAGCGGGGTCGAGGTCTCGCTGTGGCTGACCGGGGAGTCGTCCTGGTTCGCGCTGCCGGGCCGGGCCGCCGAGTTCGAACTGCCGCACGCCGCGCCGCTGCCCGATCTGCTGGAGTCGGTCCTCGCCGCCGGACGCGTCACGCTGTGCACGCAGTGCGCCGCCCGCCGGGAGATCACGGAGAAGGACGTCATCGAGGGCGTGCGGATCGCGGGCGCGCAGGTCTTCGTGCAGGAGGCACTGGCGGACGACACCCAGGCGCTCGTCTACTGAGCCGGGGCGCCGAGCTGCCGCGTCCAGAGGCAGAAGGGGTGTCCCGACGGGTCGAACAGCACGCGTACGTCGTCCTGGGGCTGGTGCTCCGCGAGGGTGGCACCCTCCGCCAGGGCCCGCGCCGTCCCGTCCGCCAGGTCGTCGACCTCGATGTCGAGGTGCAGCATCACCTGCTGGTCGCCGGGGTTCCGGGTGGGCCAGACGGGACGGACGTAGTCCCGCTCGGTCTCGAAGGCCAGCGCGACGCCGTCGGTGCCGGGCGCCGGGCCGATGAGCACCCAGTCGGGTTCCTCGGCGCGCACCTCGTAGCCGAGCAGCCGTCGGTAGAAGCCGGCCAGTTCATGAGCGTCGTGCGCGTCCAGCACCACGGTGGAGAGCCTGACGGTCGCCATGCCCGTCTTCTACCGCGGGCGTTTCCTGCCGTCCAGCTCGTCCCACCACTCGTCGGACTGCGGGTCGCCGGAGGGGTCGTCCCACCAGCGGTCGTCCGGGCCCCGGCGGTTGGCGATCATCGCGGCGACCGGCGGGATGACCATGGCCACCACGCACATGCCGACGGCCGCCGGCACCGACCAGATGCGGATGACCCCCCAGGCCAGGACGAAGAGGCCGATGCAGGTCCCCATCATGGCGAAGTAGATGTGCCGACGCCGGGCGTACATACGTCCACTGTAGGTCCGGCGGGACCTGTCACAACTGATCCACAAATTCCGTGCGACCGGGCCCGGCGGGGTTACCGTGACGTATCCGTACCGGATTCCGAACACCGTCGCCGACCCGGGGGAACCACCACATGCGCGCCCTGCGAATACTCCTGATCATCGTCGTGATCCTGGGCGGTCTCTTCGTGGTCGTGGACCGGGTCGCCGTGCACTTCGCCGAGGGCGAGGCCGCGGACAAGCTGAAGGCGACCGAGAACCTGTCCTCGGCCCCGGACGTGGACATCAAGGGCTTCCCGTTCCTCACGCAGGTCGCGGGCGGCTCGCTGGACGACGTCGAGGTCGGCATCAAGGACTACGAGGCGGCCACCGGCAAGCCCGGCCAGACCATCCGGATCGACGACCTGAAGGCCGACATGAAGGGCGTCGAGTTCTCCGGCGACTACAGCTCGGCCACCGCGTCCACCGCGACCGGCACGGCGTCGATCTCCTACGCCGAGCTGCTGAAGACGGCCAGGTCCGAGCCGACCGAGGTGGCTCCCGGCGTCACGGCCCGGGTCGTCGGCCTGTCCGACGGCGGCAACGGGAAGATCAAGGTCGCGGTGGAGGGGACCGTCTCGTCCCTCGGGATCAAGCAGACGGTGTCCGTGCTCAGCTCGGTGGCCGTGGTGAACAACAAGGTCGAGGTGCACGCGGACTCCCTGCCGAAGCTGGGCGCCGCCGCGATCGCCGAGGACCGCATCCGCGAGATCACCGACTTCCAGCAGGTCATCGACCAGCTGCCCGGCGGGATCAAGCTGGACAAGGTGGAGGCCGCGCCGAAGGGCGTGCAGATCAGCGTGAAGGGTTCGGACGTCAGGCTGGCGGGGTAGGGAGACGGACGCGGGGGGCCGGGGAAGGGACCTGCCCGGACCTGCCCGGGACCTGTCCTGTCCGACTGGCGAGACGATGACGTCCGCAGCGCAGATGCGATGACCGGAGCGAGCGCCCGGAGGCCGTGGGGCGGCCTCCGGGTGTGGTGCGTATCCCGCCATTCGGACGATCCCATCTCGCCATGTGACACACCGGTGACACGCCCGCCCGGACGTCCCTACGATCGAGCCCATGAAGCGACAGGCGGATCTCACGAAGCGGCGGGCAGTGGACCTGTGCCGCGTTGCCGCCATGCTCTGTCGCCCCTTCTGAGCGGAAGCCCCGGCTCCCGCGTCTCACCCGCCCTGCTGCCAGGGCATCCGTGCGCCGCTCGGCACCGAGCGCGCCCCCCTTGCTACTCGCACGCCCCGCCGCGACTGCCCCGGAGGAGAAAGAGCATGAGCCGCAGCGACGTCCTGGTCGACGCCGACTGGCTCCAGGAGCACCTGGACGACCCGACCATCGCGATCGTCGAGGTGGACGAGGACACGTCCGCCTACGACAAGAACCACATCAAGAACGCGATCCGCATCGACTGGACCAAGGATCTGCAGGACCCGGTCCGCCGTGACTTCATCGACCAGGAGGGCTTCGAGAAGCTCCTGTCGGAGAAGGGCATCGCCAACGACCACACGGTGATCCTCTACGGCGGCAACAACAACTGGTTCGCGTCGTACGCCTACTGGTACTTCAAGCTGTACGGCCACGAGAACGTCAAGCTCCTCGACGGCGGCCGGAAGAAGTGGGAGCTGGACGCCCGCGAACTGGTCGCCGGCGACGAGGTCCCCGAGCGCCCGAAGACCGACTACAAGGCCAAGGCGCAGGACACCTCGATCCGCGCCTTCCGCGACGACGTCGTGGCGGCCATCGGCTCGCAGAACCTGGTCGACGTCCGCTCGCCCGACGAGTTCTCCGGCAAGCTGCTCGCCCCGGCCCACCTGCCGCAGGAGCAGTCGCAGCGCCCGGGCCACGTGCCGACCGCGAAGAACATCCCGTGGTCGAAGAACGCCAACGACGACGGCACCTTCAAGTCGGACGACGAGCTCAAGGAGCTCTACGCCGAGGAGAACGTGGACCTCGCCAAGGACACGATCGCCTACTGCCGCATCGGTGAGCGCTCGGCCCTGACCTGGTTCGTGCTGCACGAGCTGCTGGGCGTGGAGAACGTCAAGAACTACGACGGCTCCTGGACCGAGTACGGCTCCCTCGTCGGCGTGCCGATCGAGCTCGGCGCCGCCAAGTAACCCCGACCGACCTTCTGGTCAGACCGAGACCCCTCTGGAGAAAGACATGTGTGGAGCGAAGGCCGGCGGCCCGGACGCCTCGACGATCAAGCCCGGTGAGACCACGATCCAGGGCCAGGTGACCCGCGACGGCGAGCCGGTGGTCGGATACGTCCGACTGCTCGACTCGACCGGCGAGTTCACCGCGGAGGTGCCCACCTCCGCGACCGGCCAGTTCCGCTTCTACGCGGCCGAGGGCACGTGGACGCTGCGGGCGCTGGTGCCGGGCGCGACCGCCGACCGCACGGTCGTCGCCCAGAAGGGCGGCCTGGCCGAGGTCGCCATCGCTGTCTGAGCGGGCTCTTGAGGGCCTGTGACGGGCTCAGTGACGGCTGAGGGCCGCATCCCCTGGGTTGGACGCCAGTGGGGGTGCGGCCCTTCGGCTGTGCGCGGGGTTCCGTCAGCAACGCCGGACCGCCGCGAGACCGATCGCCGCGAGCAGCGCGCCGACGCAGAGCGCGGCGAGGAAGCCGCTGACGGCCGCACCGTCGGCCATGGGGCGCTTGCGGCGGCGCCTGGGGCGAGGCGGGGGACTCGGTGCGTGCCGGGGGCCGGAGACGTCGGGCACGGCACGTACCCCGGGAGGAAACCCGGGATGGAACGGCGGGAGCGCGTAAGCCGGCGGCGTCATGGTCCGGTCCCGCGGGGCCGGGTTCTCCTGCTGCCACCGTTTGCAGTCCTCGTACGGCAGGCCGTCCCGCCCGCCCGTCATGCGCGGTGCTCCGTCCGCTGGTGCTGGCGCAGCAGGACGTTCGCGTCGGTCTCGGCGCTGCGGTCGTACGCCACCCGCGCCGCCTCGTGCCGCTCCGCCAGTTCCAGACAGGCGGCACAGCCGGGCACGGGACGCGGTGGCCGGCTCGCCTCGTCCAGGGGCGGCGGCAGCGGCGGAATGCCCCTGGCGCGCTGGTTGACGGCCCGCACACCCGCCCCGATCCGTTCGCGGTCCGTGGCCGGACGCACCCTCTCCGGATCGGCCTGCCACTCCACCCCACCGCCGACGGGGCGCAGCATCACGTAGGGGCCGGCTCTGTCCCGGTACTCGCCGACCTTGTCGGTGGCGGGGTCGTAGAGAAGACGTCCGGGCTCGTGGGACTCCGGCTTCGTCGTCATCGTGGCGGCTCCTTTCCAGAACGCATGTGCGCAACGCGAAGTTGCAGCTACGCTGCGTGTTCGGGCGGTGTCCAAGAGCATGGCGCACGGAAACGGCGTCCGGGCTGTTGAGCGGGCCAAATTCAACGCTGGGCCCGCCAAATTCAACAAATTCAACAGGAGCGCGATGCCACAGCGGTTGGTGATCACGGGACGGAGTCAGGAGCCGAGGGCACGGTTCACCGAGGAGTTACGGCGCCTGAGGAGCGAGCGGGGACTGAGCCTGCGGGACTTGGCGAAGGAGGTCGGCTGGGACGCGTCCCAGTTCAGCAAGATGGAGAGCGGGCAGACGCTGGGCGGACCCGAGGTCGTCCAGGCGCTGGACCAGTTCTACGGGACGCCGGGGCTGCTGACCACGCTGTGGGAACTGGCGATTGCCGACCCGACGCAGTTCAAGGAGCAGTACCGGCGGTACATGATCCTGGAGGCCGAGGCGATCAGCCTTTGGCACTACGGGGTGAGCGCACCACCGGGTCTTCTCCAGACGGCCGGGTACGCGCGTGAGGCGCTTGCGGTGGGCTGGATCGAGGGCCCAGAGCTGGAGCAGCAGGTCGAAGCACGCCTCGGACGACGTCAGTTGCTTGAGGGTGACAGCCCGCCGCCCTTCCGCGCCATCCTCTCCGAGGCGGTACTGCGCACGACGCTGCGCGACATGGGGGCGTGGCGGAAGCAGCTGGAGTACCTGGCGGAGGCTGCCGAGCGCCCCAACATCACCATTCAGGTGCTGCCGTTCAGCGCCGGTCTTCACGGCCTGTTGAACACCGCCGTGATGTTCTTGCGGCTGCTTGACGGCCGTACGGTCGCGTATACGGAGAACGACCTGTGCGGTGAACTGGTCGAAGAAAACGTCTCAGTTGAGCTGCTGCAGCGTAGGTACGATGCGATGCGCGACCTCGCGCTGTCCCCGGCGGAGTCGCGCAAGTTCATCCTGCGGACGCTGGAGGAAATGCCGTGCGAGCCATCGACCTGAGCAGCGTGACGTGGCGTAGGAGCAGCTACAGCAACACGAGCGGCGGCGAGTGCATAGAGGTCTCCGACGACGTCCCCTCTGTCGTCCCCGTCCGTGACAGCAAGGCCCCCGCCCGTGGAACCCTCGTCTTCGGGCCGGAGGCCTGGTCGGCGTTCGTGGACGGGGTCAAGGGGTCCGTCTCCTAGATCTCCAGCAGCACCGTGAACGGGCCGTCGTTCGTCAGTGACACCCTCATCTGCGCTCCGAAGCGGCCCGTCGCCACCGTCGCGCCGAGGGCGCGCAGCTGGGCCACCACCTCGTCGACCAGGGGCTCGGCGATGTCGCCGGGGGCCGCCGCGTTCCAGGTGGGGCGGCGGCCCTTGCGGGCGTCGCCGTAGAGGGTGAACTGGCTGATCACCAGGAGCGGGGCGGCGATGTCGCTGCACGACTTCTCGTCGTGCAGCATCCGGATCGTCCACAGCTTGCGGGCCAGCTGGGCCGCCTTCTCCTTGGTGTCCTCATGGGTCACCCCGACGAGGACGCACAGCCCCTCGCCTTCGATCGCGCCGACCGTCTCGCCGTCCACGACGACGCTCGCGCCGTCCACCCTCTGCACCACCGCACGCATGCGGACCATCATGCCCGGTGTCCCGCACTAGCCCGCACGGGGTCCACTATGGATCTCTTACCGCCCATCTGGGGATGTTCAGGGACACTCGGTCACATTGCGGCCGGTTGGGGTGGCACGATGCTTACCACACGCCGGTCGAGGGGACGGTCACAGCAGATGAGCACACCGAGTACCAGCGAGCGGCTGGGGACGCAGGGGACGTACCACCGGCCGCCCGCCCAGCGAGCCGAAGGCACCACGGGCCCCGCCCTGCCCGCCGAGCCTCCCGAACACGACCTGGTCCGGCTGAGCCTGCCCGAGCTGCGCACCCTGCGCCGCGACGCCCAGCGCGACGAGGCGGACCTCAGCTATGTGCGGCGGCTGCTCCAGGGGCGGATCGACATCCTGCGCGCGGAGCTGGGCCGGCGCGGCCGGGCGTCCGTGCCGGCGCCTGCGGACGGCTCCATGGTCGACCGGCTCCCGGAGATCCTGAAGGACGCCCCGGCCCGGCAGCGCTCCTCGGCCCGCCATGTCACGCTCGGCACCCCGCACAAGGAGGAGTACGGGCAGCTGGCCGCCGAGATGCTCGCCGAGGTCGAGCTGTCCGATCTGACGGCGCGAACGGATCTGGAACTGAGTGCCGCCATGGGGCGGTTGGTCCGCTACGAACAAGAGGTCTCGCGGCGCCGCCAGCGGTTGCAGCGTACGGCCGACGACTGCAGCGGGGAGATCGCCCGCCGGTACCGGGTGGGGGAGGCCCAGGTGGACGATCTGTTGATGTGACCGGCGGCCGACCGGCAGATCGTGGGCCGACGACGAAAGGGCGCCGCCTCGTTCGAGGTCGGCGCCCTGTCTGCTGTGGTTCCCTTCGCGTGCTGGTCATCCGTAGCGAGCTGTTCAGTTGTGGCTGTGCGATGTCGGTATTCAGATGTCGCTGTTCAGTTGTGGCTGTGCGCTCCGGTGGCCGTCCCCTGTCCGGGCTCCCGGCTCCCCTCCGGAAGGGAACCCGATCGGCCAACCACTGGGAAGTTCGACCATGTCCTGCAAGTTGGCTGCCAACTTCACTGTACTTATCTCCGCTGGAATGCGGCTTATAACCAGCTGCCGGGGAACTGCCGGAAGTTGGCGGGAAGTTGTAGGGTTTGTTCGTGGACCCGGAGCACGTCTCCGCCAGTGGGCGGACGGAGCCCCAGCGGCACCGCTCGTCCCACCGCGAGATCGCCGACGAACTCCGCAGCCGGATCAGGTCCGGTGTGCTGCGGCCGGGCGAGCGCATGCCCACGCAGGCCAAGCTCGCCGACGAGTTCGGGGTCGAACGCGGCGCGGTGCGGCAGGCCTTGCGCATCCTGCAGTCGGAGCGGCTGCTCACCAACGTTTCCAAGGGCAGCCCGGCCACCGTGGCGGCGGTCCCGGGGCCGGCGCGCCCTCCGGCGGGCCCGGCCGCGCCGCCGCAGCCCACCATGGTCGGCCTCGCGCCGCGCATCGCCGCCGCCTTCGCCGTCCCGCACGTGCGGATCGACGCCCTCTGTCTGACCTCGGTCTCGCTCACCCTGGCGATCGGCGAGCCGCTGCGGCAGATCCACGCGGGGGAGCTGAAACCGGCCAAGATCGACGTGCGGCTGCTGCTGCCCAGCCGCGACATCGACCTCGCCTTCCCGACGCCGGTGGGCGCCGACGACGGCGGTCTGCTGCACCGGCGGTGGCTGGCCCAGCGCAACGCCCAGGGCCTGGTGCTGCGGCAGAACCTGCTGGCGCTGTGCACCACGCACGGCGTCGACGTCCAGGTCTCCTTCCGGGCGCTGCCGTTCACCCCGCCGGTGAAGCTGTACCTGCTCAACGACTCCGAGGCGCTGTTCGCGTACTACACGCTGAAGCGCCGGGAGCGTCAGATCGAGCACGAGCACGTGGAGCTGTACGACGCCGACGGCACCCGGTCCATGCTGTTCGCCTTCGAGCAGCGGGCCGGACAGCGGGACGCGGCGTTCGTGGAGCAGTCGCGCCTGTGGTTCGAGGCGCTGTGGGAGACGATCAGTTCGGAACTGGTGCTGACGCCCTAGGAGGGCGTCACAGCGCGGGACCGGCCAGCAGGACCGCCAGCAGGACCGCGCCGGCGGAGCTGACGGCCGGGCTCTTGGCCTTGACGCCGACGGTGAGCAGGAGCAGGCCGACGATCCCGGCGGCCCCGAACCGCCACTGGACGAGCTGCTCGAAGCCGACGACGAAGAGGGCGGAGAGGAGCGCGAGGACAGGCATGGACGTTCCCCCTTTCGGTCTGCCAACTTGACCAAGTTGGCAACCAACTCTGATTAAGTTGTCCCCACTTGGCCCCCATCCGCAAACAACTTTTCAACAACTCCCCGTGGAGGGATCAGGGTTGTAGCGTTTGGTCGTGACCCAGGAGAACGTGGCAGTGAATGGCAGCGGACGGCTCACGCCCCAGCAGATCGCCGACACCCTGCGCGAACGCATCCGGACCGGCGTCCTCCGCGCCGGCGAGCGGCTGCCCACCCAGGCCGAGCTGGCCGAGGAGTTCGGCGTGGAGCGGGGCGCCGTACGCCAGGCCCTGCGCGCGCTCCAGGTGGACGGTCTGCTCAGCAACGTCAGCAAGGGCAGCCCGCCCCGGGTCGCCGAACCGGGCCCCTCGCGCGAGGAGCCGCAGCCGACCATGGTGGCCCTCGCGCCCCGGCTCACCGCCGCCTTCGCCGCGCCGCACGTGCGCATCGACGCCGTCTGCCTGACCGCGCAGAGCCTGATCCCCGCCCTCGGCGAGCCACTGCGCCTGATCCACGACGGCCGGCTGCGGCCGGAGCGGGTCGACGTGCGCATCCTGCTGCCGTCCCGGGACATCAACCTCGCCTTCCCGGTCTCGGTCGACGCCGGCCGCGACGACGACGCCGTCCACCAGCGGTGGCTGGCGATGCGCAACGCCCAGGGGCAGGTGCTCCAGTACAACCTCCAGGCCCTGCGCGGCACCCACGACATCGACGTCCACGTCGCCTTCCGGGCGCTGCCGTTCACCCCGCCGGCGAAGTTGTACCTGCTCAACGGCGCGGAGGCGCTGTACGCGTACTACATGGTCACGCGCCGCGAGGAGCCCACCGAGAGCGGAACGCTGGAGATGTACGACACCCTCGGCTCCGAATCCCTGCTCTTCTCCTTCGAGAAGCGGACCGGGCGCCGCGACGCCGCGTTCGTGGAACAGTCCCAGAAGTGGTTCGACGCCCTCTGGGAAACCATCACCACGGACCTGACACTCTCCTAGTGACCACAGAGACAACGACTGACACGACGACCGGTACAGCGGCCGGTACGGCCACGCAGCTACGAGAACTGCTGCGCCGCGCCCGGGTGGTTCTCTGGGACTTCGACGGCCCGATCTGCCGCCTGTTCGCCGGGCACAAGGCGGAACGGGTGGCGGCCGAACTGGTGGAGTGGCTGGCCGGGCGCGGGCTGCACGGCCTGCTCGACGACACCGAGCGCGAGGCGATGGACCCGCACGTGGTGCTGCGCGCCGTGGACCGCCGGCACCCCGGCAGCGACCTCGTCGCCGAACTGGAGGAACGTCTCACCAAGGAGGAACTGCGGGCCGCCGCCTCCGCGCTGCCCACCGCCTACGCCGACCCGCTGATCCGCACCTGGACCGCGGTCGGCTCCCGCCTGGCCATCACCACGAACAACTCCCCGCGGGTGGTCCGCGCCTACCTCGACACCCGCGGCCTCACCGCCTGCTTCGCCCCCCACATCTACGGCCGCACCACCGACCTGCACCTCCTCAAGCCCGACCCGCACTGTCTCAACCGGGCCCTGAGCGCGATGGGCGCCGCCCCCTCGGCCGCCCTGATGATCGGTGACTCTCCCTCCGACCTGACCGCCGCACGCGACGCCGGCGTGCCGTTCCTCGGGTACGCGCGTAACGAACGGAAGGGGAAGCTTTTGCGGGAGGCCGGAGCCGAGTGCGTCGTCGGGTCGCTGGAGCCCCTGCTGCTGGCGCTGCGCCGCCGGTGACCGCGGGCCGCGCCGGGTCCGGGAGCCCGGCCGCGCGCCGGCGCCGTGCCCACCTCCGGATCCAGGCGGTGAGGGGCGTCAGCAGGCCGACGCCCCAGAAGGCCAGTTGAATCAGGTCGTCTATCCGCACGTCCATCCCGAGCACATGGACCGTCAAGGCTTCCACCCCCCGCACGCCGCCGCTGATCAGTCAACCGCTCAGGTCCTGCCTGTTGACTGGTGAAGTTGACTGCTTGTTGCTGCATTCCCTGTCAACTAGATCCAGTAACCGGCAAGTTGACTTGACTGGTTGACTGGTCGCGCGGTGTTTGCCGCAGACCCGCCGGAGGTACGTACCGTCTGTGACGGGCAGGAAGGACGACGAGGCCGGCGGCAAGGCGTTCCGCCGGGTCTCCGAGGAGCTACGGGTGCGGATCGCCGACGGCGGTTATCCGCTGGGCACCGAGCTGCCCTCGCAGAACGCGCTCGCGAAGGAGTTCAGGGTCTCGCGGTTCACCGTGCAGCGGGTGCTGACGGAGCTGGGCAACGAGGGCTGGATCGAGTCGCAGCAGGGCAAGCGCTCACGGGTCGTCAGGAACCAGCGCATCCACTCGGCCGCGCCCCGGGCCAGCAGGTCCCGGCACCCGATGACCCTGGGCCCGCTGATCGCCGAGGCGTTCGAGCGCAACGAGGTGACGCTGGACATCTACACCCTGACCTCCGAGAGCCTGGACACCCACATCCACGCGCAGGCCGAGCGCATCCGGGCCCGCATCATCGCGCCCGAGCGCATCGCCCTGCGCATGGTGCTCCCGTCCCCGTCCATCATCGAGCTGCTGCCCTACCCGCGGGGCAAGGACCCCAAGGACGACGCCCGGCTGCTGGACCGGCTGCGCGGCATCACCGAACGGCACACCGCCTCGCTGCACAAGGTCCTCGGCGAACTGCGCACCGAGAAGCTGGTGCGGTCGGTGGAGTACGAGTTCCGGCACGTCTCCCTGGCGCCGTCGTTCAAGCTGTACGTCATCAACGGCGAGGAGGTGCTGCACGGCACCTACACGCCGGTGGAACGCCCGGTGATGCTCGAAACGGGTGAGGAGATCGACGCCGTCGACGTCCTGGGCCTCGGCGCCACGCTCACCCATCATGTCCGCGACGGCCGCCCCGACTCCCCGGGCTCGACCTTCGTGGACAAGATGACGGGCTGGTTCGAGGGCGTCTGGACGTTGCTCACCGATGAGGCCCGTGCCCATGCGATAGCATCCGCGGACGCAGACTGAGCGACCGCTCGGATCTCTGCGTGAGGGACGGCGAACGAGCCGGCCTCGGCCGACCCCGCACAGGTGAGTGGCAGACCACCGTTGGCCTACTCCGCTGGGCGTCCGGTCGTGCCGGCTGTCACGCGGACTTACCGTTTCCCCAGCCTTCCCCTTTTCGTGTTCTCGCGCGATCGACCCCCGGAGCGGCCAGTGGGCGCACCTTCCGTCCCCCTCGACACGACCGGGGGCCGCGCCGACGGAGCCCGGATCCACGCCGTCCTCCAGACGTTCCTGGAGTATGCCGCCGCCGAGGGGGCGGCCAGCGGCGGGTTCCACAACCAGAACTACGTGGTGCCGCTGTCCGAGCCGGTGGCCCGGCTGCTCGACCGGGAACCGGGCGTCCCCGTGACCGTGCGGGTGCGGCGGACGGGCGCGCTGCCGGTGGTGATCCGCACCTGGCAGAACGAGTCGGCGATCCTGCGGGCCGTCAACGGCGTGCTGCCCAACGTGCCCGAGTGCCTCGCCGAGGGCGACGGCTTCGCCATCCACAGCTATGTGGACGGTGTACCGCTGTCCAGCGTGTGCGGCGACGGCAAGCCGGTCGACGGTCTGCTGATAAGAGCGCTGGCGGGACTGCTCGCCGAGACCGCCCAGGTGCGCAGCAGCGCCACGCTACCGCCCCTGCCGTCGCTGTGGCCGCGCAACTACACCGACAGCCAGGGTTTCCTGCAGACCCTCGCCCGCATGGCCGACCTGCAGATCCGGCAGCCCAACTGGACGGCGTTCGGCGGCCTGTTCGCCGCCCTGGGCATCCCGGAGGACGCGCTGGTCCGGCTGGCCGAACGCGTCCCGGCCATGGCACGCCGGCCGTACAGCCTGCTCCACGCCGATCTGCACCGCGACAACGTGATCATGTCCTACGGCGGCGATCCGCCTCTGATCTGCGTCGACTGGGAGCTGGCGAGCTACGGCGACCCGCTGCACGACCTCGCCACCCACCTGGTCCGGATGCGCTATCCGGACCACCAGGAGAAGGAGGTCGTCGACGCCTGGGCGTGCGCCGTGCAGGCGGTGCGCCCCGCCGCCGTCAACGGGGTGGCCAAGGACCTGCCCCACTACCTCGCCTTCGAGCGGGCCCAGTCGGTGTACCCCGATGTGATGAGAGCGGCGAAGTCCCTGCAGGACTCCTTCGACCAGAAGAGCCTGGACGAGGCGACGGCCCGCGTGCACCGCGCCCTGGAGCTGGCCGCCGAGCCGCTGCGTCTGGGGCAGGTGCCGGGGGAGCGGGAGATCGAGGGGATCCTCTACCGCTGGCGGGCATCGGCGAGCGACGCGGTGTGGCGCGGCGGCGCGGGCCGCGGCGGCCGGGTCACCCGCGCCATCGACTGGAAGCCGGACGGGCGCGTGTCGGAGCACCCCGACTTCCCCGGCTCGGCCGTCGGGAACGCCCTGCTCCTGGAGGGCGCGGCCCCGGCCGAACGGGTGTTCAAGGGCACGGTGCACCTCAACACGGTGGTGTGGGTCCCCGGCACCGCCTTCCCCGTGATCGTGCGGCGCAAGGTGGCGGACGCCCGTCGGCTCGAACGCAGTTTCCTCAGCGAGCACGCGGTACTGCGGGCGATCGAACAGTCCCGGGCGGCGGTGGCCGCGCCCAGGATCCTGGCACTGGGGGAGAGCCACTCCGGCAACCGGACGTACTCCGGAGACCGCTTCGCGATCCACACCTACGAGGGTCCGCGCGACCCCGGCCGCAAGCCCGCCCACCCGGTCCACGGGCTGCTTCCGCAGGAGGCGGACGGACTCGTGGACCAGCTGGCCGCGCTCACCGAGGTCGACCACGCCCAGCTCGACCCGGTCGCCGTCCGCCTGGACTTCTACGACTGGCTCAGCGACCAGCTCGTCCTGCTCGTCGCCGGTCTGCCCCAGGAGTCACAGCAGCTGGCCCGCTTCCTCGGGCTGCCCGGCGCGCCCCGGCTGCGCGAGATCCTGGGCCGGCACCGGCTCACCCGCCGCACCCCGGCCCTGCTGCACGGCGACCTCAACCCCTGGAACCTGGTGCGCCGGGACGACGGCCTGGCGCTGACCCTGATCGACTGGGAGATGGCGCTGGTCGGGGACCCGCTCTACGACCTGGTCCGGCACATGCACCTCACCCCCACCCGGCCGGAGATCCGGGACCGCATGTTCCGCCGCTGGGAGCGCAGCCTGCCGCGGGAGTGCACCCGGAACTGGCGTCAGGACTGGCGGGTGTACCGGTGGATCGAGACCGTCCGTTCGGCGTACGTCGATCTCGACCGGCTGGTCACCGGAGCGAGCCGGGAGGCGCCCAACGTCCGCCGGGCGCTGGACTCGTACGCGATGACCCTGGCGGCGGCCACCGCGTCGCTGGGCCTGACCATCCCGCCCCGGTCGAATCCCTACCTGACCCGCGCGCTGGGCCTGCGAACCGGTCCGGACGGCCCTGCGTAGGCTCCTGCCATGGGTGAGATGGGCCTGCGCGAGCGCAAGAAGCAGCGGATGTACCAGGACGTGTCGGACATCGCCGTACGGCTGTTCCTGGAGCGGGGCTTCGACGCGGTGTCCGTGGCGGAGGTCGCCGCCGCGGCCGGGATCTCCAAGCCGACCCTCTTCCGGTACTTCCCGGCCAAGGAGGACCTGGTCCTTCACCGCATCGCGGACCACGAGACGGAGGCCGCGCGGGTGGCCGCCGGGGCGGCCGACCCGGTGGACGCGCTGGGCCGGCACTTCCTCGCCGGCCTGGAGCGGCGCGACCCGGTCACCGGCCTGAACGACCACCCCGACGTGCTCGCCTTCCACCGTCTGCTCTACGGCACTCCGTCCCTGGTGGCGCGGGCGTACGCCCACCAGGAGCGGTCGGAGGCGGCGCTCGCCGAGGCGCTCGGGGGTGATCTGGAGGCACGGCTGGCCGCCGGGCAGATCATCGCCGTCCAGCGCGTCCTCGCCCTGGAGAACTGGCGGCGGATCGCGGCGGGGGAGCCGGTGGCGGAGGTGGCGCCGGACGCGGTGGCGGCGGCGGAGCGGGCGTTCCGGCGGCTGGCGGAGGGCTTGCCGGAGCTTCGGCGCATGCCGTGATACTCGGTTAAAAACTTAACTCAGTTACATTTCTGCCGTACGCTGGCGCCATGCCGTCACCCGACTCCGCCCTCAAGGACACCCTGCACACCGAGCGCGCCTACCACGACACCTGCCGCACGGCCCTCGCCGCGATGGTCGAGGGCGCCGCCGAACAGGTCGTCACCGGCGAGGACGTCTCCGCCTCCGGAGCCGACGCGGAAGTCCTCGGCCACCGGCTGCGCAGCCAGGCCAAGGCCATGCGCGAACTCCCGCCGGGCCCGCTGTTCTTCGGCCGGCTCGACTTCGCCGACGGCGACCCCGCACACGGCGGGCAGAGCTACCACGTCGGCCGGGTCCGCATCACCGAGGACCCGGCCGCACCGCCGCTCGTGGTCGACTGGCGGGCTCCCGTCTCCCGCGCGTTCTACCAGGCGAGCGCCCGCGACCCGCAGGGCGTGGCGGTCCGGCGCCGGTTCGGCTGGGCGCCCGGCAGCCGCGGCGACTCCGCCGACCTCACCGGCCTGGAGGACGAGCACCTGGGCCGGGGCGAGTCCCGGGCCAGCGACATCGTGGCCCGCGAGATCGAGCGGCCCCGCGTCGGCCCCATGCGGGACATCGCCGCGACCATCCAGCCCGAACAGGACGACCTCGTCCGCGCCCCCCTCACCGACTCCGTGTGCGTACAGGGCGCCCCCGGCACCGGCAAGACCGCCGTCGGCCTGCACCGCGCCGCCTACCTGCTCTACACCCACCCCAAGCGGCTCCAGCGCTCCGGCCTGCTGATCCTCGGCCCCAACCGCACCTTCCTCAGCTACATCGCCGAGGTGCTGCCCGCCCTCGGCGAGACAGGCGTCCGCCAGTCCACGCTGCTGGACGAGATCGCCCGCCACCCGGTCACCGGCACCGATCCCCTGAAGACCGCGGCGCTCAAGCACGACCCGCGCATGGCCGAGGTGCTGCGCCGGGCGCTGTACGCGCGGGTGAGCACCGCGGGCGTCGGCGACCTCACCGTGCCCGACGGGTCGTACCGCTGGCGGGTGCCCGCCGGCGAACTCGCCGACCTCGTGGCCGAGGTGCGCGCCGAGGAACCGCCGTACGCCGTCGGACGGGAACGGGTGCGCACCCGGGTGGTACGGCGGCTGCGCGACCGGGCCGAACGGCGCTCCGGAGTGCTGCCCGCCTCCTGGGTGCGCCGCGTCGAGCGCTGCCGGCCGCTGACCGAGCAGCTCGACGCCGTGTGGCCGAAGGTCCGCCCCGAACAGCTCCTCACCGAACTCCTCACCGACGGGGAGGCATTGGGGCGCGCGGCCGAGGGCCTGCTGGACCCGGACGAGCAGGCGGCACTGCTCTGGCCCCGCCCGCCGCGCTCGTACAAGTCGGCCCGCTGGTCGGCCGCCGACCTGGTGCTGCTGGACGAACTCGCCGGGCTCGTCGAACACCCCGAGGGCTACGGCCACCTCGTCGTGGACGAGGCGCAGGACCTGTCGCCGATGGAGTGCCGGGCCATCGCCCGCCGGGCCGCGTTCGGCTCGCTGACCGTCCTCGGCGACCTCGCCCAGGGCACCACCCCGTGGGCCGCCCGCGACTGGTCCGTCCCACTGCGCCACCTGGGCCGGCCGGACGCGGCCGTGGTGCCGCTGACCACCGGGTTCCGCGTGCCGGCGGCCGTCCTGGCGCTCGCCAACCGGCTGCTCGCCCGCCTCGACGTCGCCGTACCCGCCGCCACCTCGCTGCGCACGGACGGCGAGCTGACCCTGCGGCCCACCGAGGACCCGCTCGGCACCACCGTCACCGCCGTCCGCGACGCCCTCGCCCGGGAGGGCTCGGTCGGCGTGGTCACGGCCGACGCGGACACCGACCGGGTGCGCGCGGCGCTCGGCCGGGCCGGTCTCGACCCGGCCGGCCCCGGCACGCTGGGCGCCCGGCTGACCGTCGTCCCCGCGAGCATGGTCAAGGGCCTGGAGTACGACCACGTCATCGCCGTGGAACCGGCGGCCGTGGCCGAGGCGGAGGAGCGCGGCGCCCACCGGCTGTACGTGGTGCTGACCCGGGCGGTGTCCCGGCTGGACGTCGTACACAGCCGGCCGCTGCCGTTCTGACGGCCGACGGGGGGTTGCCGTTGGGTGAAAGGCGGAGCTTGGGGCCGTGGAGGAAAGCGGAGGATTGACCGGACCGGGGGCTGCTCGCATGCTCGGGGAGGGCTGCCCGCCGGCTCACGACCTGCCCGGCCGGAGCCACCGTTTCCGCCGGGTTCCCGCACCGAGTGCCGTGTTGTGCCGACGGCGCCGTAAGCGATGGAGGAGCATCGTGCCCCCTTCCCCCGACACACCGTCCGCCACGGCTCGGGCCGTCGCGCTCCTGCGCGGCCTCGGTGCCCCCGGCCTCGCCCACCCGGGCGGCACCCTCCTCGCCCACCTCGGGCGCGTCGAACGGCAACTCGCCGACTGGGGCGCCCGCCCGGCCCTCCGGCTCGCGGGCCTGTGCCACGCCTGCTACGGCACCGACGGCTTCGCCACGGGTCTGCTCCCGCTGGACCGCCGGGCCGACCTCGCCGCGGTGATCGGAACGGAGGCCGAGACGATCGTCTACCTGTACGCCTCCTGCGACCGGAGCGCCACCTACCGGACACTCGCCGAGCCCGACGGCGCCTTCCACGACCGGTTCACCGGCCGCGCCCACGTCCCGGAGCGCGGCCCGCGCCGCGACATCGCCGAACTGACGGCCGCCAACGAACTGGACCTGGCCCGTGAGGACCCGTCCTTCCGCGCGCGGTGGGGCCCGGACCTGCTCGCCCTCTTCACCCGCCTGCGCCCCCTGCTGAGCCGGCCGGCGTGGGAGGCCTGCGAGTCCGTGCTGGCCCGTTAGCGGACCGAGCGGCCGGGCCCCGGCACGCCTCACGCGCCCACGTACTCCGCCAAGTGCTCGCCGGTGACGGTGGAACGGACCGCGACCAGATCCGCGGGGGTGCCCTCGAAGACGACGCGCCCACCGTCGTGACCGGCGCCGGGGCCGAGGTCGATGATCCAGTCGGCGTGCGCCATCACCGCCTGGTGGTGCTCGATGACGATCACCGACTTGCCGGCGTCCACCAGCCGGTCGAGCAGGCCCAGCAGCTGCTCCACGTCGGCGAGATGGAGACCGGTGGTCGGCTCGTCCAGGACGTAGACCCCGCCCTTCTCCGCCATGTGCGTGGCCAGCTTCAGCCGCTGCCGCTCGCCGCCGGAGAGGGTGGTGAGCGGCTGGCCGAGGGTGAGGTAGCCGAGGCCCACGTCGGCCATGTTCCGCAGGATGCGGTGGGCGGCCGGGGTGCGGGCCTCACCGTCGGCGAAGAACGCCTCGGCCTCGGTCACCGGCATCGCCAGCACCTCGCTGATGTCCCGCCCGCCCAGGCGGTACTCCAGCACCGACGCGTCGAACCGCTTGCCCTCGCACTCCTCGCAGGTGGTGGCCACCCCGGCCATCATCGCCAGGTCGGTGTAGATGACACCGGCGCCGTTGCAGGAGGGGCAGGCGCCCTCGGAGTTCGCGCTGAACAGCGCCGGCTTCACCCCGTTGGCCTTGGCGAACGCCTTGCGGATGGGCTCCAGCAGACCGGTGTACGTCGCCGGGTTGCTGCGCCGCGACCCACGGATCGGCGCCTGGTCCACCGACACCACACCCTCGCGGGCCGGGATGGACCCGTGCACCAGTGAACTCTTGCCGGAGCCGGCGACCCCGGTGACGACGACGAGCACGCCGAGCGGGATGTCGACGTCCACGTTCCGGAGGTTGTGGGTCGTGGCGCCGCGGATCTCCAGGGCCCCGGCCGGCGTGCGCACCGTCTTCTTCAGTGCCGCCCGGTCGTCCAGATGCCGCCCGGTGAGCGTGCCGCTCGCCCGCAGCCCGGCGACGGTGCCCTCGAAGCAGACGGTGCCGCCCGCCGTACCGGCGCCGGGGCCGAGGTCCACCACGTGGTCGGCGATCGCGACGACCTCCGGCTTGTGCTCCACCACCAGCACCGTGTTGCCCTTGTCCCGCAGCCGCAGCAGCAGGTCGTTCATCCGCCGGATGTCATGCGGGTGCAGGCCGGCGGTCGGCTCGTCGAAGACGTACGTGACATCGGTCAGCGAGGAGCCGAGATGGCGGATCATCTTCGTCCGCTGGGCCTCGCCGCCCGAGAGCGTGCCCGCGGGCCGGTCCAGGGAGAGATAGCCGAGGCCGATCTCCACGAACGAGTCCAGCGTCTCGCCCAGCGCGGTGAGCAGCGGCGCGACCGACGGCTCGGCCAGGCCGCGCACCCACCCGGCCAGGTCGCTGATCTGCATCGCGCAGGCGTCGGCGATGCTGATCCCCTTGATCTTCGAGGACCGGGCCGCCTCGCTGAGCCGGGTGCCGTCGCAGTCGGGGCAGGTCGTGAAGGTGACCGCCCGGTCCACGAACTCCCGGATGTGCGGCTGCATCGCCTCCCGGTCCTTGGCGAGCATCGACTTCTGGATGCGCGGCACGAGACCCTCGTAGGTCATGTTGATGCCCGCGATCTTCATCCGGGTCGGCTCGCGGTACAGGAAGTCCTCCAGCTGCCGCTGGGTGAACGTCCGGATCGGCTTGTCGGGGTCGAAGAGGCCCGACTCGGTGTAGAGGCGGTGGTTCCAGCCGCCGGGCTTGTAGCCGGGGACGGTGAGCGCGCCCTCGCTGAGCGACTTGTCCTCGTCGTAGAGCTGGGACAGGTCGATGTCCGTGACCGTGCCACGGCCCTCGCAGCGCGGGCACATGCCGCCGGTGATGCTGAACGCGCGGCGCTCCTTCACCGTCTTACCGCCGCGCTCCACGGTGACCGCGCCCGCGCCGCTGATCGAGGCGACGTTGAAGGAGAACGCCTTGGGCGAGCCGATGTGCGGGGTGCCGAGCCGGCTGAACAGGATCCGCAGCATCGCGTGGGCGTCGGTCGCGGTGCCGACCGTGGAGCGCGGGTCGGCGCCCATCCGCTGCTGGTCGACGATGATCGCGGTGGTCAGCCCGTCGAGCACGTCGACGTCGGGCCGCGCCAGCGTGGGCATGAAGCCCTGGACGAACGCGCTGTACGTCTCGTTGATCATCCGCTGTGACTCGGCGGCGATGGTGTCGAACACCAGCGAGCTCTTGCCCGAGCCGGAGACCCCGGTGAACACCGTGAGCCGGCGCTTGGGGATCTCGACGCTGACGTCCTTGAGGTTGTTCTCGCGTGCCCCGTGCACACGGATCAGGTCATGACTGTCGGCGGCATGCCGTGCGATGGCGTCGTCCATGCCGGCCACCGTAGCGGCGGCCCGGCGGCCGGCGCTTCTCCGTTCCTGATCCCTTCCCGGTGACACGACACACTCTTGCAAGCGGGTGCTTGCAATTGTTAGCGACGGTGGGGCAAGGTGGAGGCATGGCATCGCTGAACGTCGGCAACCTCGGTGAGTACCTGCGCGAACAGCGGCGGAACGCCCAGCTGTCGCTGCGGCAGCTCGCCGACGCCGCCGGGGTGTCCAATCCGTACCTGAGCCAGATCGAGCGCGGGCTGCGCAAGCCCAGCGCGGAGGTGCTCCAGCAGGTCGCCAAGGCCCTGCGCATCTCCGCCGAGACGCTGTACGTCCGCGCCGGCATCCTCGACGCCGAACGGGACCGGGACGAGGTCGAGACGCGCGCCGTCATCCTCGCCGACCCCACGCTCACCGAGCGGCAGAAGCAGGTGCTGCTCCAGATCTACGAGTCCTTCCGCAAGGAGAACGGCTTCGGGATCGGCGAGCGCGCCGAGGAGGACGGGCCCGGGGACGGACC
This sequence comes from Streptomyces sp. NPDC052721, assembly GCF_040678315.1. Lineage (NCBI taxonomy): Bacteria > Bacillati > Actinomycetota > Actinomycetes > Kitasatosporales > Streptomycetaceae > Streptomyces > Streptomyces sp. NPDC052721. Next base: position 112,080 of record NZ_JBFATL010000014.1, on the reverse strand, counting down.
CGTGGACCAGGGGACCGGCGGCGGCAGCCGTACGGCCGGCGGAGGCGATGCCGCCGGAAGTGACACGGACGCCGGCCCGCGGCGGACGGCCGGCTGACGCCGGACCAGGGCACCGGACGCCCGCCGCGGACCACACCAACCCAGCCGAACGCGAATCCGATCCGGGAGGACCCTCACCATGGCCATCACCGACGACCTGCGCAAGACCCTCAGCGACCCGACCCCGCTCTACTTCGCCGCCGGCACCGCCGACCTGGCGCTTCAGCAGGCCAAGAAGGTGCCGGCCCTGGTCGAGCAGCTGCGCGCCGAGGCCCCGGCGCGCATCGAGGCCGTGCGCAACACCGACCCGAAGGCCGTGCAGGAGAAGGCCGCCGCCCGCGCCAAGGAGGCGCAGGAGACCCTTCAGGCCAAGGTCAACGAGTTCATCGGGACCATCGACGTCGACCTCAAGAAGCTCGGCGAGACCGCCCAGGACCTCGCCCTGCGCAGCGTCGGCGTCGCCGCCGAGTACGCCGTCAAGGCCCGCGAGACCTACGAGCGGGTCGCCGAGCACGGCGAGCAGGCCGTGAAGACCTGGCGCGGCGAGGCCGCCGAGGAGATCGAGGACCTGGCGATCGCGGTCGAGGGCAAGGCCGAGCCGGTCGAGGTCAAGGACGACCAGCCCAAGCCGGCCCAGGCGAAGGCCGAGCCGGCCGAGGACAAGAAGCCCGTGGCGAAGAAGGCCCCGGCGCCCCGCAAGACCACCACCACCACCACAACCGCCACGACGAAGAAGACCACCCCGCCGGCCAAGTGACCACGGCCGACGAGACGGGTCCGGGCCGGGCACCTTTGGGGTGTCCGGCCCGTTCTATGGGTACGGTGGCGGCGTAGCAGGATCGGGAATCAACGGGCGGTGGGCAGCATGCTGATGTTGGGCTTCGCGGGTTTCATGGGCATCTTGAAGATCGTTCTGATGGCCCTGTCCGCGTTCGGACTGTTCGACGCGGCGTTCCGGCGCGAGGACGCCTTCCGCGCGGCCGACAAGCAGAACAAGGTCTTCTGGCTGATCATCCTCGGCATCGCCCTCGTGGTCAGCTACCTGTTCTCGATCCTGTCCATCCTCCCCATCGCCGGCGCGGTGGCGAGCATCGTCTACATCGTCGACGTCCGCCCCGCCCTCCAGCAGGTGGGCGGCGGTCGCGGCTGGGGCCGCCGCCGCGGCGGAAGCAGCAGCGACGGCCCGTACGGCCCGTACAACGGGGGTCGCTGACAGAGCGCCCCCGCAGGGGCTCGGGTTCCGCTGACCGCCGCAACACCCGGCACACGGGAACGGCGAGACACGCTCTACGGCGAGTCTGTCGCTCACCGGCTCCGACCGTGGCTCACCGGCTCCGGTCCAGCAGAACCACCGCCACGTCGTCCGTGAGCTCGCCGCCGTTCAGCTCACGCACCTCGTGCACCGCGGCCCGCAGCAGCTCCTCGCCCCGCAGCCCCTCGGAGAGCTGCCGGCGGATCATCTCCAGCATGCCGTCCTGCCCGAGCCGCTCCCCGCCCTCACCGACCCGGCCCTCGATCAGCCCGTCGGTGTAGAGCATCAGGCTCCACTCGGCACCCAGCTCGACCTGCATCCGCGGCCAGCGGGCGCCGGGCAGCAGCCCCAGGGCGGGGCCGTTGTTCTCGTAGGGGAGCAGCCGCGCCGGCCGGCCGGGGCGGGCGATCAGCGGGGCCGGGTGGCCGGCCAGGCACAGGCCGGCCCGGCGGCCGTCGGGCGCGATGTCCACCGTGCACAGCGTCGCGAAGATCTCCTCGTCGGCGCGCTCGTGCTCCAGCACCTGCTGGAGCGTGTTCAGCAGCTCGTCCCCGCACAGCCCGGCCAGGGTCAGCGCCCGCCAGGCGATGCGCAGCTCCACGCCGAGCGCGGCCTCGTCCGGGCCGTGCCCGCAGACGTCACCGATCATGGCGTGCACGGTGCCGTCCGGGGTGCGGACGGCGTCGTAGAAGTCACCGCCGAGCAGCGCCCGGGACCGGCCGGGGCGGTAGCGCGCGGCGAACCGCAGCGAGGAGCCCTCCAGCAGCGGCGTGGGCAGCAGCCCGCGCTCCAGCCGGCGGTTCTCCTGGGCGCGCAGCTTGCCCTCGGCGAGCCTGCGCTCGGCCGTGTCGGACCGCTTCCGCTCCACCGCGTAGCGGATGGCGCGGCTGAGCAGCCGGCCGTCCAGCTCGTCCCGGAAGAGGTAGTCCTGGGCGCCCACGCGCACGGCCTCGGCGCCGCGCTCGGCGTCGCCGGAGGCGGTCAGTGCCAGCACGGCGTGCCGGGGCGCGAGCTGGAGGACGTGCCGGAGCACGGCCAGCTCGTCGCCGGTGTCGCTGCCGCAGGGCGCCGGGAGCGCCAGATCCAGCAGGATGCAGTGGACGTCGTCGGTGAGCAGCCGCTCGGCCTCGGTGAGGTTGCGGGCGGTGCGGACGCGGATCGGCTTGCCGGCCGAGTCCAGCAGGTCGGGCACGATCGGCGAGCCGGCCGGATCGTCCTCGATCAGCAGCAGGGTGAGAGTGGCGCCGGTGCCGTTCACGGCCGTGGCGTCGCGGTGGGCCTCTTCCTTGAGGGGGCCGCCGGCTGCGCGGGCGGCCTGCGCCTGACCACTCTCCACGGCCGGGATCGCTCTCTGCCGCGGTACGGGTACGGGCATTGTCCTGGGTTCCTTCCCTCCCCCCGAGGGCACGGCGGCGTCGAGGGGTCTCGACCCACCGACCGGGACCATAGCGGCTGGGACCGCCCCGATGGAATGGTGTGAGCCGCGTCGCTCCGGTGCCCGCCACTGTCATATGCCGCGTTCCGTACCGCAGTTGGACACGCCGACGGCCCCGACGGGATGACGAAGCTCACGTCCTGGGGGAGTTTGGCAGGGGATCGGGCGTGCGGTGGCTCACATGACGTACGTCACCGGGGACATGGCCCGCGCCGCACCGCGCGGGCGTCCGGTCACGCGTCCGGCCGTACGACCCCCAGGATCGGCATCGAGCCGGCGCCCGCGATCGTCACCGTCCGCCCGGGGCGCGGCGCGTGGATGATCGCGCCGTCGCCGATGTACATCCCGACATGGCTGGCGTCGTCGAAGTAGATGACGAGGTCGCCGGGGCGCATGTCCTTCACGTCGACGCGTTTCAGCTGCTTCCACTGCTCCTGCGAGGTGCGCGGCACGGGATGGCCGGCCGCCGCCCAGGCCTGGGAGGTCAGGCCCGAGCAGTCGAACGAGTCCGGCCCCTCGGCGCCCCACACATACGGCTTGCCGAGCTGCCGGGTGGCGTACTTCACGGCCTTCTCGCCCTGCGCGGAGGCCTTTCCGTGGACGTCCTTGAGGACGCCGGTGTCCAGCCAGGCGGTCTGCGCCTGGGCCGCGGCCTGCCGTTCCAGCTCGGCGAGCCGCTCCTTCTCCTTCTTCTCCAGCCGGGACTGAAGCTTCTCGGCCGCGTCGATCTGCTTCTCGATCTTCTTCTTGGCGGCGTCCTTGGCCTTGCGGTTCGCCTCCAGCTCCTTCCAGCGGGCGGAGGCGTCGTCGGCGTACTGCTGCAACTCCTGCTGCGTGCGGGCCTTGTCCGTCATCAGGTTCTTCGCCGCCCGCTGGCCCTGGAGCACCCGGCCGGCGCCGTCCAGGAACCGGCCCGGGTCGTCGCCGAGCAGGAAGCGGGCCGTGTCGGACAGGCCGCCGGTGCGGTACTGGTCGCGGGCGGCGGCGCCCGCCTGGTCCTTGAGCTTCTCCAGCTTCCGCCGGCCCTCGACGATCTTCTTCGCCAGCGCCACGATCTCGGCGGACTGCTTCTCCGCCTTCTCCTCGGCCGCGTTGTAGGCGTCGGTGGCCACGGCCGCGTCGTGGTAGAGCTTGTCGAGCTTCGCGCGGACCTCCTCAAGGTCCTTGCCGGGCGCGGGAGTCGCGGTCGGTGTGGGAGTCGCCGTCGGTGTGCGGCTGGGCCCGGGCGTCGCGAACGCCGTGCCGGGCGCCGACAGGACGGTCACCGCGCAGATGACGGTCAGGGCGGCCGTGAGCAGGCCGCGCTTGCCCGGTCCCATACCTCTTCCCCCAAACTGATTTACCGTCAGTAACTTACGGTCGTCTGAGGGATCGTGCCACGGCCGCGTGCAAAGCGACAGAGGTCGTCGGAAACCGGAATTCCCCCGCTCACCGCCGGATACGACGATCTCCTCGCCGGTGTGACGAACGACGCGCGGAGATCGTTCCGCCTCCGCTGCCCGGCCCCCCGAACGGGTGATGCCGAACCGGTGTCAGACCCGGGGAGCCAACGCCGCCCAGGCCACCGTCACTTCACCCTGCCGCCAGCGGGCCGGGGAGTCGGTGACGGGCCAGTCGGCGGTCAGGTCCCGCACCGCGCGCAGCCAGCGCTGCCGGGCGCCGTAGGAGGCGTAGGGCGCGGCGGCGGCCCAGGCGCGGTCGAAGTCGCGGAGGAAGGCGTGCACCGGCTCGCCCGGGACATTGCGGTGGATCAGCGCCTTCGGCAGGCGCTCGGCGAGGTCGGAGGGGCGGTCCAGGGAGCCCAGCCGGGTGGCGAAGGTGACCGTGCGCGGACCCTCGGGGCCGAGCGCCACCCACACGTGCCGCCGCCCGATCTCGTCGCACGTCCCCTCGACCAGCAGCCCGCCGCGCGAGCCGCCGGCCGCCGGGGCGAGCCGCGCGCGCAGCCGCTCCCACACCGCGGCGACCTCGTCCTCGTCGTACTGGCGCAGCACGTTGGCGGCCCGGATCAGCACCGGGCGCCCGGGGACCGGGATCTCGAAGCCGCCGTGCCGGAAGGCCAGCCCCTCCCGCTCGTACGGCCGGGCCGCCGCCACCCGGTCCGGCTCGATCTCGATACCGACCACGCGCGCGCGGGGCGCTGCCGTGCGGAGCCGGGTCAGCAGCTCCACGGCGGTCCAGGGGGCGGCGCCGTATCCCAGGTCGATCGCCACCGGGTCGCTCGCGCGGCGCAGCTCGGCGCCGTGCGTGGCCGCGATCCAGCGGTCCATGCGGCGGAGCCGGTTGGGGTTGGTCGTCCCGCGCGTCACCGTTCCAATGGGGCGGGCGGCGGTGCGGGCTGTCATGGGTACGAGGGTAAGCGGGCGGCGCCCCGCCGGGGCGCGGGGCCGTGTCGGTGTGCGGCTTTGCCGCGTGGGCGCGACCAGCCACGACGTACCCGCAGCCGGAGAGCGACCCGCACCGAACGGTTGATCGGCCAAGGGTAATGATTCGGCAAAGCCGCCTGATCGGGAAATGGCCGGACACCCGCCCACTGTTGGACCACCTTGGAGGGCGAGGTGGGCCCTCGTCAGGCATGCCCGCAACAAGGAGGAACGCCAGGTGAGCCAGTACGTCAGCAGGCTCGGGCGACGCTCCCCGTCGGCCGGCACGCGGCTCCGGCTGTACCGCAGGCCCCGCCGGGTCGCCATGCTCTCCGTGCACACCTCCCCGCTCCACCAGCCCGGCACCGGCGACGCGGGCGGCATGAACGTCTACATCGTGGAGCTGGCCCAGCGGCTGGCCGCGATCAACATCGAGGTCGAGATCTTCACCCGGGCCACGGCCGGCGGCCTGCCCCCCACCGTCGAGCTGGCCCCCGGCGTCCTCGTCCGGCACGTCGACGCGGGCCCCTACGAGGGCCTGGCCAAGGAGGATCTCCCGGCCCAGCTGTGCGCCTTCACGCACGGCGTGATGCAGGCCTGGGCCGGCCACCGCCCCGGCTACTACGACCTCGTCCACTCCCACTACTGGCTCTCCGGCCACGTCGGCTGGCTCGCCGCCCAGCGCTGGGGCGTGCCCCTGGTGCACGCCATGCACACCATGGCCAAGGTCAAGAACGCCAACCTGGCCGACGGCGACACCCCCGAGCCCGCCGCCCGGGTCATCGGCGAGACCCAGATCGTGGCCGCCGCCGACCGGCTGATCGCCAACACCGCCGAGGAGGCCGGCGAGCTGGTCCAGCACTACGCCGCCGACCCCGCGAAGGTCGCCGTCGTCCACCCCGGCGTGAACCTGGACCGCTTCCGCCCCTTCCCGAAGAACGGCTTCCCGAGCGACGGCTTCCCGAGCGACGGCTCCCTGAGCGACGGCTCGCCCGCCCCGGCCGACGACGCCCGCGCCGCCGCCCGCGCCCGCCTCGGTCTCCCGCGGGACGCCCTGATCCCCCTCTTCGCGGGCCGCATACAGCCCCTCAAGGCACCGGACATCCTGCTGCGCGCGGTCGCCGTCCTGCTGGACGAGCGCCCGGAGCTGCGCTCGCGCATCCTCGTCCCGGTCGTCGGCGGCCCCAGCGGCAGCGGGCTCGCCAAGCCGGAGGGGCTGCAGAAGCTCGCGGCCCGGCTCGGCATCGCGGACGTCGTACGGTTCCGCCCGCCGATCGGCCAGGAGCAGCTGGCGGACTGGTTCCGGGCCGCGTCCGTCCTGGTCATGCCCTCGTACAGCGAGTCCTTCGGTCTGGTCGCCATCGAGGCGCAGGCGTCCGGGACGCCGGTGCTCGCGGCCTCGGTCGGCGGTCTGCCGGTGGCCGTGCGGGACGGCGAGACCGGCTTCCTCGTCCGGGGCCACGATCCCGCCGACTACGCGCGCGTGCTGCGCCGGTTCGCCGACGAGCCGGCCCTCTCGGCGCGCATGGGCCGGGCCGCCGCCCGGCACGCCCAGTCCTTCGGCTGGGACGCCGCCGCCGCCGCCACCGCCGACGTCTACACGGCCGCGACCCAGTCCCACCGCCGTCGCGTACGCTCCCACCATGGGTGATGTCGAGAAGGCCGGACAGGTCCTGGAGAGCGTCTTCCGGGACGCGGAGCTGGAGTGGGAGAGCCCCGGGCCCGGGAACTACGTGGTCAAGCTCCCCGGTACGCGCAAGCTGTCCACCACGGTGTCCTTCCTCGTCGGCCGCCACTCCCTGTCCCTCAACGCCTTCGTCGTCCGCCACCCCGACGAGAACGAGGCGGGCGTCCACCGCTGGCTGCTGGAGCGCAACCTCAAGCTGTACGGCGTGAGTTACGCCGTGGACCACCTGGGCGACGTCTACGTCACCGCCCGGCTGCCCCTCGCCGCCGTCACCCCGGACGGGGTGGACCGGCTCCTCGGTCAGGTCCTGGAAGCGGCCGACGGCGCCTTCAACACCCTGCTGGAGCTGGGGTTCGCCTCCTCGATCCGCAAGGAGTACGCCTGGCGGGTGGCGCGCGGCGAGTCCACACGGAACCTGGAGGCGTTCATGCACCTGATCGACCGCCCGACGGACTGACGCTCGCTTTTCTTCGGTACGACCCCTTTCCCGCTCGCCGGGCGCAGTGGCATGCTCACCGCCAACGCATTCCTGAACGTCATTCATATAGATGAATACCGGGAAGATGTAAGGGGCGGGTGGACATGAGCAACACGCACCTCACCAGACGAACCCTGCTCGCCGGCGCCACCGCGGTGGCCCTGGGCGCCGCGACCGGCACCGCACGGGCGGCCGAACCACCCACCCTGTGGCGGGAGTTCACCCGCACCCCGCTCACCCACCCGCAGATCCCGTACATCGGCCGGGCGGGCTGCCGGGCCGGAGCGAGCCGCTTGCCCCGCCCCCGGGTCGTCGCCGACGTCACCGCGTACGGCGCCGTACCCGACGGCACCACGGACTGCGCCCCCGCGATCAACCGTGCCCTCGCCGCCGCCGGAAGGGCCGGCGGTGGCACGGTCACCATCCCGCCCGGCACCTACCGCATCGACGACGTCATCCGCCTCGGCGACTCGAACGTCGTCCTGCGCGGCGCCGGCAGCGGCCGTACGACCCTGTACGCGACGAAGAACCTCACCGAGCTGATCGGCGTCTACGGCTCCCGCTACGGCGGCGACAAATCCTCCTGGTCCTGGGCCGGCGGCCTCATCTGGCTGGCGCCGAGGGCCCGTTGGGAATCCCTGACCGCCGCCATCAGGGACCGGGCCTGGCCCTTCGAGGGCTGGACCGGCAACAGGCGGGACGAGTGGACGACCCTCACCACCGTCGCACCGGCCGAGCGGGGCTCGTGGACGGTCACGGTCGCCGACGCCTCCGCCCTCCACCCCGGCCGGCTCGTCCTCCTCCGCCTCGCCGACGACGCCACCCACACCCTCCTCCAGCACATGGCGGGCGACGGCCCCGGCCCGGCGTCGTACGTCTGGGACGACAAGACCAAACTGACGTCGTACGTCCCCTACGAATGGCCCGTCCGCGTCCACCGCGTCCACGGCCGGAGCGTCACCCTGGAACGCCCCCTCCCCCTCGACATCCGCCCCGAGTGGGACCCGCGCCTGACCACGCACGTGACGGAGCTGACCGGATCAGGCGTCGAAGGACTGACCCTCGAAGCGGTTCAGACCCCGCAGTCCCCCCACCTCCTCGACAAGGGCTACAACGGCGTCGTCCTCCAGTGCGCCTACGACTGCTGGGTGGACGACGTCACGGTCCGTCACGTCGACAACGGCTTCGGCCTCGTCGCCGCCTCCGCCTGCACCCTGCGCCGTACCCGGGTCGCCGGCCGCGGCTCGCACCACCCGTACTTCTGCCGCGAGGGCTCCCACGACAACCTGATCGAGGACTTCACCATCGAGGAGCGCACGGTCCCCGCGCCCGCGAACACGCAACTGCACGGCATCAACGTCGAAGGACTGTCCTCCCACAACGTCTGGTCGCGCGGCGACATGCGGATGGGCACCTTCGACAGCCACCGCGGCCTGCCCTTCGCCAACGTCCGCACCGACATCACCGTCGACAACAACGGCCGCCACGGCGGGGACGCCAGCGCCGGCCCGCTCTTCGGCGCCCGGTTCACCCACTGGAACATCCGGGTCACCAACGGCCGGGCCGGCCTGATGAAGATCGACGGCCTCGCCCCGTACTCGGCGACCGTCGGCATCAACGAGGTCCGCGAATTCGACCAGACCGACGTCCCCGACTTCACCGGCGACCTGCACTCCCGCCTGGAGCTGTACGGCACCACGGACGCCGTACGCCCGCGCAACCTGTACGACGCTCAGCGCGCCCTGCTCCGATAACGCCCCGGAGTCACCCCGACCAGCTTCTTGAAGTGCCGGGTGAGATGGGCCTGGTCGTAGAACCCGGCGACCGGGGCCACCTCGCCCGGAGGCAGCCCGTCCAGCAGCAGCCGCCGGGCCCGCCCGACCCGCCGCGACATCAGGTACTGGTGCGGGGCGATGCCGTACGCGCCGCTGAACGCCCGGATGAGATGCGCCGGATGGGCGTGCAGCAACCGGCCGGCCTCCTCCAGCGAGACACCGTCGACGACCCGCGAGTCCAGCAACTCCCGCAGCCTGCGGGCGAGTACCGGACTCTCATGCCGTCGCCCGGCCGCGCGCCGCCGCAGCCGGTGCCGCAGCTGCTCCGCGACGAGGGCCAGCCTGCTCTCCGCCTCCAGCTCGTCGCCGGGCCGCGCGAGGGCGGAGTGCAACTGCCCGACGCGCAGCCGGAGCACGGGATCCCGGAGGTCGGGGGAGTCCACGGCGGGCCCGATGAACTCCTCCCCGAGCCGGCTGCTGTCCAGATAGACGACCCGCTTGCGGAAACCGCCCGGCGTGGCAGGCGACCCGTTGTGCGGCACATGCGGCGGCAGCAGCGACACGGTGTCGAGCGGGGTGCCGTGCTCATGCCGGTCGAGGTCGTACCGTACGGCCCCGTCGTCCACGATGAGCAGCGTCCAGGCGTCGTGGACGTGCATCGGATAGGCGTACTCCGTGAAGTGGGCGTGGAAGACCTCGGTGACGCCCGGCACCCGGGGACGCCACGCGCTGACGAGTTCCTGCCCGGCGGCCATGCAAAAAACGTACAAGACGCGACCGGGCGCCGCCCGCGAGTCTCACCCCATGACCACTGAACCCATCCGTTTCGACACGAAGATCGCCGTGCTGCTGCGCGAGGACCTGGAGCCCTGGCAGCGCCTGAACGTGACCGCGTTCCTGGTCAGCGGCCTGGGCCCGACGCTTCCCGAGGTGGTCGGCGACCCGTACGAGGACGCGGACGGCGTGTCGTACCTGCCGATGTTCCGCCAGCCGGTGCTGGTCTTCGAGGGCACGAAGGAGACCCTGAAGGCGGCGCACGGCAGGGCGCTGAGCCGTGCCCTGCCGTGCGCGGTGTTCACAGCGGACCTGTTCACCACGGGCAACGACCGCGACAACCGCGCGGCGGTCCGCGCCGTCCCGACGGCCGAGCTGGACCTGGTGGGCGTGGCGGTCTACGGCCCGAGGAACGGAGTGGACAAGGTCCTGAAGGGCGCGCGCATGCACCCGTGATCCTCTGCCGGTTCACCCGAACATGCCGGGGACGTAGTCGCCGGCGGGCTGCTGGACGATGACGTTGGCGCGGTTGTAGGCGTTGATCAGGGCGATGAGGGCCACGAGGGCGGCGAGCTGCTCCTCGTCGTAGTGCTTGGCGGCGTTCGCCCACACCTCGTCCGGGACCCCGCCGGCCGCGTCGGCGATCCGGGTGCCCTGCTCCACCAGCTCCAGCGCCGCCCGCTCGGCGTCGGTGAACACGGTGGCCTCACGCCAGGCCGCGACCAGGTTCAGCCGGGTCTGCGTCTCCCCGGCCTCCAGGGCGTCCTTGGTGTGCATGTCGGTGCAGAACCCGCACCCATTGATCTGGCTGGCACGGATCTTCACCAGCTCCTGCGTGGCAGCGGGCAGCGTGGACTCCGTGATCGCCCTGCCGGCCGCGTTGAAGTGCTTGAACACCTTGCCGATGACGGGGCTGGCGAAGAGATTGAGCCGAGCGTCCATGGTGTGCTCCTGAGTGGGTTGCGGCTGCTTGCACCTCCTTGACGGAGGGCGAGCCGGAGATGTGACGCGCCGAACAGTGACCCGCGTCACACAATCACTCCGACTGCTGCATTGGCACCACCTCCGTCACCGGGACGTGGGAGGGGCATGGCGCTCGCCAGGACGGCCGCCGGAACCGGTGTGACGATCACAGAGAGATGACAGGCCGTCCGCCGTCCGTCATTGCGCCTGCCAGGGAGACCCACTTGATGAACCACTCGATGCACCACACCCCGCACCGCCTGCTCGGCGCCGTCGCGGCGGTGGCCATGGGCGCCACGGCCCTGCTCGGCACCGGCGCCGGCACCGCCACCGCATCGGAAAGGGCACAGTGCGAGCGTGCCGAGCGCCCGATATGGAGCGAAGGGCCGAGCCGCAACGTCACCGCCCACGGCTGCGACATCCCGGAGCAGAAACACCGCTGGTACGTCATCGACATCGACACCCTCGTCCAGCCCCGCCACACGACGGACTACCTGGACGAGGACATCGCCGGGACCGGCACCCTGCACGACAAGACGCTGAGGTGCATGGGCTACACGAAGGACAAGCACGCGGTGAACTGGTTCGGCTGCGTACCGCACCTGAGGTGACCTGTGCGGTGGACCAGGCACCCGGCGCGGAACCGCGCCGGGTGCGTTCGCTGTCGTGTCCTGTCGTGACCACAGCCAAGCCGAGTTCCGACTCCTGCCTCCCCTGGGCGGCCTCCGCCGTGTTCGGGGCCGCCATGGGCTACGCCGCCTGGTCACTGACCGTCTGGGCCCGCGCGTACTGCGACGCGGGGTACGACGCCGGCGGACGCCTGGAACTCAACGCCTTGCTCCCGCTGGCCCTGGGTGCGGAAGCACTCGTGGCGCTGATGGCCGGAGCCGTCGGCCGCCGCCTGGTGTCCGGTGCCCCGAGGACGATCCGCGTCGCACTGCCGACGTTGCTGGTGATCGTCACGACGGTGTGCCTGGCCTGGTGGCTCTTCGCGGTCCGGGGAACGCTGAACGACTACCCCGGCGACTCGGGCCTCTGCCCGGCGTCCAACGTCCCGCCGGGGTGGCCTGACTGGATCCCGGTCTGATCAGCGGGCGGCCATCGCTGAGGCCTACGTTGCCGCGTCGCCGCGCAGCAGGAGCCCACTGGATGCGCGCCCCGGGGCGTGGATGACCTGGATGGACAGTGGACCGCGAACAGCTTGATCGCTGACACTGTGCTGGGTACAGGTGGCGATCAAGGGGCGAGATGACTGCGCACAGCTTCGGCAACAAGTGGGTGGGGATCAAGGCCCTGGCGGAACCGCCGGTCGCGCCCGCGGTCCGGGACATGGGCCGCGGCCGAGGCCATGTGTCGCGGTCAGGAACGTCTGTTGCATACACGGGTGTTCCGTCGATCGATCTGGGGGAGGGGCTCCTGGTCAATGCGCCCACCGTGCGCTCGGCGCTGCTGCAACTGGCCAGGGCGCACAGGCGGAACGGCCGCACTACCGAGGCCGAGCTGCTCCTGGACCTGCGGCGAAGGCTGATCCGTGATCCGAGCGCCGAGCTGGGCGAAGACCTGAAGCTTCTGCTTCGGAGAGGTTTTGGTGCGGCTTAGCCGGACGTCGCTCTGAATGAGCGGATGATGGACGCGAGCGCACCCTTGGGGCCGTTGGAACTGTCCCCAACAGTCCGCCCGCCACTTGTACATCGGCGTTGTCACGCAGTCAGACACTCCGGCGCAGAAGTCGCGCCATTACCGTGCACACCAGGACCGGCACGGTCACGAGCACGGTCCACCACGGGATGTGGAGCCACACCGAGGCGGCCCCCACGCCCACGCCGACGCAGATGTCGGTGAAGGCCAGCCACCTGCCGTACGGCTCCCAGACGAGGGGCGCGTAGGCGGTCGGCCTGGCCAGGCGGACCGCGCCGAATACCAGCGACTGGGCCGCGAGAAGTGCGAGGAGGACGCCCAGGGCGGCGTTCCCCTGGTGCTCGTCGCGGGGTGCGTCGGAGGTGTTCTGGCGGACACCGTCCTTGCTGAGGACGACGATGTCGCGGCGCCAGCCGGTGGCGGTGACCTCGTCGCCCCGATGCAGCTTGTCGAAGAGCGGCCCGGAGTCGCTGAACCGCACGGTCCTGTGCCGTAAGTCGTCGCCCTTGTCCCTGAGGGTCGCCTCGTAGACCGTGACCTTTCCTGTGAACGTGGACTCGGCCTTCGTGACGGTGAAGTGCCAGGTAACGAGGCAGTCCTTCGCAGCCACCTCCTGCGGGGCCGCCTGCGCGGGGCACGGCTCAGCCGCCCGGTACTGCTCGTAGCGCTCCTGTCGGCCCGGCACCCACACCGTAAACGTCAGGTAGCTCAGCACTGCTCCCGTCAGAGACAGCACGATCAGCGCCATGCCCGCGAGCCGCGCCCGGCTCGCTGACTTCCGGTCGGGACTGCCCTTCTTGCCTGCCGCGGCCCACGCCCGCTCTACCATCGCCGCCCCCAGCCGTTTTTCATGAGCTGAAGCAGGCATAGCACGGGCGGAGGGCAGTCGGTGGGCGGGTACGCGTTCCACCGGTGATCGGCCGGAGAGGGTCTTCCCACAGGCGCGTACGTGGTCACGTGGCGGTCCGGCCGAGGGGACGGCCTCACGACAGCCTCGCCACGGCATCAAGCCCCCTGCCCGCGAGAAACCCGCAGGCAAGGGGCCCGAGCGGCTGGGTTTCGCTTGTCAGAGCGGCCTCGGACTGCTTACGCACGGCCCGGCCGCCGCCAGACCACCCACGGAGGTGGTGACATCCTCAGTGCTTGAAGGAACTCTTGGCTCCCTCTTTCGCGCCCCGCATCCTGCCCCGCGCTTCGAGGGCGGCACCCTTCACCGCTAGATCATCCTTGTGCACCGCGTGAGCCAGCGTTCGCACGGCCTTTCCCACAACCTGTTCGGCCTTTGCCTTGGCCTTCTCTCCCCTCTCCGGCACTCATCTCAGTACCTCCACGCTTACTGACCGAGTGCCCTGTAGGGCGAGGAAGCATGTCTCCCCGCACCCTCAGCGCACGACCTCCCGCCAGGCCGTTTCGATCTCTTCGAGTGGGAGGAGGGGAGTGGCCCGGGTGTGGAGGGCGCCGCTGGCCTCGACGGTGAGGCTGACGGCGGCCATCGACACTGGGGGGAGGTCGATGATGCACACGAGGTCGTCCTCCCCGAAGTCGAAGTAGATGACAGCGCGATGGCCTACCCGCTGTCACGTCTGACGCCACTCAGCGAACGGCTTGATCCACTCGGAAGCTGAATGTCTTTCCTTCTCTGCTGAGTAGCCGAGTAGAGCAGCAGACCCCTGCCCGCGAGAAAGTCGCAGGTAGGAGGACTGGAAAGGCGAGGGTACTTCTTCTTTCCCTGGCTCTGGCGGGCCCGTCTTCCGCCCCGCACCCGACAGCTACGTCACCCGAATGGCGCAACATGGCGTGCCACCCACATGGGTGAAGATCAAGCTGAGTAGTGCCCCAACCGAGGCAATCCGTGAAAGGCGAACCACATGCGCATTCGACGAATCCTCGCCGCCGGCATCGCCACGGCAGCTCTCGCCGGACTCGGCCTCACAGGCGCCGCCACCGCCACCGCCGCCGCACAGGGTGCCCCGACCTACGTCACCCCTTCTGAGTGCAAGCAGGGCGGCGGAACGCCCGATCTGACGGACAACCTCTGCAAGGGCGGTTCGCACGACGGGGAGAAGATCGACTGAACCCCACAAGGCGCCCCGCAGCCACGCGCCGCGGGGCGCTCCCGCGCGAGCGCAGCCAGCCGGGAGAGCCGCAGGGACTGTGCCGACCCGACGGGCACGCCAGGTCCGAGTCGGCCCGGAAGCACGCCGCGGGCGGGAGCTCCCGAACGCCGTTACTGAGGCAAGAAGCCGGGGCCCAGAGACGGCCCCAGCACAGCAACAAGCCCCCTACTCACGGAGAAACCGCAGGCAGGGGGCTTGTTCGTGCGGGCTTACTTCTTCTTGCCCTGGTTCTTGACCGCCTCGATCGCAGCCGCCGCCGCCTCCGGGTCCAGGTACTTGCCGCCGGGGGTGACCGGCTTGAAGTCGGTGTCCAGCTCGTAGTAGAGGGGGATGCCGGTCGGGATGTTCAGGCCCGCGATGTCCGCGTCGGAGATGCCGTCCAGGTGCTTGACCAGGGCGCGCAGGCTGTTGCCGTGGGCGGCGATCAGGACCGTGCGGCCGGTCAGCAGGTCGGGGACGATCGCGTCGTACCAGTACGGGAGCATCCGGATGACGACGTCCTTCAGGCACTCCGTGCGCGGGCGCAGCTCCGGCGGGATCGTCGCGTAGCGCGCGTCGTGGGCCTGGGAGAACTCGGAGTCGTCCGACAGCGGCGGGGGCGGGGTGTCGTACGAGCGGCGCCAGAGCATGAACTGCTCCTCGCCGAACTCGGCCAGCGTCGCCGCCTTGTCCTTGCCCTGGAGGGCGCCGTAGTGGCGCTCGTTCAGGCGCCAGGACCGGTGGACGGGGATCCAGTGGCGGTCCGCGGCCTCCAGCGCCAGCTGGGCCGTGCGGATCGCGCGCTTCTGGAGGGACGTGTGGACCACGTCGGGGAGGAGATCGGCGTCCTTCAGAAGCTCGCCACCGCGGACTGCCTCCTTCTCGCCCTTCTCGTTCAGGTTGACGTCCACCCAGCCGGTGAACAGGTTCTTCGCGTTCCACTCGCTCTCGCCGTGGCGGAGGAGGATCAGCTTGTACGGTGCGTCGGCCATGGCCTTGAGCCTACCTAAGGGTGATGGGGGCCGTGTCGGGCGCGGGGGCCGCAGCACGCCGGCCGGCCGGCGGGGCCACGGCGGGGCCACGGCGGGGCCACGGCGGGGCCACGGCGGGGCCACGGCGGGGCCACGGGTCGCTGAGTCCGGGTTGATTGTGGCGCGGCTCGCGGCCGGCGAGGGCGTGGACTTCTTCTGCCTCAACGACGTGGACACCGACCCGGCGGACCGGGCGGCGGCGCAGACGGCCATCCGCGCCTTCCTGGGGCGGAAGTATCCGTTCCCGAGCCGTTTCGAGAGGGCGGCACGGGCCGCGTCGTATCCAGCCGCTTCCTCCGCGCCTCCGGCCACCCCTCCCGCCGCACCGCGCCGGTCGCGCCGGCGCCGCCCGGTCGTGGCTCGATTGACGCGGCCCGCTAATTGAGTGGCGTTTCCGGGAGCCCCGCTCGTAATTTGTGCTCACCGCTTGAGCCGCTTACAGACGTGGGGGATCCTCGATGTCACCAGCCCGTGTGAGACGTGCCGTCCACGAATCCGTCTCCGGGCTCCCCAGAGAGTTCTGGTGGCTGTGGACCAGCACCCTCGTCAACCGGCTGGGTGCCTTCGTGGCCACGTTCATGGCCCTCTACCTCACGCTCGACCGCGGCTACTCCGCCTCGTACGCCGGTCTCGTCGCCTCCCTGCACGGGCTCGGCGGGGTCGTCTCCTCGCTGGGGGGCGGTGTGATGGCCGACCGGCTCGGCCGGCGGCCGACGCTGCTCATCGCGCAGACCGCCACCGCCGCCTCGGTCGCCCTGCTCGGCTTCATGACCGACCCGGTCACCATCGCCGCCGTCGCGTTCCTCGTCGGCATGGCCTCCAACGCCTCCCGGCCGGCCGTGCAGGCGATGATGGCCGACATCGTCCGTCCCGAGGACCGGGTGCGGGCCTTCTCCCTCAACTACTGGGCGATCAACCTGGGCTTCGCCGTCTCCTCCATGGCCGCCGGTTTCATCGCCGAGTTCAGCTATCTCGCCGGGTTCCTGATCGAGGCCGGGATGACCCTGGCCTGTGCGGTGGTCGTCTTCGCCAAGGTGCCGGAGTCGCGGCCGGCGGCCACGGCCAAGCAGGCGGAGGACAGCGTCAGCCTGGGCACGGTGCTGCGGGACAGGCGGTACATGGCCGTCGTCGGGCTGTCCTTCCTCGTCGCCCTGGTCTTCCAGCAGGGCTCCGTCGGACTGCCGGTGGCCATGGGGCGGGCCGGGTTCTCCCCGGCCGACTACGGCCTCGCCATCGCCGTCAACGGCATCCTGATCGTCGCCCTCCAGATCCCCGTCACCCGGTTCATCGAGCACCGCGACCCGCGCACGCTCCTGGTCGCCTCCTCGCTCCTCGCGGGATACGGCTTCGGGCTCACCGCGTTCGCCGGCTCGGTCGGCGTCTTCATGGTCACCGTGTGCGTGTGGACCCTGGCCGAGATCGTCAACGCCCCGACCCAGACCGGCCTCGTCGTGCGCCTCTCCCCGGTCCACGGCCGAGGGCGCTACCAGGGCGTGTACACCCTCTCCTGGTCCGTCGCCGCCCTGATCGCGCCCCTGATGTCGGGCATGGTGATCGACCACCTCGGCGCCGGGTGGCTGTGGGGGATGTGCGCGGTGGTGGGTACGGCGGCCGGACTCGGCTACGGCGTCCTGATGCGCCGTCTGCCCGCGGAGCAGCCGGCCCCGGCCAGGGCGCGGGCGGACGCCGGGGCCGAGGTCCGTACGGCCTAGGTCCTGTCGTCAAACTCCCGTCGTCCGCCCGGAGCGCGGCAGACGGGAGTTTGACGACAGGGCCTAGTCAGCCGCTGCTCGTACCGCCCTCACAGGGCCGGCAGGAAGCCGCCGCGGGCCGTGCCCGAGGAGAGCAGGGCGGACCAGTCGAGGGTCTCGGGCAGCCGGTCCAGGGACAGTACGACCGCTCCGCCCGCCCGCTCGGCGTCCGTGCACCAGTCGCCCATGTCGCCGGGCGCTCCCTCTCCGCCGGTCACGGGGGCGGCGAGGGCGGGTACGACGAGGCCCAGATCGCCGGGTCCGTCCACGACGCACAGGGTGAGCCGGGGGGCGATGCTCCACCCCTCGCACACCGGCACCGCCCCGTCGGGCGCGGCCAGCACCGGCAGTGCTTCGTGGACAGGCGCCTCGGCCAGCAGCAGCACGGGCGTGGCCCCACGGACGAACAGGGTCTTCTCAGGTTCCAGCAGCACGGACCCACTCTCGCAGGACCCCTCTGCGGGCGCCGGAGGGGGGTGTGCCGACGTGCGGGGCTCACGTCGGCGGAAACGCGCAGTTACTTTCCCCTTCCTGGGAACTCGGCAGGCGGATGCCGGTGGATCATGCCGGCGGAGACCGTGCCCCGGCGGGGGTGATGAGCATGCCGCCCGAGAAGTCAGGGCCGCCCGCGGGTGGCGGCGGGCCGCCCGACGCCGAGGTACGGCAGCGGGTCAGTGAGACGCTGGCCGCCGCCGCGCGCGGTGCCGACGAGCCGAAGGCGGTGCCCGGGGCGCTGTGCGCGGCGTGCGCGCGGCTGCTGCCGGTCACCGGTTCCTCGGTGTCGATCTCCGGTGGCAAGGGCGTCCGCATGACCTGGTGCGCCAGCGACCGGGTCGCCGCCCGGCTGGCGGAGCTGCAGTACACGGTGGGCGACGGCCCCTGCCAGACCGCCCTCGACCAGGGCGCCCCCGTCCTCGCCGCCGACCTCACGCAGGGTCCCGACGTCCGCCGCTGGCCGATCTTCGCGCACGAGGCGGTGGGTCTCGGCGTCCGCGCGGTGTTCTCGCTGCCGCTCGGCGTCAGCGGCGCCGCCATCGGCACCCTCGACCTGTACAGCGAGCAGGCGGGCGGGCTGGCCGAGCCGGATCTGCGGGTCGCGCTGTGGGTGCGGGACGCGGTCACCCTGGCGCTGATGAACCTCCAGGCGGGCCGCCACGGCGGCGCGGGCGGGGGCACCGATGAGGACACCGAGGGTGAGGTGGCGTCCTGGGTGGCGGCCTCGGAGGCCGGCCACACCGAGGTCTACCAGGCGGTCGGCATGGTGATGGTGCAGCTGGACGTGGATTCCGAGCAGGCCCTGGACCGGCTGCGGGCCCGCGCGTACGCCGACGGCCGCACGGTCAGCCAGGTGGCCCGGGAGGTCCTGACCCGCCGGCTGAGCTTCCGGCCGGAGACGGACGGCGGTGACCCGGCTCGTCCGTACGGCGGTGACTCCCCGGGCCCCCTCGGAGAAGACGGGCGTGACGTCCGCTGACGCGGAAGCGGGCGCCGCCCTCACACCTCCAGCGGTACCGGATGCACCTCGTCCGCCCGGTGGCCCGCGCGCTCGTGGATGCGCTGGACGGCTTCCGCCGAGGGCGCTTCGGAGAGGCAGTAGACGATGCCGGACTCCGGGTCCGCCCAGGCGTGCTCGAAGTGCACGGACTCGTCCGCCTCGATGGCGAGGTCGGCCCGGTGCGCCTCCCTCAGCTGGTCGGCCGTGATGCCCTCCATGCCACGGTGTACGTCGATGAACTTGGCCATGGCCCGACACCTCCTCTTCGCGCCGGTCGTCCTTCCCACCCGCTCCTTCCATGCTGCGCCCGGGGGAAGGGAGGGGCATCCGGTACGGCGGGGGCCGGTGTGAACCGTGCTCACACCGGCCCGGGGGTGCCGTTCAGCCGCACTGGCAGGGGTTGCCCGACTGGCACCCGCAGCCGCAGCCGGAGCCGCAGCCGCACGCGCCGAACAGCGGAAGGGTCCTGATCTCGGCGGGCTGCCCGGACTCGCGCTCCTGCGTCGGGTCGGGCGTGGTGCTGGGGGATTCGGCCATGGGTCCCTCCTAGACCTGGGGCAGGGTGCCCTCGCCCATTTCATGCCCGTTCCGCCGGGCGCATCAACGGCGCACGGAGGCGTTCGCGGACCCGGCCCGCCCCGGCCCGGAGGGGTTACGCCCCCTCGGTGCCCGTCACCGGCTGGATGTCCGGCTGCAGCTCGTCCGCGTGCTCGCCGGTCACCAGGTACACCACGCGCTTGGCGACGGCCACGGCGTGGTCGGCGTACCGCTCGTAGTAGCGGCCCAGCAGGGTGACGTCCACGGCCGTCTCGATGCCGTGCTTCCAGCGGTCGTCGATCAGGTGCTGGAAGAGGGTGCGGTGCAGCAGGTCCATCTCGTCGTCGTCCTGCTCCAGCTGGAGGGCGAGGTCGACGTCCTTGGTCACGAGCACTTCGGCCGCCTTGGCCATCAGGCGCTGCGCGAGCTGGCCCATCTCCAGGATGGTGGCGTGCAGGTCGTGCGGAACGGCCCGGTCCGGGAAGCGCAGCCGCGCGAGCTTCGCCACGTGCTGGGCGAGGTCGCCGGAGCGCTCCAGGTCGGCGGACATGCGCAGTGACGTGACGACGATCCGCAGGTCCGTCGCCACCGGCTGCTGCCGGGCCAGCAGGGCTATCGCCCGGGCCTCCAGGTCGTGCTGGAGTTCGTCGACCTTCTTGTCGGCCTCGATCACGCTCTCGGCCAGCTTGAGGTCGGCGTCGAGGATGGCGGTCGTGGCGCGCCCGATCGCCGATCCGACCAGCCGGGCCATCTCCACCAGTCCGTCGCCGATCGAGTCCAGTTCCTCGTGGTACGCGTCCCGCATCAGGGTTCCCTCTCATCGGTGTGCTTGGTCCCCACGCTCCCACGTTCCGCCCCGCACCCGTCCGTTTCCGCCACCCCGAATGAACCGGTACTGGCTGCAAGGTGAACTCTGGGCGACGAGTGTTCGAGGTCGCACCTCGACGCTGTGGCCATGTCCTACCCCGTGCCTAACCTGGAGGCATGGACGTGAACGCGGCGGTCGCCGCAGCGGCAGCGATCGCCGGGGTGCTCACCGGTGTCATCGCCATGCTGGCGTTCCGCTGGAGCGAACGCGACCAGAAGCGACCCACCAGGACTTCCTTGCACACTGATCCCGTACTCCCGCCCGGCGTGGACACCGTACTGTCCGTGCTCCGCTCCTCCGCCGTCGTCCTCGACGAGGCCGACGCCGTGGTCAAGGCCAGCTCCGCCGCCTACGCCCTCGGGCTGGTCCGCGGCGGCAAGCTCGCCGTCGAGCCCATGCTCCAGATGGCCCGGGACACCAGACGGGACGGGGAGATACGACAGGTCGAACTGGACCTGCCCCGGCGCGGCACCGGACGCGGCGAGGCGCTCGCCGTCTCCGCCCGCGTGGCCCCGCTCGGCTCCCGCCTGGTCCTGCTGCTGGTCGAGGACCTGACCGAGGCCCGCCGGATCGAGGCGGTGCGCCGCGACTTCGTGGCGAACGTCAGCCATGAGCTGAAGACGCCCGTCGGCGCGCTGTCCCTGCTCTCCGAGGCCGTGATGGACGCCTCCGACGACCCCGAGGCCGTGCAGCGCTTCGCCGGCCGGATGCAGATCGAGGCGACCCGCCTGACCAATCTGGTGCAGGAGCTGATCGACCTCTCCCGGGTGCAGAACGACGACCCGCTGGAGGACGCCGAGCCCGTCCGGGTGGACGAGCTGGTGGCCGAGGCGATCGACCGCTGCCGCCACCAGGCGGGCGCGAAGCAGATCACAATGGCCTCGAACGTATGGGTGCCCGAAGGGCCCGATCAGGGTGGTGGCGGACGACGGGCGGGCGGTGCGGCGGACCTGCACGTGTGGGGCAACCGCGGCCAGCTGGCCGCCGCCCTCGGCAACCTGGTCGAGAACGCGGTCAACTACTCCCCGGCCCGCACCCGCGTCGGCATCGTCGCACGCCGGGTCGACGCGCCCGGCGGCGACATGATCGAGCTGGCGGTGACCGACCAGGGCATCGGCATCTCGGACAGGGACAAGGAGCGCATCTTCGAGCGGTTCTACCGCGTCGACCCGGCCCGCTCCCGGGCCACCGGCGGCACCGGTCTGGGTCTCGCCATCGTCAAGCACGTGGTCGCCTCGCACGGCGGGGAGGTCACGGTGTGGAGCGCCGAAGGCCAGGGCTCCACCTTCACTCTCAGGCTGCCGGAGGCGGGCGCGGCCCGCGACCGCGCACAGCAGCACGCCGGCCTCGACGACGAGGCCGGGCCCACCGACTCATCCCCGTACGCATCACTTCCCGCCCCGGAGGTCCTTCCGTGACCCGTGTGCTCGTCGTCGAGGACGAGGAGTCCTTCTCGGACGCCCTGTCGTACATGCTCCGCAAGGAGGGCTTCGAGGTCGCCGTCGCGGCGACCGGCCCCGACGGCCTGGACGAGTTCGAGCGCAACGGCGCCGACCTGGTCCTCCTCGACCTGATGCTGCCGGGCCTGCCCGGCACCGAGGTCTGCCGCCAGCTGCGCGGCCGTTCCAACGTCCCCGTGATCATGGTGACCGCCAAGGACAGCGAGATCGACAAGGTCGTCGGGCTCGAAATAGGAGCCGACGACTACGTCACCAAGCCGTTCTCCTCCCGCGAGCTGGTCGCCCGCATCCGCGCGGTGCTGCGCCGGCGCGGTGAGCCCGAGGAGGTCACCCCGGCCGCGCTGGAGGCGGGCCCGGTCCGTATGGACGTCGACCGGCACGTGGTCACCGTCGGCGGCACCAAGGTCGACCTTCCGCTCAAGGAGTTCGACCTCCTGGAGATGCTGCTGCGCAACGCCGGCCGCGTGCTCACCCGCATGCAGCTCATCGACCGCGTCTGGGGCGCCGACTACGTGGGCGACACCAAGACCCTCGACGTCCACGTCAAGCGCCTGCGCGCCAAGATCGAACCGGACCCGGGCGCGCCGCGGTACCTGGTGACGGTGCGGGGTCTGGGCTACAAGTTCGAGCCGTAAACCGCAGGCGCCCGCAGCGTAGGCAAACGCCGGCAGGCATGCCGAAGGGCGGCACCCGCGCGGGGTACCGCCCTTCGGCGTACGGCTGGTCAGTGGCCGGCGGCCGACGCCGACGCCGAGTCGTGCGGGGTGACGGCCGCACCGGACGCGGTGGCCGACGGGCTCGTCTTGTGGCCGCCCTCCGGCTTGCCGTTGCCGGACGCGCTCGCGCTGCCGGACGGGGTGGCCGGGGCGCCGCCGGCGGCGGCCGGGGCCGACGGGACCTGGCTCGGGCCCCACTTGTCGAAGTAGCTGGTGGCCGGGACGACGAAGGCGCGCAGGCTCACCTTGCCGGTCTTGCTGAAGGTGAAGGTGATCTTCTGGGCGTTGCCGTCCTGGACGGCCTCACGGCCGCTGGGCAGCGTCGCGGACGCGTTGTCCTTGCCGCCGAGGATCAGCGAGCCGTGCGCCGGAACGGTCAGGCTCTGGCCCTTGGCGGGCTTCAGCTCGGCGGACGTGCCGCTGCCGTCCAGGGTGATCGACTGGAGGGTCTGGTCGGTGCGCCCGGAGTTGAACACGGTCCCGGAGATCACCGCGGGGCCCGTCGACTGGAGGTCGGGCTGGGTGATGACCACGGCGTTCTGGATCTTGATGTCGCCCACGGTGGTCGCCGCGTTGTCCGGCTTGACCTCCAGTGTCTGGGCGTTGTTTCCGGCGCCGCAGGCGGCGAGCGAGGCGATCGAGAAGGCGATGGCGGAGGCGGCGAGGGCGCCGCGTCGAAGGCTGCTGCTCACGGCGGCGGCAACTCCTTGAACGCGCGGGCGGCTCCCCTTATAAAGCCGCCCTAAGTGTCTGTCAGCGGCCTTAGGTTACCGAGCCGTTCCCAGGCCATCGCACCCGACCCTCCTCCTGGCCCCGGGCTTCCCTCCAGGTGGGGGTACCCCGCGCGGCACAAGTGACTCCACGGTCACATTGCGGATCCGCTGGTCTGTCATTCACATAACGCGACGGTGACCCCCTCTCGGCCCCTCACAACGACGCTCGCAAAATTTCCGTGAAGGAATGCGCGGCCCTCCCCGATATTGATCACGGCCCACCCCTCCGGCAGCCGTTGATCAATTCCGGATTCGTCTCACATCCGGCCATGGCCACCGAACGGAGTAGCGGAAGTCGCACGCCTGAGACCGGACGAATCGGGATGTTCCGCCACTTGGAACGGCCTCCCGAGGCGTGTGACGTACGTGTTTCACCCCGCCCGGAGAGCCCCTCCGACCTGCGAATACCCGCTTCCGGAGACTCCTCGCAGCACGTTCCGGTTGCTGTTGTCAAGCCCCGAGATATGCCCTGACCTGCGAAAACGCCATTCAGAAGACGCCGTATCCGTGTTACCCTGGATAGCCACGGAAGGGGTACCTGTCACATGACGTTCAAGGTTGGCGACACCGTGGTCTATCCCCATCACGGGGCCGCGCTGATCGAGGCCATCGAAACTCGCCAGATCAAAGGCGTGGACAAGACCTACTTGGTGCTGAAGGTCGCCCAGGGTGACCTGACGGTACGTGTGCCAGCGGACAATGCGGAGTTCGTCGGCGTACGTGATGTGGTCGGTCAGGACGGGCTGGACCGGGTCTTCGAGGTGCTGCGCGCGCCGTACGCCGAGGAGCCCACGAACTGGTCCCGTCGCTACAAGGCAAACCTGGAGAAGCTCGCCTCCGGCGATGTCATCAAGGTCGCGGAAGTCGTGCGTGACCTGTGGCGTCGCGAGCGCGAGCGCGGACTGTCCGCCGGTGAGAAGCGCATGCTCGCCAAGGCCCGCCAGATCCTGGTGAGCGAGCTGGCTCTCGCGGAGAACACGAACGAGGACAAGGCCGAGGCCCTGCTCGACGAGGTGCTCGCCTCCTGACGCGCGACGGCAGCGAACCTTCGCTTCCGGCACGCTCAGCACACTGAAATGCCGCGGTGCCCGATGACACTGAACCTGTCGCCGGGCGCTGCGGCATGTTGCGTCCCCGCAGCGGGTGCTCCTCGGGAAGCCTGTGGGTCAACCCCCCGACCCGCGATCCCCCGATAATCGATCCCCGGTCGATACTCGATCCCCCGGTACCCGATGTGCCGGTACTCGATGTACCGGCCCGAGCGGATGGCTCGACCAGGGTCACGGAAAGGGTCCGGTCAAGGCGTCGCGCCCGGCACTCCTCCAGGCCATACCCACCTAGGTCGAGCACACAAACCTGACAGGAACCGATGTCTGACGAATCGCGCCCCACGCCCGCGCAGACCCCCGTCGCCGCCGTGATTCCGGCCGCCGGCCGGGGCGTGCGGCTCGGTCCGGGCGCCCCCAAGGCGCTCCGCGCGCTGAACGGCACGCCCATGCTCATCCACGCGGTCCGCGCCCTCGCCGCGTCCCGCCATGTCTCGCTGGTGATCGTCGTGGCCCCACCGGACGGCGCCGCCGAGGTCAAGTCCTTGCTCGACGCGCACGCGCTGCCGGAGAGGACGGACTTCCAGGTCGTCCCCGGCGGCCAGTCCCGCCAGGAGTCGGTCCGGATCGGCCTGGACGCCCTGCCGCCGCACTACGGGACCGTCCTCGTCCACGACGCGGCCCGGCCGCTCGTCCCGGTCGACACGGTCGACGCGGTCATCGAGGCCGTACGCGACGGCGCCCCCGCCGTGGTGCCCGTGCTGCCGCTGTCCGACACGGTCAAGGAGGTCGCGCCCGCGGCCGTGGCCGGCGACCCCGAGCCGGTCGTCGCCACCCCCGACCGGGCCCGGCTGCGCGCCGTGCAGACCCCGCAGGGCTTCGACCGGGCGACCCTGGTCCGCGCGCACGAGAGCGTCACCGACAACGTCACCGACGACGCGAGCATGGTGGAGCAGCTGGGGCTGCCGGTCGTGGCCGTCCCCGGCCACGAGGAGGCCTTCAAGGTCACCCGCCCCCTCGATCTGATCCTCGCCGAGGCGGTCCTGGCCCGCAGGAGGCTGACCGATGGCTTCTGAGGCGGGCTTCGTGCTTCCCCAGGTCGGCATCGGCACCGACATCCACGCCTTCGAGGAGGGCCGCGAGCTGTGGTGCGCCGGCCTGAAGTGGGAGGGGGAGGGGCCCGGCCTGGCCGGCCACTCCGACGCCGACGTCGTCGCCCACGCGGCCTGCAACGCCCTCTTCTCCGCCGCCGGGCTCGGTGACCTGGGGCAGCACTTCGGCACCGGCCGCCCCGAGTGGTCCGGCGCGTCCGGGGTCACCCTGCTCACCGAGGCCGCCCGGATCGTGCGCGCGGCGGGCTTCACCATCGGCAACGTCGCCGTCCAGGTGATCGGCCCCCGCCCGAAGATCGGCAAGCGGCGGGACGAGGCCCAGAAGATCCTCTCCGAGGCGGCCGGCGCGCCCGTGTCCGTCTCCGGCGCCACGACCGACGGGCTCGGCTTCCCGGGCCGCGAGGAGGGGCTGATGGCGGTGGCCACGGCACTCGTGGTGCGCGTGAGCTGACGGCGTGGCAGGGTACCCACACGACCACGAGTGATCGCGTACTCCGGAGGGTGCCCATGTCCGCCGTACTGTCCGACCGCCTGAAGTCCGTACTCGACGGCAAGGTGTTCGTCGTCGTCGGTACCGTCCAGCCCGACGGCAGCCCGCAGATGTCCCCGGTCTGGGTGAAGCGCGACGGCGACGACCTCCTGATCTCCACGACGGTCGACCGCCGCAAGTACCAAAACCTGGAGCGCGAGCCCCGGGTGACGGTCGTCGTCGTGAACCCCGACGAGCCGTACGAGTACGCCGAGATCCGCGGCACCGCCGAGACCACGACCGAGGGCGGCGAGGAACTCATCGACGACCTCAGCCGCAAGTACACCGGCAAGGACTATGCGGACTTCAACCCCGCGTCGGCCCAGGACGCCGAGCGGGTGGTCGTGCGGATCCGGCCGCGGAAGGTCGTCGGGCGGTTGTGAGGCGGTGGGGCGTGGCCGGGGGGTGAGGCGGCTTGCCGGCGGTAAGGCGCATGGCACTGCCCGGGGCCCACTACTCTGGAGTGGTGACTATTCGCCTGTACGACACCAGCGCCCGGCAGATCCGTGACTTCACCCCGCTCAAGCCGGGCTGTGTCTCGATCTACCTCTGCGGCGCCACCGTGCAGGCGGCACCGCACATCGGCCACATCCGCTCGGGCCTCAACTTCGACATCATGCGCCGCTGGTTCGCGTACCGCGGCTACGAGGTGACGTTCATCCGCAACGTCACCGACATCGACGACAAGATCATCGTCAAGAGCCACGAGCAGGACCGGCCCTGGTGGTCGATCGGGTACGAGAACGAGCGCGCGTTCAACGAGGGCTACGCCGCCCTCGGCTGCCTCCCGCCGACCTACGAGCCCCGCGCCACCGGCCACATCCCCGAGATGGTCGAGATGATGCGGGGCCTCATCGAGCGCGGGCACGCCTACGAGGCCGACGGCAACGTCTACTTCGACGTACGGTCCTTCCCGCACTACCTGCAGCTGTCCCGGCAGGAGCTGGACAACCTGCTCCAGCCGTCCGGCGAGGGAGAGACCGGGAAGCGGGACGCGCGCGACTTCGCCATGTGGAAGGCGGCGAAGCCGGGCGAGCCGACCTGGCCGACCCCCTGGGGGCCGGGGCGCCCCGGCTGGCACCTGGAGTGCTCCGCCATGGCGCACAAGTACCTCGGCAGCGCCTTCGACATCCACGGCGGCGGCCTCGACCTGATCTTCCCGCACCACGAGAACGAGATCGCCCAGGCCAAGGCCTACGGCGACGACTTCGCCCAGTACTGGGTGCACAACGCCTGGGTGACCATGGCCGGCGACAAGATGTCCAAGTCGCTCGGCAACAGCGTCCTGGTCGGCGAGATGGTCAAGCAGTGGCGGCCCATCGTGCTGCGCTACTACCTGGGCACTCCGCACTACCGCTCGATGATCGAGTACAGCGAGGAGTCCCTGCGCGAGGCCGAGTCCGCGTTCGCGCGGATCGAGGGCTTCGTGCAGCGGGTCACCGAGCTGGCCGGGAAGACGGTCGAGCCGGCCGCCGAGGTCCCGCCCGCCTTCGCCGAGGCGATGGACGACGACCTGGGCGTCCCGCAGGCCCTCGCCGTCGTGCACACCACCGTCCGGCAGGGCAACAGCGCGCTGGCCGCCGACGACAAGGAGGCCGCCGTCGCCCGGCTCGCCGAGGTGCGGGCGATGCTCGGCGTCCTCGGCCTCGACCCGCTCGACCCGCACTGGGCCGGTGAGGGCGGCGACCGGGGCGAGGACCTGAACGGCGTGGTCGACAGCCTCGTACGCCTCGTCCTCGACCAGCGCGAGTCCGCCCGCGCCCGCAAGGACTGGGCCACGGCCGACGCCATCCGCGACCAGCTGGGCCAGGCCGGGCTGGTCATCGAGGACGGCCCGCAGGGCCCGCGCTGGAACCTCGGTCCGCGCTAGCGCCCCGCTTGATCGATTGTGCCGCCCGGCCGTCCGGGCGGCACACTGCATAAGACGTACGTACGAAAGCTCACGAAGACAGGTAGGTCATGGCCGCGAACAACCGTCGCATGTCCGGCAAGAAGGGCGCGCAGGTCGGCAGTGGCGGCCAGCGGCGCAAGGGGCTGGAGGGCCGGGGGCCGACCCCGCCGGCCGAGATGCGCAAGGGCCACAAGAAGAACCGCATCGCCAACGCCAAGGCGAAGCAGGCCGTGCGCCGCCCCGTGGCCCGGGGCCGCGGCGGCAAGTCCGCCTCCGAGCTGGTCGTCGGCCGCAACCCGGTCGTCGAGGCGCTCCGCGAGGGCGTCCCGGCCTCCACCCTCTACGTCCAGCAGTTCATCGACAACGACGAGCGCGTCCGCGAGGCCCTCCAGCTCGCCGCCGAGCGCGGTGGCATCAACCTCATGGAGGCCCCGCGTCCCGAGCTGGACCGCATGACGAACGGCCTCAACCACCAGGGCCTGGTCCTCCAGGTCCCGCCGTACGAGTACGCGCACCCGGAGGACCTGCTCGACGCCGCCGCCGGCGAGGGTGAGGACCCGCTGGTCGTCGCCCTGGACGGGGTCACCGACCCGCGCAACCTCGGCGCCGTCGTCCGTTCCGTCTCCGCCTTCGGCGGCCACGGCGTGGTCGTGCCCGAGCGCCGCTCGGCCGGTATGACCGCCGGTGCCTGGAAGACCTCCGCCGGTACGGCCGCCCGTACGCCGGTCGCCCGCGCCACCAACCTCACCCGGACCCTGGAGTCCTACAAGAAGGCCGGGCTCACGGTGGTCGGCCTGGCGGCGGACGGCGAGGTCGAACTCGGCGACCTGGAGGCCCTGGAGGGCCCGGTCGCCATCGTCGTCGGCAGCGAGGGCAAGGGCCTGTCCCGGCTGGTCGGCGAAACCTGCGACTTCCGCGTCCGCATCCCGATGCCGGGCGGCGCCGAGTCGCTCAACGCGGGTGTGGCCGCCGGGATCGTGCTGTACGAGGCCGCACGCAGGCGGAGCTGAACAACCGTCCGGACGGGTCTGAACGCCCGTCCGGAAGTTCACCCCTGCGGGGTAATTCGGGCGTCCATATGGCCTTCGGGGCCGCTTTGACGGGGTCCGGACACATCCGGGCGGTCAAAGCAGTGTCCTAACGCCACGTCACTCGGTTAGATCCGTGTGGACACCAGAACACCCCGCACACCCACGGGGGACCGCTCGTCGGGATTCGACGACGCTCCCGCGCTGAGCATGGTGAAGGTGCCGAGCGATCCGGCGCAGGTCATCGTCAATCACGCCAGCTTCCGCGTGCAGCTGGGCGCGGCGGCCCAGCGCGTCCAATCCCCGCGGATCACCCGGCATCTGAGCGCCACCCAGGACACCGACCGGATGCCCGTCGTGGGCACGGCGGGCCGGGCCGGCGCCACCGGCCGCCGCCGCCCCGTCGTGTGGAGCGGCAAGTCCGCCCCCGACGACACCGGCGCCCACCGGCTCCTCCAGGCCGTGCGGGGCAGCAGCGTCCGCCACGCCGACGAGTCCGAGGCCGGCGCCACCCAGGTCATCCCGCGCGTGCACACGGGCTACGCCGACACCTACGACGAACGCGACCGGACCGTCGAGACCCCCGTCGTCGGCCACCAGCGCACCGCCTCCGACGCCGACGGCACCCGTCTGCTGCCGCACACGCGCACGGTCACCGGCGCCTACGACGACCCGGCCTACCCGGATGACCACGAGCCGTACGACACCTACCCGGCCGACACCGACCCCGCGCCCGACGCCGACACCCCGCGCCCCGCCAAGCGCCAGGGCGACGATCCCGCCCGGCACGCCTACTACCCCGGCCGCCGGTTCAACCTCGGCGTCGTCCTCCTCCCGCTGCGCGTCTTCCTCGGCTTCATCTCCATCTACGCCGGCATGGGCAAGCTGTGCGACCCCGTCTACTTCGACGGCGGCAAGCGCGGCTCCATGGTCACCTGGCTCAACACGCTGCACCCCTGGGACGTCGCCGAGCCGCTGCGCCAGTTCGCCCTGCACCACCCGGTCGGCTCCGGCCTGGTCATCGCGTTCCTCCAGGTCGTCGTCGGCGTCCTGACGATCCTGGGCTGCTGGCAGCGCGTCGCCGCGGTCGTCGGCGCGATGCTCTCCGCCGCCCTGATCGTCACCGTCAGCTGGAAGACCGTCCCGGTCTACGACGCCCCGGACATCATCTACCTCGCCGCCTGGTCCCCGCTGATCATCGCCGGCGCCCCCGTGTACTCCGTGGACGGCCGTCTCGCGGGCGGCGCCTGGCGCCGTCTCGGCCCCCGCGCCGACATCTGGGAGCTGCGCAGCTACGTCCTGCGCCGCGGCGCGCTGATCACGGCCGTCACGGTCGGTCTGACCCTGCTCATCGGCTCCCTGCTGGGCGGTGCGGTCCGCGACTCCAGCCGCGTGGTCGTCCCCGGCCCCGGCGAGGCGCCCCGCAACCAGCTCCCCGGCTCCGCGCTCCCGCGGGAACCCGGCACCCGGGACGAGAAGACCCCGGGGGCCTCCAGCTCCCCGACGGGCGGCGCCACGGCCGGCGCGAGCCCCTCCGGGACGGCGACGAGCCCGGGCACGGGCCGCGCCACCTCCGGTGGCACCACCACGACCCCGACCCACACCCAGGGCACCACGGGGCAGGCCCCGCCCCGCCAGACGTCCCCGACGGGCGGCGCCCCCAGCACGACGGCGGGTCCGACGAGCACGGGCGGCGGCACGAGCACCGGTGGTTCGACGACAGGCGGCGGCACGTCCTCGGGCGGCGGCAGCTCGTCCACGGGCCAGCCGGGCCTGGTGGGCGGCCTGCTGGGCTGACGGAGCAGGACAGGAGAGGGCCCCGTACCGGGAAAGGTACGGGGCCCTTTTCGGCTGGGACCAGTGGACCCGCGGAACTCTCAGCGACCGAGCGCCGCCAGTTCCTTGGCCGCCTCCGTCAGATCCTTCGCCGTGTCGATGGCCCGCCAGTACGCCCCCTGTGGAAGGGGGAACCCGGCCAGCTTCTTCTCCCGGGCCAGCCGGGGGAACGTGGTCCGCTCGTGGTCGCCCCGCTCGGGCAGCAGGGAGGCGAACTCCGGCGAGAACACGTAGACACCCGCGTTGATCTCGAACGTCGACGGCGGTGCCTCGATGAAGTCGGTGATGTGCCCGAACCCGTCGGTCTTCACGGCCCCCCACGGAATCCGTGGCCGGGCGAGCGCCAGCGTGGCGACGGCGTCCCGCTCGGTGTGGAAGTCGGCCATGTCCCGCAGGGAGAACCGCGTCCAGATGTCCCCGTTCGTGGCGTACCAGGGCCGGTCGGGATGGGGCAGACGGGCCGCCGCGTACCGCAGGCCGCCGCCGCGGCCGAGGGGCTCGGTCTCCACGACGGTGGTGACGGAGACGGGAAGGTCGGCCGAGTCCAGCCACTTCTGCAGGACGTCGGCGAGGTGGCCGCAGGAGACCACGACGTCCGTCACACCTTCCTCGGCCAGCCAGGTCAGCTGGTGGCCGATGATCGGAGTGCCCGTACCGGGGATCTCGACCATCGGCTTGGGCCGGTCGTCGGTGTACGGACGCAGCCGGGAGCCCTGGCCACCGGCCAGGACCACGGCTTGAGTGGGGCGCGACGCGGCGTTCGGATGGGTCATGACCGCACTGTACGTGGCGCCCCACCTCGGTGCGCCGGGGGCAACGCGCTCCTTGAGGAGCCGTTACCCGGTTCGCACCGGGAACCCGCTGCCGGCGGGGTTCAGCTGTGCGCGGCCAGGACGCCGGAGGCGAAGGCCGTGTCGCACACCGGGCGGGCGTACGACTGCGCGCGCGAGGCGCCGTAGATGTGCACCGCGGCCCTGCCGAGGGCGCGGGCGATGGAGGAGCAGTGCCGGGCCAGCGAGGGGCGGCCGTTGACGGCCTGCTGGAGGTGGGTGAGGACCACCCCCGGGTTCGTGTGCTGCAGCTCGGTCATCAGCTGGTCGCGGAGCACGTCCTGCGGGGCGCGGGTGACCTTCCTGGCGGAGATCTCCGCCGACGAGACGTCGGAGGCGGCCAGAACCGAGCTGGAGGGGCTCCCCGTCCAGTTGACCCGGGTGACCGCGAGGGTCCCGGAGAGCACCAGGAAGACGGGCAGGACGAGGGCGAGAGTGCGGCCGATCCGGCGGGCAGGGCCGCCCCCGTGGCCGCGTCGCGTCTGTGGGGTGGTGGAGTGCTTCACGCGTGTGAGGGTAGCGCCCAGTGATGATTTGGAGACATTGAGTCACTCTTATGGGGGATGAGAAGGCGTTGATTTCCGGGTAACGGGTTGACGAAGCGCCCCCCGCCAAGATCAACGCCAGGATCCAGCGCCGGTATCCAGCGCCGGCATCCGACGACGGACCCGACGCCAAGGGCCCCGCACGCCGAGCGCGCGGGGCCCTTCCGGTGCCGTCGGCCGTCAGTCGGACAGCCGCTCGCCGGTGGACGTGGAGAACACGTGGGTCTCGCCCGGCCGCGGTACGACGTGGAGCGTGGAGCCCTTCTCCGGCACGGAACGGCTGCTGACGCGGACCACGAGGTCCCGCGTCTCGCCACCGACCTCGACGGTGCCGTAGACGTAGCCGTCGGCTCCGGTCTCCTCGACGACGTTCACGGAGACGGCGAGGCCGGCCGGGGCGTCGGAGGCGTCCTTGGACAGGGAGGCGGCGACGGAGCCGTTGTGCTCGACCACGACGAAGTGCTCGGGACGCACGCCCACGGTGACCGTGCGGTCGCCCTTGTCGGAGGCGGCCTTCAGGGCGTCCCGGTTGACCGGGACGACGCTGTTGCCGAACTTCACGCCGCCGTCGGTGATCGGGACCTCGACCAGGTTCATCGCCGGGGAGCCGATGAAGCCGGCGACGAAGAGGTTCGCGGGCTTGTCGTACATGTTCCGCGGCGAGTCGACCTGCTGGAGGATGCCGTCCTTGAGCACGGCCACGCGGTCGCCCATCGTCATGGCCTCGACCTGGTCGTGGGTGACGTAGACGGTGGTGATGCCGAGGCGGCGCTGGAGGGACGCGATCTGCGTACGGGTGGAGACGCGGAGCTTGGCGTCCAGGTTGGACAGCGGCTCGTCCATGAGGAAGACCTGCGGCTCGCGGACGATCGCGCGGCCCATCGCGACACGCTGGCGCTGACCGCCGGAGAGCGCCTTCGGCTTGCGGTCCAGGTACTCGGTGAGGTCGAGGATCTTCGCGGCCTCCTCGACCTTCTGCCGGATCTCCGCCTTGTTGACGCCGGCGATCTTGAGCGCGAAGCCCATGTTGTCGGCGACCGTCATGTGCGGGTAGAGGGCGTAGTTCTGGAACACCATGGCGATGTCCCGGTCCTTGGGCGGCAGGTGCGTGACGTCGCGGTCACCGATGCGGATGGCGCCGGCGTTGACGTCCTCCAGGCCCGCGAGCATCCGCAGGGAGGTGGACTTTCCGCAACCGGACGGGCCGACCAGGACGAGGAACTCGCCGTCCTCGATCGCGATGTCGAGTGCGTCGACGGCGGGCTTGGTGGAACCCGGGTAGATCCGGGTCGCCTTGTCGAACGTTACTGTGGCCATGGTGAATGGGCCCCCTTCTACCGGCAGGAACGTGCCGGACGATCCGTTGTAGGAAGGTGGTTGGTGTAGTCCACGCGAGTGAACTGGATCAGGACGGTACCTGGCGTTCACTCGCTCTGTCAGTACCTCGGCCCATGTGAACTTCGCGGAAATTTTCGACAGGGCGGCCCCGAGACCTGGGTACACTGCACGGGCACCCAGGTGCACGCCTCCTTAGCTCAGCTGGTCAGAGCGCCGCTCTTGTAAAGCGAAGGTCGTCGGTTCGAATCCGACAGGGGGCTCCGACAGCCCGGGCGGGACCCGCTTCCCACCTGGGCTTTTTTCATGCCAACAGGCGAGCGATCTCCAGTTGCCGGG
Organism: Streptomyces sp. NPDC052721; assembly: GCF_040678315.1. Lineage (NCBI taxonomy): Bacteria > Bacillati > Actinomycetota > Actinomycetes > Kitasatosporales > Streptomycetaceae > Streptomyces > Streptomyces sp. NPDC052721. The sequence goes on along the minus strand of NZ_JBFATL010000014.1, from coordinate 78,458 downwards.
CCTGGACCGGGCGGTCGTCCTTCACGTCCCACAGGGCGTTCTGGAGCAGGCGGCCGAGGGTCCAGGCGCGGGCCCGGGGCCGGTCCAGGCCGAGGACGTCGGTCATCGCGTCGAAGCGCCAGCGGACCTCGGCCGCCTCGAAGCGGTTGTCCAGGGCGGGCCACAGCTCGAAGCCGGGGTCGCCGGCCAGCGGCTTGGGGTCGATGGCGAGCCAGTCGGCGCGGTCGGCGGCGAGGACGTTCTCGTCGTGCAGGTCCCAGTGGAGGAGCCGGTCGCCGGGGTCGTGGACGACCTCGCGCACGGCGGCGGCGCAGTCGGCGACGATCCGGCGGGCCCCGGGGTCCGGGATGCGCTTCAGCGCCCAGGGGGTCCGTTCCAGCATGGCCTCGGCGATGTCGCCCAGGCGGCGCAGGCCGGGCGGGGCCGGGAAGGACGTGAGGTGGGCCAGCAGCCGGGCGATGACCAGGACGGCCTCGCGGGTGTCGCCGAGACCGGCCAGCATCCGGGACTCGTCCAGGCGCTCCAGGAGCATGGTGCCGGTGGCCGGGTCGTGGTCCAGGAGCCGTACCGCCCCGTCGCCGTCCCACACGCGCAGCGCGACCGGTTCGCCCACGCTCTCCTCGTCCGTCAGCTGCAGCTTGAGGACCGCGCGGAGGCCGTCGGCGCGGACGACCGGCAGGACCAGGGCGCTGACGCCGTTCATCGACGGCCCGTCGAGCGTGAGCCGCCAGCGGTGCAGGAAGCCGGCAGCGAGGTCCGGCAGTGCGGCGATGAACGCCCGCCCCGCCGCGCCGTTGTACGCCTCCTGCGCCTCCGCCAGCTCGCCCGGGATGTCGATCACGAAGCGGACGATACTGGCGTGCGTGAATCGGCTCATGCGAATTTTCCGGGGCCTGAGCGGGGTGTGGGCGTATGTCCGCGGTGCTCCCGGCACGTACGTGTGGCTGGGGATCCTGTGCGTGACGACGGTCGCGCTGCACCACATGCCGCCGGAGTTCGAGGAGCACTTCCTGCGGCGGCGGTCGACGAACATCCACGAGCTGTCCCGCAATCCGCTGCGGGTGCTGGTGGCCAGCGCGATGTGGATCGAGAGCGGGCACTGGGTGCCGTACGCCTTCCTGTACACGGTGTTCCACGCGCCGGCCGAGCGCTGGCTGGGCACGGCCCGCTGGCTGGCGGTGTGCGTGCTGGCGCACGTGCTGGCCTCGCTGATCAGCGAGGGGGCGCTGCTGGAGGCGATCCGCCGGGGCATGGCCCCGCATTCGGCGGTGTACACCCTGGACATCGGGGTGAGTTACGCGCTGGCCGGGGTGATGGCGGTGCTGGTCTACCGGATCGCGGCGCCCTGGCGGTACGCGTATCTGCTCGCGGTACTGGCCGTGTTCGGGCTGCCGCCGGCCGCCGGGCCGACCTTCACCGACTTCGGTCACGTCGTCGCCGTACTGATCGGTCTCGCCTGCTATCCGCTGGTCAGGGGCCGCGGAAAAGCATGGAATCCGAAGGAGACACTGGCCGGGCTCAGGGGTTAACGTCCCGGCCATGAGCAGCTCGGCGAGCAGTGTCGTGAACGGTGGCATCTCCTTCTGGTACACGGACGACGGCCTTCCGGCGGTGCGGGAGCCGCTGCCCGGGGACGCGTCCGCCGACGTCGTGATCGTGGGCGGCGGCTACACGGGCCTGTGGACCGCGTACTACCTGAAGAAGGCCGCACCCTTCCTGCGCATCACCGTGCTGGAGCAGAAGTTCTGCGGGTACGGCGCCTCCGGCCGCAACGGCGGCTGGCTGTACAACGGGATCGCGGGCCGGGACCGGTACGCGAAGCTGCACGGCCACGAGGCCGCCGTACGGCTCCAGCGGGCGATGAACGACACCGTGGCCGAGGTGATCGCGGTCGCCGAGGCGGAGGGCATCGACGCCGACGTGCACAAGGGCGGCGTCCTGGAGGTGGCCACCACCCCGGCGCAGCTGGCCCGGCTGAAGGCGTTCCACCAGCACGAGCTGTCGTACGGCGAGAAGGACCGGGAGCTGTACGGCGCCCGGGAGACCGCCGAGCGGATCCGGATCGCGGACGCGGTCGGCTCCACCTGGACCCCGCACGGGGCCCGGCTGCACCCGGTGAAGCTGGTCAAGGGGCTCGCGGCGGCCGTGGAGGCGCTCGGCGTCACCATCCACGAGTCGACGCCGGTGACGGAGATCCGCCCCAAGCACGCGGTCACCCCCTACGGCACCGTCCGCGCGCCCTACGTCCTGCGCTGCACCGAGGGCTTCACCGCCTCCCTCAAGGGGCAGAGGCGGACCTGGCTGCCGATGAACTCCTCGATGATCGCGACCGAGCCGCTGACCGGGGAGCAGTGGGCGGCGATCGGCTGGGCGGGCCGGGAGACCCTCGGCGACATGGCGCACGCCTACATGTACGCCCAGCGCACGGCCGACGGCCGGATCGCGCTCGGCGGGCGCGGGGTGCCGTACCGCTTCGGTTCGCGCACCGACAACGACGGCCGGACGCAGACGGCGACCGTCGAGGCCCTGCGGGAGATCCTGACCCGCTTCTTCCCGTCCCTGGCCGGGGTGCGGATCGAGCACGCCTGGTCGGGCGTGCTCGGTGTGCCGCGCGACTGGTGCGCCACGGTGACGCTCGACCGCTCCACCGGCCTCGGCTGGGCGGGCGGCTACGTCGGCTCCGGCGTCGCCACCACCAACCTGGCCGCCCGCACCCTGCGCGACCTGGTCCAGCGGGACTCCGGGCAGGGCGGGCGGACCGAGCTGACGGAGCTGCCCTGGGTCGGCCACAAGGTCCGCAAGTGGGAGCCGGAACCCTTCCGCTGGCTGGGCGTCCAGGGCATGTACGCCACCTATCGCGCCGCCGACCAGCGCGAACGCCTCCGCCCGGGCACGGAGTCCTCACGGCTGGCGAAGGTGGCGGACCGGGTGGCGGGACGGCACTGAGGCCCGGGCCTCGGGCTGGTTACCCTCGCGGCATGATTCGTACCGCGACCCCCGACGACGTCCCTGTCATCCACACCCTGATCCGTGAGCTGGCCGAGTACGAGAAGGCGCCCGAGGAGGCCCGGGCGAGTGAGGCGCAGCTGCGGGAGGCCCTGTTCGGGGAGCGGCCCGCCGCGTTCGCGCACATGGCGGTGGACGAGGCGAGCGGGGATCCGGTCGGGTTCGCGCTGTGGTTCCTGAACTTCTCCACCTGGCGCGGGGTGCACGGCATCCATCTGGAGGACCTGTTCGTCCGCCCGGAGGCGCGCGGCGGCGGCCACGGGCGGGCGCTGCTGGCCGAGCTGGCGCGGATCTGCGTGGAGCGCGGGTACGAGCGGCTGGAGTGGTCCGTGCTGAACTGGAACCAGCCGGCGATCGGCTTCTACGAGGCGCTGGGCGCCCGGCCGCAGGACGAGTGGACGGTGTACCGGCTCACGGACGAGGCCCTGACCGCGCTGGGCTCGTCCGGCTGACTCGGCACCGGCGGTGGCGGTGGCGGTGGTCCGGCGGACACAGGTCGTCCTTGGGCCGGTCGCGCAGTTCCCCGCGCCCCTTGGGCGGGCGAGCCGCAGCGTGCTCACGGGGCGCGGGGCTGTGTCGCTCGCGGCCCCGCCGGACGCCCGAGGCGCGGGTGCGGCCCGCCCGCGCGGGGGTGGCCGCCGCTCCGACGGACGGCAGGAAACCGCGCGCGTGGGCCCGGTGCCGTGGCGCGGGCCACCGACGCCGCCGCCCGGGCGGGAGCGGCCACCAGGCGCCCGCACACGACGGCGAACCGCGCCCCCCGGCACGCGCCGCCGCCGTCCGTCACGGTTCCAGTACGACCTTGCCGGTCGTGCCCCGCCCTTCCAGTGCCCGGTGCGCGGCGGCGGCCTCCGCGAGGGGGAAGCGGGTGACGGCCGGGCGCAGCCGGCCCCGCGCGGCTTCGGCGAGGGCGCGCAGTTCCAGCGCGCGCAGGCCGCCGGCCCGCTCCAGCATCGCCGGGCCGAGCACCGACTCCGAGACGCCCTCGACGTGGTACCCCCGGCCCTGCCCGATGCCCTCCGCGGACCAGCCGAACACCAGGTGCCGGCCGCCGGGGCGGAGCAGCGCGACGGCCTCCCGGGCGACGTCCCCGCCGACGCCGTCGTAGACGATCGTGGCGAGCTCCGCCTCTTCCGGCGCACCGAGCCGGGCGCGGACCTTGGCGGGCCAGTCCGGGGCGGTGTAGTCGACGGCGAGGTCGGCGCCCGTGGCCAGGACGCGGGCGGTCTTCTCCGGGCCGCCGGCGAGCCCGATCACGGTCGCCCCGGCGTTCTTGGCGTGCTGCACGAGCAGCGTGCCGATGCCGCCGGCCGCGGCCGGTACGACCACCACGTCGTCCGGTCCCGGCTCGGCGAACTGCGCGATGCCCAGTGCCGTACGGCCCGTGCCGATCATGGCGACGGCGGCGGCGAAGTCCAGGTTCTCCGGGATGTCGTGCACCCGCTCGACCTCGGTGACGGCGAGTTCGGCGTACCCGCCGGGCGCGAACCCCAGGTGGGCCACCACCCGTCGGCCGAGCCACAGGTCGTCCACGCCGTCGCCGAGCGCGTCCACGACCCCCGCGACCTCCCGGCCGGGCACGGTCGGCAGGCGGGGCGGCTCCGGCAGCGGACCCCGGTGGCCCTCCCGCAGGGCCGCGTCGAGCAGGTGCACACCGGCCGCGGCGACCGCGATCCGCACCTGGCCGGGGCCCGGGACGGGGTCCGGGACCTCCTCGTAGGTCAGGTTCTCGGCCGGGCCGAAGGCGTACAGGCGGACGGCGTGCATGGGACCCCCAGGGAGACGAGGCGCGGTGTGACCCCCACCCTCGGACCTCAAGCGCGCTTGAGGTCAAGGGCGGGCCGGCCGAGGATCAGGGACACCGCCGTCACCGCGCTGTTGAAGGACACCTCCGCGAGCACACCCGGCGCCGCCACCTGGTCGCCCACGAGGTAGACCCCGTCGCCACGGTCCACTGCGGGCCGGTCCCGCCAGCTGCGGCCCGGCAGGTCCACGGCCCCCGTACGGCCGTCCGCCACCGCCTCCCGCCGCCAGGTCACCCGCTCCCGCCACCCCCGCAGCCCCAGGTCGAGCAGCTGCTCGGCGCGGGCCACGCCGTCGGCCCGGGCCTGGCCGGGCCCGATCGGGAACTGCCCCTGGACCAGCTGCTCCCCGGCCGGCGCGAGGGACGGGTCCTGCGCGGTGAAGCGCTCGATCCAGCCCGGCGCGTCCAGGTCGGAGACGGCGAAGGCGTCCCCGCGCCGTGTGCGTACGGCGAGGTCGAGGAGGACGGTACGGCCGCTCGGCCACTCCAGCGAGTCGTCGCGGAGCAGCCGCCGGGCGGCGGGCAGGCCGGTGGCGACGACCACCGGGCTGTCCTCCGGCAGCTCGTCCACCCGGGCCCCCGTCTCGATCCGCACGCCCGTGTTCCAGGCCCGCGCGGCCATCCGGTCGATGACCCCGCCCCAGCCGCCGCGCGGATAGTGCGCCTCCGGCGGCAGCTTGGCGGCCCGGCGCAGCCGCTCCTGCACGAAGGCGGCGGACAGGCCGCCCGGGTCGTGGTGGAACAGCGCCACCGCCGCGTAGTGGGCCGCCGCGCGGGCTCCCTCCTCGCCCGCGATCCCGGTCGCCCAGCCGAGGAAGTCGGCGTCCACGGGGGCCGGGCCGACCCGGCGCCGCAGCAGCTTGAGCATGGCGAAGGGCGGGGTACGGCGCAGCACACCGTGGTGGCGCAGCCGCAGCCGGGCGGCCTCCAGGGGCGGCAGCGGAGCGAGCGGGCCGACCAGGTCCCGCTGCCTGAGCCAGGCCCAGTGCGGGCCGCCGGCGTAGAACGCGTGCGGGCCCTCGTTGGTCCGGTACGGCCCCTGCGCCGTCCGGGCCCGCCCGCCCAGGGTGCCGTGGGCCTCGTACACGGTGACCTGGGCGCCGGCCTCGGCGGCGGTGATCGCGGCGGTGAGTCCGGCGAAGCCGCCGCCGATGACGGTGATGTGGTGCGCGGGCTTGTGCATGGTTCTCCCTGAGGTCGGTGCACTGCTCGGGAGTACGACGGCCGGCACCCCGCCGCGTGTGACATCCCGGGGGTTTTCCCAGCTCGGGACGGATTGTCAGTGACGGGGTGCAGCATGGGCGCATGGTGAGGCGAGCGACGGGAAGCCGGTCCGCGGGCCGGGCGGCGGTGCGGGGCGCGCGGCGGCCGGAGGTGCGGCTGCCGCCCCTGGAGCCCTGGGCTGTGGGGGAGTTGGAGCCGGACGGCGACTACGACGGGCTGGAGTTCCGGGAGTGCGACCTGGCCGGGCAGGACGGCGCGGGCGCCCGGTTCATGGACTGCGCGCTCACCGGCTGCGCGGTGGACGAGACCGCGCTGGGCCGGGCCCGGGTGCTGGACTCGGTGCTGACCGGACTGCGCGGGGTCGGGACGCGGTTGGCCGAGGCCACGCTCAGAGACGTCGAACTGGTCGACGCACGCCTGGGCGGCACGCAGCTGCACGGCGCCGTGCTGGAGAGAGTCGTGGTCCGGGGCGGCAAGATCGACTGTCTGAACCTGCGCGAGGCCCGCCTCAAGGACGTCGTCTTCGAGTCCTGCGTCCTGGTCGAACCGGACTTCGCGGGCGCGCGCCTGGAACGGGTGGAGTTCACCGACTGCGCCCTGAAGGGGGCCGACTTCGGCGGGGCGACCCTGACGGACGTCGACCTGCGCGGGGCCGCTCCGCTGGAGATCACCCGGGGCCTGGACCGGCTCTCCGGCGCCGTGATCAGCACGGGTCAACTGCTGGACCTGGCCCCGGTGCTGGCGGCGGCGATGGGGATCCGGGTCATGTGACTCGCGTCATCGACTCCATGGCGAAAGAGCCGTGAGGCACTCCATGGGCACCCCGGTGCGTGGCGCGTGATTCTCGAACGCCTGCCGTGCCACGGCGGCATCCCGGCCCCGGACGACATACGGCGCCGAGCAGGTGGCGGCCGGACCGCGTCGAGGGGCGGCCGGTGGTGATCTCGTCGAGGCCGGCCTTCACTGGGCCCTGCCCGGCGGCGGCATGGAGGCGGACGAGGGTCCGCGCGAGGGCGCGCTGCGGGAGCTGCGGGGAGGAGACCGGCCGGACCGACCTGGAGCTGGCCCCCTCCTGCGCGCCTGGGAACACGCGCGGGTGGAGCAGACGGGAACTTGACGAGGATGCGGAGCCGGTGTGGCCGCCGGGCCGCGCGCGGCCGGACGAGTGGGAGGCGCGTCGGGTGTGACGTTCCACGCCTCAAGTGCGCTGGAAGAGACGGAGGTTGAGACTGGGCCCCGTGTCCGTATAACGGATTCCGCAGCACGGCATTCGGATACGAACACGTAAAGTCTTGACGGCGCTCTGTCAAACAGCCGGGTTCCGGTGTCACTCTCTCCTCGCCCGCCGCAAGTCTGTGCATCCCCTGTGGCCCTCTGTGTCTCCACCCCACGAGACCGGACAGAAGGAGATCGAGTGAGACAGCAGCCCCACGACACCGGCGCCTCCCGTACTCCCCGCAAGACCGCCGTGCGCGCCGCGGCCCTGGTCGGCTCCGCGGCGATGGTCGTCCTCGCCCTGCAGAACGGCGCCGCGACCGCCGCGCCCGCGCCGCACCCCTCCGGCGCCAAGGCCGTCGCACTCAGCGCCCCGGCCCGTGCCGCCGCGCTGGAGTCGGCCCAGCAGCACGCCGGTGCGGCGGCCCGTGAACTCGGGCTCGGCGCCCAGGAGAAGCTGGTCGTCCGGGACGTGGTCAAGGACGCGGACGGCACCGTCCACACCCGCTACGAGCGCACGTACGCCGGTCTGCCGGTGCTCGGCGGTGACCTGGTCGTCCACGCGGCGAAGAACGGTGCGCTGAAGGGCGTCAGCCAGGCGACCAGGGCCCGGATATCCGTGCCGAGCACGACGGCGGCCGTGTCCCCGGCCGCCGCGAAGCAGACCGCCCTCAAGGCCGCCGGCACCGCGAAGGCCAGCGCCGTTACCGCCCGCACGATCGTGTGGGCCGCCGCCGGCAAGCCGGTCCTCGCCTACGAGTCCGTCGTCAAGGGCCGCCGGCACGACGGCACCCCGAGCGAGCTGCACGTCATCACGGACGCGCGCACCGGCGAGCGGCTGTACTCCTTCGAGGCCGTCGACACCGGCACGGGCACCAGCCAGTACAGCGGCACCGTCCCGCTCGGCACCACCGCCGCCGCCTCCGGGGGCTACGACCTGACCGACGGCGGGCGCGGCGGCCACAAGACGTACGACCTGAACGGCGGCACCACCGGCACCGGCACCCTCTTCCACGACGCCGACGACCTCTGGGGCGACGGCACCGTGAACAACCGCCAGACCGCCGCCGTCGACGCGGCCTACGGCGCCGCCGTCACCTGGGACTTCTACAAGTCCGCCTTCAACCGCAACGGCATCGCGGGCGACGGCAAGGCCGCCTACTCCCGCGTCCACTACGGCAACGCCTACGTCAACGCGTTCTGGAGCGACAGCTGCTTCTGCATGACGTACGGCGACGGCGCGAACAACGCCGACCCGCTGACCTCGCTCGACGTCGCCGGGCACGAGATGAGCCACGGTCTGACCGCGGCCACCGCCGGCCTGAAGTACAGCCGCGAGTCGGGCGGCCTGAACGAGGCCACCTCCGACATCTTCGGCACCTCGGTGGAGTTCTTCGCGAACAACTCCGCCGACGCCGGTGACTACCTCATCGGCGAGAAGATCGACATCAACGGCGACGGCACCCCGCTGCGCTACATGGACAAGCCCAGCAAGGACGGCGCCTCCGCCGACTACTGGTCGCGCACCGTCGGCCGCCTGGACGTGCACTACTCGTCCGGTGTCGCCAACCACTTCTTCTACCTGCTGTCCGAGGGCAGCGGCGCGAAGACCGTCAACGGGGTGTCCTACAACTCCCCGACCTACGACGGCTCCACGGTCACCGGCATCGGCCGGGACAAGGCGGCCCAGATCTGGTACAAGGCCCTGACCACGTACTTCACCTCGTCCACGGACTACGCGGGTGCCCGCACCGGCACCCTGCAGGCCGCGGCCGACCTGTACGGCTCGGGCAGCGCGGAGTACAACGCGGTGGCGGCGGCCTGGGCGGCCGTGAACGTCAAGTAGCGCGGGCACGGCGCCGCGGTGGCCGGGCCGCCCGTCCTCACGGGTGGTCCGGCTTGCCGTCGCCGTACAGCCAGTCCTTCCAGATCCCGCCGAAGTCCTGGTCCGGGGCCTTCTTCTCGACGTACGCGGTGAAGTCGGCGGTGCTCGCGGTGGAGTGGCGGTGGGCGGCGGCCCAGCCCTGGAGGATGGCGTAGAAGGTGTCGTCGCCGACCTTCTGCCGGATCTTCTGCAGGACCATCGCGCCGCGCTCGTAGACCGGGCTGCCGGAGATGTGCGCGGCATCCGACTGCTTCGCCGGCGGGAAGGCCCAGATCTCCTCGCGGTCGCCCTCGTACAGACGGGTGAACGTCTCCTGGGCGGTGGGCCCGCCGTGGTCCTCCTGGTACAGCCACTCCGCGTACGTCGCGAAGCCCTCGTTGAGCCACATGTCCCGCCAGGACCGAGGGGTGACCGAGTCGCCGTACCACTGGTGGGCGAGTTCGTGCACGAGGACCGAGGTGTTCAGCTCGTCGGCGGGGAAGACGGGCCGGTTCTGGGTCTCCAGGGCGTAGCCGGCGTCGTGCGGGCGGTCGACGATCGCACCGGACGAGGAGAAGGGGTACGGCCCGAAGTTGTACTCCTCCCAGTCCAGGATCTCCGGGATCTCGGCGAGCACCTTGGCGCTCGCCCTGGCCTGGGTGGGGTCGACGGCGGTGATCACGGGCAGGCCGTGCGGGCCGGTGCTGCGGGCGATGTCGTAGTGGCCGATGGCGACGGTGGCGGCATAGCTCGCCATGGGCTGACCGGTGTGCCAGTGGTAGGAGGTACGGCCCCCCTTCGTGCTCTGCTCCGTCAACTCGCCGTTGGAGACCGCCTGGAGGCCCTTCGGCACGGTGACCGAGATGTCGTACGCCGCCTTGTCGGAAGGGTGGTGGTTGCCGGGGAACCAGGCCATGGAGCCGACGGGTTCGCCGAGCGCGAGGGCGCCGTCGGCGGTGGGCAGCCAGCCCTCCTCGGAGCCGTCGGGGTCGGTGAGGGTGCGCGGGGTGCCCGAGTAGCGGACGGTCGTGCGGAACGTCTCGCCCCGGGTGAGGTCGTCGTGCGGGCGGACGGTGAGTTCCTGTCCGGCGCGGTTCCAGCGGGCTTCCTCGCCCTCGACGGTGACCGAGTCGACGCGCAGCCCGGCGAGGTCGAGGTCGAAGGCGGACAGGTCCCGCGTGGCCCGGGCGGTGATGACGGCCGTGCCGGTGAGCCGGCGGGTGGCCGGGGTGTAGTCCAGGGTGAGGGCGTAGTGGCCGACGTCGTAGCCGCCGTTGCCGGCCTTCGGGAAGTACGGGTCGCGCACGCCGGAGCCGCCCGGGGTGCCCCGCACGCCGCCGTCGCACGCGGTGCCGGTGAGGGCGAGGGCGAGGAGCGCGGCGAGGGCCGGGACAAGGCGTACGGATCTGGACATGTCAGCGATCTTAGGCGGGCGGGGCGCACGCGGGCAGGGGTGCGGCGGGCCGGCGTGACACCATCTCCCCCGTGCTCGACATCGGCTACGCCCTCTCCAACCGGTTCCCGGACCCCCCGCAGACCGACTACCGCCGCGCGGACGTCCACGCGCTGCGGTACGACCTGTTCTGCGGGGACGTCTACCTCGCGGACACCGAGACCGACCGGGAGCTGTCCACAGCCTGGGGATGGGTGCCGGTGCTGGACTTCGCGTGGGCGCTGTGCGACATCGTGGAACGGCTGGACCGGGACCCGATGGGCTCCCGCGCCGCCCGGCCGCAGCGGGCGGAGCTGGACTTCACCGAGTCCACCGACCGGATGCTCTTCGAGCGCCGCTTCGGCTGGGTCGACATCACCGCCGACTGGATGCCGGCCGAGGAGTCCCCGCTGACCTTCTCCCACACCGAACTGCGCCGCGAGGCCCGCGACTTCCTGCACGACCTGCTCGCGGACCTCGTCGACCTCCACGAGGACCTGGCGGAGAACCCGGCGATCTGGACCCTCCAGGCCCGCTTCCCCCGGGTGCCGTGAAGAGGACCCCCGGTGTGAGCCGGGGATCTTCTCGCACCGCCGCGCTCGTCAGACGTTCACGCCGAAGTCCTGGGCGATGCCCACCAGGCCCGAGGCGTAACCCTGGCCCACCGCGCGGAATTTCCACTCCGCGCCGTTGCGGTACAGCTCGCCGAAGATCATGGCCGTTTCGGTGGCCGCGTCCTCGGACAGGTCGTAGCGCGCGATCTCGGCGCCGCCCGCCTGGTTGACGATGCGGATGTAGGCGTTGCGGACCTGGCCGAAGTTCTGGCCGCGGTTCTCGGCGTCGTAGATGGAGACCGGGAAGACGACCTTGTCGATGTCGGCCGGCAGCGCGGCCAGGTTGACGTTGATCGCCTCGTCGTCGCCGGCGCCCTCGCCCGTGCGGTTGTCGCCCGTGTGGACGATCGAGTTGTCCGGGGTCTGCTTGTTGTTGAAGAAGACGAAGTGGGCGTCCGAGTAGACCTTGCCCTGGGGGTTCACCGCGATGGCGGACGCGTCCAGGTCGAAGTCCGTGCCGGTCGTGGTGCGGACGTCCCAGCCGAGGCCCACGGTGACGGCGGTCAGGCCCGGAGCCTCCTTGGTGAGCGAGACGTTGCCACCCTTGGACAGGCTTACAGCCATGTTGGGAGTCCCTTCCTTAGATACCCGTGCATATCCGTGCACTCTGTGCCGACGAAGCTACCGTCACCCGGGACAACGTCGAGGGGTGTCCCCATGGTTCCGGATCCCTTTACCTTTTTTACCGAACCGGAAATCCAGGTGACGTGAGGCGGGCCGGGCCGGGAACATGAAAGACATGTCCGGGCCCTACCTCATCCGTGGCTCCGTCTCGCTTCCCGAGGCCGAGCTGATGTGGCGTTTCTCCAGGTCGTCCGGGCCCGGTGGACAGCATGTCAACACCAGCGACTCGCAGGTCGAGCTGCGCTTCGACCTCGCCCGCACGGAGGCGCTCCCTCCGGTGTGGAAGGAGCGGGCGCTGCGGCGGCTGGCCGGCCGCCTCGTCGACGGGGTGGTGTCCGTACGGGCCTCGGAGCACCGCTCCCAGTGGCGCAACCGGGAGACCGCCGCCGTACGCCTCGCCGCGCTCCTCGCGGAGGCCACCGCACCGCCGCCCAAGCCCCGCAGGCCGACCCGCATCCCGCGCGGCATCAACGAACGCCGGCTGCGGGAGAAGAAGCAGCGCGCGGAGACCAAGCGGGGCCGTTCGGGCCGGGACTGGGGTTAGGCGGACCGGGGGCCGCGGCCTGTCACATCTCCCGGCTCCCTGTCGTCAGGGTGGTGCGGGAGCACTCGGGACCGCCGAGGACGACGACGGAGAGGCCGCAGCCACCCATGACCGACAACGACTTTCTCGCCGAGCGGTTCGAGGCGTACCGGGGACATCTGCGGGCCGTCGCCCACCGGATGCTCGGCTCCGCCGCCGAGGCCGAGGACGCCGTCCAGGAGGCCTGGTTCCGGCTCAGCCGGTCCGACACCCGGCAGGTGGAGAACCTCGGCGGCTGGCTGACGACCGTCGTCGGCCGGGTCTGCCTCGACATGCTCCGCTCCCGCCGCTCCCGGGGCGAGCAGCCGCTGGAGACCTGGCAGCCGGCGCCCTCGGCCGAGCCGGACCCCGCGCGGAACGCCCTGCTCGCCGACTCGGTCGGGCCGGCCCTCCTCGTCGTCCTGGACACGCTCTCCCCGGCCGAGCGGCTCGCCTTCGTGCTGCACGACCTGTTCGGGGTGCCCTTCGAGGAGATCGGCGGCATCCTCGGACGCAGCCCGGCCGCGACGCGGCAGCTCGCCAGCCGGGCCCGGCGCCGGGTGCGGGGCGTGGAGGCGCCGGAGGCCGACCTGGCCCGGCAGCGCGAGGTGGTGGACGCCTTCCTGGCCGCCGCGCGGAACGGCGACTTCGACGGGCTGCTGGAGGTGCTCGACCCCGAGGTCGAGGCCCGTACCGAGGCCGGGGTGAACAGCGGTGCGGCCCGGGTCGCCGCCGCCGCGGCGAGCTTCGCCCATCTGGCGCGCGTCGCGCGTCCGGTGCTGGTCGACGGCGCGACCGGCCTGGCCGTGTTCGCCGACGGCCGTCCGGAGCGGGTCCTGGCCTTCACCTTCGTCGCCGACCGCATCTGCGTGATCGACATCATCGCCGACCCCGCCCGGCTGGCGGACCTCACCGTCGAGGAGGTCTAGCCCAGGACGGATGCCGCTCAGGACAGGTCCAGCACTCCCACCGTCTGGCCCCCGCTCGTCTCCCCGTTCTTCCGGAAGCCCAGGCGGAGGTAGAAGTCCTCGGGGCCGTCCGGGCCGGGGTGCCGGCTGACGTACAGCTCCGTGCCGCCCCGGCGGCGGATCTCACCGGCCACGGCGTCGACGGCGAATCGGCCGTAACCCCTGCCCTGCTCGCCGGCGGCGATGTTCAGCCGCCACAGCCCGGAGCGGCGCACGCTGCCGTCGCCGTGCCAGTCGATGCCGAAGAAGGCCATCAGGAAGCCGACCGCGCGGCCGTCGTCGACGATCAGGCGGGGCCAGGCGACGCCGGGGGGATGTACGTAGGCCTCGGCGAGGGACTGCACGACCGGTGAGACGGCGTGTTCCTGGTCGGGGCGGACACGGACGGCGACGGCGGTGTCGAAGTTCCGCGGGGTGACTTCTTCCAGACGTGGTGTCATCCGCGCACCGTAGGCGGGCGGTCCCTCCGCCCGCCACGGAATTCGGCGCTCGGCCCGGCGGGGCCGCGAGGCGATGCCCCTCAGCCCAACTGCCGGTACCGCCCCCGGAAGTACAGCAGCGGGCCGCCCTCGGCGCTCGGCACCCGGGCGGTGAGGACGCGGCCGATGACCAGGGTGTGGTCCCCGGCGGTCACCCGCTGCTCGGTCCGGCACTCCAGGGTGGCCAGCGCGCCGCCGACCAGCGGGGCGCCGGTGACCTCGCCGCGGACGTAGGGGATGTCCTCGAAGAGCAGCCGGTCGCTGATGCGTCCCTTCATGGCGAAGCGGCCCGCGATGTGCCGCTGGCTCTCGGTGAGGACCGACACCGCCCACAGCGGCTGCTCGTCGAGCAGGTCGTCCATCCGGGCGCCCGTGCGCAGGCTGACCAGGACCAGCGGCGGGTCGAGGGAGACGGACATGAAAGCGGTGGCGGTCATGCCGACGTCCTCCACGCCCGGCGCCTCGGGGTCGTCCGGGGCCAGCGGCGGTTCCTGCGCGGTCACCAGGACCACGCCCGCGGCCAGCCGGGACATCGCGGCCCGGAACTCGTCGTTGCTCACCCCCTCAGCATGCCCGGACGGCAGGGGGGTCGTGGGGGAGGGAGTCTTCAGCACGCCGGAAACGCTAGTCTCCGCCCCGCGCGGCCCGCATCGGCCCTCCGCCCGAGGCGGGTCCTAGGACCAGCGGCGCACGCGTGCGGCGACCAGCGGCGCACGCGTGCGGCGACCAGCGGCGCACCCATGCGGCCAGATCCGTGCATCATGTGAGCACAGGCGCACGCTGTGCGTTCAGTAAACGCACAGGGCAAACGCAGAAACTCCACTCAATTGTTCACGTTCTCCTGTGACTTGAGTCACAAGAGGCAGGAATTGTTGACCCTGTGTACCGAGTGGGCTTCGCGCTGTGATTCAGTGGCGGAGAAGCCACGAAGAGGTTCAGACACAACCCTTGATTCGCTGCGAGGTCTCGGGGGGAGGGTGAGCATGGAGACCGAGTCGGAGCCGTATGTCCGTCTTGCGTCCCTGCGACAGCTGCACCAGGTCATGGCCGACATGAACACGGCACGCAGCCTGGCGGACACACTGCAGACCGTCGCGGACGGCGCCGTGACCGCCCTCGGCTACGAGATGGCGGCCGTCAACCTGGTCCGCCAGGACGGCGATCTCGTGGTCGCCGCCTTCTCCGGCAACTCCGCCGCCGAGGCCCTGATCACCGGCCGGGCCGGCTCCCGCGAGTCCTGGGACCGGCGGCTGAACATGGGCGAACGCTGGGGCGACCTCGTCTTCATACCGCACACCGAGGGCTGGGTCCTCGACGACGACGACGTCCCCCAGTGGTACACCGACGGGCCCGCGCCGCGCTTCGAGGACGAGTGGCACCCCTCCGACCGGCTCTTCGCGCCCATGTACACCCCCGGCGTGCAGGGCAGCTCCTGCGGCGAACTGCTCGGCGTCATATCCGTCGACCGGCCGCGCAACGGCCGCCGCCCCGGCGCCTGGGGCCGCGAGGCCCTCCAGATGTACGCCTTCCAGGCCGCCATCGCGATCAGCAACGCGCGCCTGCGCGCCAACATGCAGCGCGCCCTGGTCCGCCTGGAGCGCGAGCAACAGGCCCTGCGCGCCAGCGAGGAATCCTTCCGGCAGGCCTTCGAGTACGCCCCCTCCGGCATGGCCATCGCCGAGATGGGCGGCGACCAGCACGGCCGCATCCTGCGCACCAACGACGCCCTGTGCCGGCTGCTCGGCCGGCCCGCCTCCGCGATGCGCCGCTACTCCTTCGCCGACCTCGTCCACCCCGAGGACGTCGGCACCCTGCTGCGGACCTCCGCGGAGGGCGGCCGTGCGGAACTGCGTCTGGGCCGCCGCGACGGCACCTACGTCTGGGTGTCCCTGCGCAACAGCGTCGTCGCCGACGCCGCCGACGGCCCCCGCTTCCTCCTCACCCACGTCGAGGACATAGAGGAGCGCAAGCGGCGCGAACTGCAGCTCGCCCACCGCGCCTCCCACGACTCGCTGACCGGCCTGCCCAACTCCGCCGAACTGCGCTCGCGCCTGTCCGCCCGGCTCTGTCAGCGCCCCGCCCACGCCGGCGCCGTGGAGTCCCTGGACGCGGCCTACGGCCACCCCGCCTTCGACGCCCCCGCCGGCCACGGCTTCGACTTCACGCCGGGCGCGGAGGGCTTCGACGCCCACGACCACCATGTGCACACCGTCGCCCCCGAGGACGGCCGCGACGACGGCACCAAGGGCCTCGCGGTGCTCTTCTGCGACCTCGACGGCTTCAAGTCGATCAACGACCGGTTCGGGCACAACGCGGGCGACGCGGTGCTCATCGAGGTCGCCCGGCGGCTGAGCAACGGCGTCCGCGACGGCGACACGGTCGCCCGGCTCGGCGGCGACGAGTTCGTGATCCTCGCCGACGGCCTCGGCCGGGCCGACGCCCAGGACCTCGCCGTACGGCTGCGCAACGAGATCATCCAGCCGATCCGCGCCGAGGGCCGGGCCGTCCGGGTGGGCGCCAGCTTCGGCATCGGCTGGGCACACTGCGGCATGACGGCGGACGAGGTGCTGAAGTCCGCTGACGAGCGGATGTACGTAGAGAAACGATCTCGTCCCAAACAGCACCGGCGTGCCGGATGAACCGCAGGTCAGCGAGTTGATGCGGTCCGAGTCACCCGTTTGGGCCAGTGAGAGCGGGTAGGCTCGCCATTCCACAGCCATACCGCATCCGCCCGCACCTGTTGAGGAGTACCAAGGGATGACGCCCGGCGACAACGGCGCGAGCACGCCCGAGGACGACGACCCGTTCGGCTACCTGTACGCAGACGGCCAGGCCCGGGGAGCCCAGCCGCCGTCCGGCGGTTACGGCTACCCGAACTCGGTCAGCAGGGTGCGTACGGTCGGCGAGCGCAGCTACGGCGCACAGCCGCCGCAGGCCACCTACGGCCAGGGCGTCCCCCAGCAGGGCGCCTACGGCCAGCCGAACGCCCACTACCAGGCCCCGGAGACGCTCCCCGGCGGCGCCCCGGCCTCCCACCGCACCGCGCCCCCCGCGCCCGGCCGCCGCGGCCCCAACACCAAGGGCCTGCTGATCGGCGCCATCGCGGTGGTCGCCGCGGTCGTCATCGGCATCGGCGTCGCGATGATCAACGGCAACACGGACGACGACAAGTCCGGCAACGAGGCCGGCTCCACTCCGACCCAGTCCCAGACCAGCAGCCCGAGCCCGTCGGGGAGCGGTTCGGCGGCGCCGGGTGAGCTGCCGAAGTCGGACGCGAGCGCGCTCCAGCTGGCCGGCGGTGCGACCAAGGCGACGGACGTGCAGGGCGCACGGGCGGCCGGCGGCACCTATGTGACGGGCTTCAACCAGACCGGCGCCTCGATCACCTGGACCGTCGACAACATCCCCGAGTCCGGCAAATACAGTGTCTACATCGGTTACAGCGTTCCCGGCAAGGACGCCACCGCCACCCTCACGGTCAACGGCGCGGCTTCCAACACGCCTGTCGGACTGAAGAACTGGTCGGGTGCCCCCGCGGGCGACTACAAGAAGGGCTGGACGAAGACGTACAACTGGATCCAGCTCGACAAGGGAACGAACACCATCGCGCTCTCGTGCGCGCAGGGAAATCAGTGCGATGCTCTGATCGACCAGATGTGGCTGGTGAAGGGTTGGGTCAATTCCAGCGGTTGAGCCCCGAAGCGGGTGCGATGACCTCGACGGCCGCCGAGGTCACCACGCCCTCTGCTCAGATGCGTCCGCCTTCGACGCAGAGGACGGCCACCCAACCTGTCTTTCCGTCCCACTTCACCTTCACCCAGTCATTGCCGGACGGGCCTCCCGACCAGCACTTGTAAGAGCCGCCGTCGTTCTCCCGCGTGCACGGGGTCGTCGTGCAAGGAATCCTGGCATCTGGGTCGGTAACCGAGTGGACTACGGCTGACGAGGTGCTGGCAGTCTTTCGGATGCTGAAGTAGTGGCCATCCTTCATCCAGACTCCGGCTTGATCGGCCGACGCCGTGGAACTCATGGAGATGGTGAGTCCCATCGAGGCCAGGCCGAGAACCGCGAGTTGTTTGGCAGCGTGTAATGCGCGCATGTGTTCCTCCAGCGAGAAGTAGATTTCAAGCGCGGTGCCCGCCCGTGACGGGTAGAGCACCGTCAGTGCGCCTCAGGCTCGGCCAACTCGATGCGGTAGGACGTCTGGTTGGAGACGGACCGGGCTGCGGTGAAGGGAAGGCAGCTGGGCGTCACGGAAAGAACGGTCCTGGTTCCCGTCCTGTTCGTCCCCGACCATCCGCAGGCCTTTCCTTGCGGGCAGGTCTTGGGATCAGCCGCCGCAGCCAGGCGTGGCGAAAGCGCCGCCCAGCCACGCGCCGGTTACAGCCACCGCCGTCAGGCTTTTCTTGAGCATGCTCATACGAGGTTTCCCCCTCTGTCTATCGCTACTGGTCGAGGTAGCGAGTGGGATGATCATCTGATCACTCCGTTGACTTCGGAAACAGGCCGATTCTCGGCCAAACCCGCTACGCGGGCATGTCCGGCGAGGCCGCACAACTCTCAGGCCGCCGTCACCGGCACCCGCGCAAGGAGCTTCTCGTAGGCCGCGCGGTCGAAGTCGCCCGCTGTCGGGGACCGCACGGTGGCCGCCGACAAGGCGACCGCGCGGGTGAGTCGGTCAGGCCAGGGGAGTTGGTCCGGCAGGCCGGACAGGAGGCCGGCGACCGCCGCGTCGCCCGCGCCGGTGGGGTTGCCGAATTCGGGGGCCGGCGGTACCGCGCGCCAGCGGCCCTCCGGGGTGACGGCGAGCAGGCCGTCCGGGCCGAGGGAGGCGACCACCGCGCGGGCCCCGCGGCGCCGGGCGTCCTGGGTGGCGCGCAGCGGGTCGTGGGAGCCGGTGAGTTCGGCCAGTTCGTCGGCGTTCGGCTTGATGATGTCCGGGCGGGCCGCGACCCCTCGGCGCAGCGGCTCGCCGCTCGTGTCCAGCAGCACGGGGACGCCGGCGGACCGGGCCGTGCGGACCAGGTTCGCGTACGCCCCCACCGGTACCCCCGGCGGCAGGCTGCCGCACAGGGCCACCGCCGAGGCGCCGCCCAGCAGTTCCTCGTAACGGTCGAGGAAGGCGCCCCACTCGGCCGGCTCGATCTGCGGGCCGGGCTCGTTCAGCTGGGTCGTGTCACCTGACAGTTCGTCGACCACGGCTATCGTGCGCCGGGTCGCCCCGGCGACCGGTACCAGCGCGTCCGTCAGGCCGGGCGTGCCGGTCAGCCGGTCGCGTATCGCCCGGCCGGTCCCGCCGCCCGCGAACCCCGTGACCGTCACCTCGTGGCCGAGCGCGGCCAGGACCCGGGCCACGTTCACGCCCTTGCCGCCGGGCCGCTCGATGACCTCCGAGACGCGGTGCGAGGCGTGCGGCCGCAGTGACCGTACGCGATAGGTGATGTCGAGAGCGGTGTTCAGCGTGACCGTGAGGATCACCCGGGCCGACCTCCCTCGAAGTCCGTGCGGCTGTCTCGGTTTCCGGGGTCTCGATCATGCCAAAGAGACGGCGGCCGGCCCAGTGCGCGGGTCGGCCTCCGTCTCCTCGACACCGGTACGGATCAGGGCAGTTGGGGCGCTACCACCCATTCGCCCTGCCGCATCACGCCCTTCAGCTCGAAGTCCGCGTCCAGCAGGACCAGGTCGGCGTCCTTGCCGGGCTCCAGCGACCCGACGCGGTCGAAGAGGCCGAGCAGGCGGGCCGGGTTGGCCGACAGGGCCTCGACGGCGTCCTCGACCGACAGCCGGTCGATCGTCACCGCACGCCGGAACGCACGGTCCAGGGTCAGCGTGGAGCCCGCGATCGAACCGCCCTCCACCAGCCGGGCCACACCCTCGCTGACCTCGACCTCCAGCGGGCCGAGCAGGTAACGGCCGTCGCCGGTGCCGGCCGCGTCCATCGCGTCCGTGATGAAGGCGACGCGGGACGCACCCGCGCGGTGGAAGGCCAGCTCCAGCGCGGCGGGGTGCAGATGGACGCCGTCGTTGATCAGCTCGACGGTGACCCGCTCGTCCTCCAGCAGGGCGGCGATCGGACCGGGGGCGCGGTGGTTCAGGGCGGGCATGGCGTTGAAGAGGTGGGTGGCCACCGTGGCGCCCGCGTCGATGGCCTCGACCGTCTGCTCGTACGTGGCGTCCGTGTGCCCGATCGCCGCGATCACGCCGTGCTCGGCGAGCAGCCGTACGGAGTCGAGGCCGCCCGGCAGCTCGGCGGCGAGCGTGACCATCTTCGCCTTGCCGCGCGCGGCGTCGATCAGCTTGCGGACCTCGGCCGGGTCCGGGTCGCGCAGCAGCTTCTCGGAGTGCGCGCCCTTGCGGCACGGCGAGATGAACGGCCCCTCGAAGTGGATGCCCGCGATGTCGCCCTGCTCGGCCAGCTCGCTCAGCAGGCCGGCCTGACGGACCAGCAGGTCCATCTCGTCGGTGACGGTGGAGGCGACGAGGGTGGTGGTGCCGTGGACGCGGTGCGTGTGGACGGCGGTGAGGATCTGCTCGGCGGTGCCGGAGAAGGAGGCTCCGCCCCCGCCGTGGTTGTGGATGTCCACGAAGCCGGGGACGAGCCAGTGGCCGGTGACGTCGATCAGCATGGCGTCGGCCGGGGCGGTCCCGGCGATGCGCTTGCCGTCGACGGCCACCTGGCCGTTCTTCACCGTTCCGGTGGGGAGCACCACGTTCGCGCCGGTGAGCAGCTGCGGGCCGGTGGGGGTCGGTCGCGCCCCGGACGGGGCGCCGTACCTGCCCGGAGTTTCCCGCTCGGTTGCCATCAGGTGCTTACCTCCGGAGTCGTAGAAGTGGCTGTCAGCAGGTCCTGTGCGAGCAGCCCCGCGCCCAGGCAGCCGGCCGTGTCGCCCAGCGCCGCCGGGACGATCGCCGGCAGTTTCTGGAAGGTGACCCGGTGCCGGACGGCGTCCCGCAGGGGCTGGAACAACACTTCCCCCGCCTCGGCCAGGCCGCCACCGATGATCAGCGTGCGGGGGTCCAGCAGGGTGACGGCGGTGACCAGCCCGTCGGCGAGCGCGTCCACCGCCTCCTGCCAGACCCGGACGGCGTTCGGGTCGCCGGACGCGACGGCCTCGGCGCAGTCCGCCGCGTCCGCCCCGGGGTCGCCGCAGGCCGCCGCCCAGGCCTCGCTGACGGCGGACGCGGAGGCGTACCGCTCCAGGCAGCCGCGCTGCCCGCAGGGGCAGACCGTGCCTGCGGGGCGTACGACGATGTGGCCGATCTCGCCCGCGAAGCCGTGCGCGCCGGCCTCCACCCGGCCGTCGATGCCGATGGCACCGGCGATCCCGGTGCCCAGCGGCACGAACAGGAACCGGTCCGCGCCCCGGCCGGCGCCGATCCGGCCCTCCGCCAGGCCGCCGGCGCGGACGTCGTGGCCGAGCGCGACGGGCACCCCGAGCCGGTCGGTGAGCAGGGTCCGCAGGGGTACGTCCCGCCAGCCCAGGTTGGCGGCGTAGACGGCGGTGCCGGTCGTCTCGTCGACGATGCCGGGGACCGCGATGCCGGCCGCGCCGGCGGGCTCGCCGTAGTGCTCGACGCCGTACGCGCGCAGTTCGGCGGCGAAGTCGAGGATGCCCGCGAGCACCGCCTCGGGGCCGCGCTCGCGGCCGGTGGCGCGGCGGGCGCGGTGGAGCAGCGCGCCGTCGTCGCCGACCAGGGCGGCCTTCATCCCGGTACCGCCCACGTCGAGGGCGATGACATGTCTCACCACGGGCCTAGTGTGACCCTCCCACCCGGGAGAGGTCTAGTCCACTCACGTGGTGTAGACCTTACGTGTCCACATATTGAACCGTCAGACAGCAGGGTTGGGGCATTGAACGTGCGTCGGCGTACGGCAGGAACGATCGCGGTGGTGTCCGCACTGGGCATGACGGCGGTTCTCGGCGGCTGCGGGAGTACGGGCTCCTCCGACGTGACCCTCAGACTCGTCGCCGCCGACTACGGCGACTCCGCCGCCAACAGCTCCAAGAAGTACTGGAACGCCCTGGTCAAGGAGTACGAGAAGCAGCACTCCGGAGTGAAGGTCGAGGTCAGCGTCTACTCCTGGAACGACGTCGACCGCAAGGTCAAGGAGATGGTCGACGCCGGCCACGCCCCGGACATGGCCCAGATCGGCGCCTACGCCGACTACGCCGCCGCCGGCAAGCTCTACCCGGCCTCCGACCTGCTCTCCATACGCACCCAGGCGGACTTCCTCTCCCAGCTCTCCGACGCCGGCGAGTGGAAGCACACGCAGTACGGCATCCCGTTCGCCGCCTCCACGCGCGTGCTCTTCTACAACAAGTCCCTGTTCGCCAGGGCCAACCTCACGGCGCCCACCACCTGGGACGAGCTGGCCACCGACGCCAGGGCGCTCAAGGCGGAGGGCGTGAAGTACCCGTACGCGCTGCCCCTCGGGCCCGAGGAGGCCCAGGCCGAGACCATGCAGTGGCTGCTCAGCGGCGGCAACGGCGGCAGCGGGTACACCGACGACGTCGGCACCTACACGATCGACTCCGCCACGAACATCGGAACGTTCACCTGGCTCAAGGACGAGCTGGTCGGCAAGGGCCTGACCGGCCCGGTCGCCCCCGGCAAGCTCAACCGCGCCGACGCGTTCGCCGCCTTCGCCGACGGCCAGGTCGGCATGCTCAACGGGCACCCCACGCTCATCCAGCAGGCGGCCAAGAAGGGCGTGAAGTTCGGCATGGTGCCGATGCCGGGCCGCACCGGCAAGGCCAGGGCCTCCATGGGCGTCACCGACTGGATGATGGGCTTCAAGCAGAACGGGCACGCCCAGCAGATCGGCGACTTCCTCGACTTCGTCTACAGCCAGAAGAACGTCCTCGGCTTCTCCCGGGAGTACGGGCTGCTGCCGGTCACCGGCTCCGCGTCCAACACCATGGCGGCGTCGGACGCCCCCGCCGACAAGGCCCTGCACCCCTTCCTGGAGCAGCTGCCGACCTCGGAGCTGTACCCCGCCGGCAAGACCTCCTGGGCGGCGGTCAGCGCGGCCGTGAAGCAGAACATCGGCCAGGCGGTCGCTCCCGGCGGCAGTCCCGCCGGCGTCCTGACCCGTCTGCAGTCGACGGCCATGGCGGCCGACAGCAGCAGCGCGAGCTGAGCCCGCTGTCGGTGCCCGCCGCTACCGTGGCAGGCATGGAACTGGGCACCCGTGAGAAGGCGATCCTCGCGCTGGAGCGCCGGGCCTTCCCCGGCCCCGGCGCGAAGGAACGCGCGATACGCGAGGAGCTGGACCTGTCCCCCGTCCGCTACTACCAGCTCCTCAACGCCCTCCTGGACGACGAGCGGGCCCTGGCCCACGACCCGGTGACGGTCAACCGCCTGCGCCGGATACGGGAGACGAGGCGCGCGGAACGCTGAGGTCGCTTCAGGAGACCGAGTCGGGTGGGTGGGGCCGGGGCCCACGGGCGGCCCAGGCGTGAGGGGGCCCCGAGCCGGATAGTGTCGCGGTATGGACGCTCTGCCGACCCCGCGCACCCCGGCCGGTCGGGACGGCCTCGCCGCCCTGCTGGCGCAGCCCCGCACCGCCCTGATCGGCCTGGACTTCGACGGCACGCTGGCCCCGATCGTCGCCGACCCCGAGCAGGCCCGCGCCCACCCCGAGGCCGTACCCGCCCTCGCCGCCCTCGCCCCCCAGATCGCCTCCGTCGCCGTGATCACCGGCCGCCCGCCCGAGGTCGCGGTCCGGTACGGCGGCTTCGCCGGCGTCCCCGGCCTGGAGCACCTCACCGTCCTCGGCCACTACGGCGCCGAGCGCTGGGACGCGGCCACCGGCAAGGTCACCGCGCCGCCCCCGCACCCCGGCGTCGCCGCCGTCCGCGCCGAGCTGCCGGGCCTGCTGGAGCGCGCCGGCGCGGAGGAGGGCACGTGGATCGAGGAGAAGGGCCGGGCGCTCGCGGTGCACACCCGCCGCGCCCCCGACCCGCAGGCCGCGTTCGAGGCCCTGCGCGCCCCCCTCGCCGACCTCGCCACCCGGCACGGCCTGATCGTCGAGCCCGGCCGCATGGTCCTGGAACTGCGCCCACCGGGCATGGACAAGGGCGTGGCCCTCCTCGACCACGCCCGCGCCGTCAAGGCCGGCTGCGTCGTCTACGCCGGTGACGACCTGGGCGACCTCCCCGCCTTCGCCGCGATCGAGAAGCTCCGCACCGACGGCGTCCCCGGCCTGCTGGTCTGCAGCGGCAGCACGGAGGTCACCGAACTGGCGGACCGCGCCGACCTGGTCGTCGACGGCCCGGAGGGCGTCGTGGGCCTGCTGCGGGCGCTGGCCGTTCAGCTGGGCCGGGAGCCCGGCACCGAGGGCTGATCGAGGGGCCCGGGGCGGGCCGAGTCCCGGGTCGCGTGACAGCGCCAGCGTGGAGGTCGCCGGGCTGGCGGGGCGGCCCGGCCTGGTGGTCGACGGCCCGGAGGGGGTCGGCGACGCTGGCTGTTCAGTTGGGCCGAGGTCAGGCGCCGAGGGCTGATCGAGGGGCCCGGGGCGGGCCCAGTCCCGGGTCGCGTGACAGCGTCAGCACGGAGGTCGCCGGCCTGGCGGACCGGGCCGGCCTGGTGGTCGACGGCCCGGAGGGGGTCGGCGCCGGCCGTTCAGTTGGGCCGGGGGGCCAGCGCCGCGAGCTGATCGAGGAACCACCGGGCCGGCGGCAGCGCGGTCGCGGCGGCGGCCAGCCGCTTGGAGCGTTCCGCCCGCGCGTCCGCCGGCAGGGTCAGCGCCTCGTGCAGGACCCGCGCCGTCCCCGCGATGTCGTACGGGTTCACCACGAAGGCGTCCTCGCCCAGCTCCTCGTACGCCCCCGCCTCCCGCGACAGCACCAGTGCGCAGCCCTCGTCGGAGACGACCGGGACCTCCTTGGCGACCAGGTTCATCCCGTCCCGGATGGGGTTCACCAGCGCCACGTCGGCCAGCCGGTACGCGGCCAGGGAGCGGGCGAAGTCGTCCTTCACGTGCAGCACGACCGGGGTCCAGCCGGCCGTGCCGTACCGCTCGTTGATCTCGTCCGCGACCCGCCGCACCTGCGCGGTGTACTCGCGGTACACGGCGAGGTCCTGCCGGGACGGGTAGGCGAACGCCACGTGGACGACCTTCTCCCGCCACTCCGGGTGGTCCTCCAGCAGCTGCTCGTACGCCAGCAGCCCGCGCACGATGTTCTTGGACAGCTCGGTCCGGTCCACCCGGACGATCGTCTTCCGGCCCTCTCCGATCTCCGCCCGCAGCGCCGCCATCCGCTCGGCCACGTCCGGCTCGTGCGCCCGCTTGCGCAGGAAGTCCGCGTCCGCGCCCAGCCCGTGCACCCCGATCCGGGTGCCGGAGGGGATGCCGGGCCCGAGCACCGCGTGGCAGCAGTCCGTGAACGCGTCCGCCCACCGCCGGGTGAGGAACGCCGCCCGGTCCGCGCCCAGGATGCCGCTGAGCAGTTCGGCCGCGATGTCGTCGGGCAGGAGGCGGAAGTAGTCCGGCGGCGCCCACGGGGTGTGCGAGAAGTGCCCGATGCGCAGGTCGGGCCGGAGCCGGCGGAGCATGCGGGGGGCGAGCGCCAGGTGGTAGTCCTGGATCAGCACGGCCGCGCCCTCGGCCGCCTCCTCGGCCAGCGCCTCGGCGAACGCCCGGTTGTAGGCCTCGTACGACGCCCACTGCCGCCGGAAGCCGGCGTCGAAGACCGGCTCCAGCGGGGTCTGGTACAGCATGTGGTGGACGAACCAGAGCACCGAGTTGGCGATGCCGTTGTACGCCTCGGCGTGCACGGTCGCGTCGATGTCGAGCATCCGCACCCGCTGCCCGCCGGTCTCCTCGGCCGGCAGCAGTCCGCCGTCCGCGCGCCGGACGGCCGCCCGGTCGCCGTCGCCGAGCGCGGCGCACACCCACACCGAGCCCGCGTCCGACCCGATGGCGGACAGTCCCGAGACCAGCCCGCCGCCGCCCCGTCGGGCGTGCAGCGAGCCGTCCTCGCCCACGTGATAGGAGACCGGGCCGCGGTTCGACGCGACCAGCACCTGAGCCTTTTCCGCAGCATCGAGCGTGGAAGCCATACGCCTCAACCTAGCCCGGCCCCGAACCGCTCAAACGTACGGCCCGCCCGGTGAGCCGACCGTATACGGCCCGTTCACGCCACCTTCCGTTCGGCGTACTCGGTGATCTCCACCATGGGCGGCCGCTCCTCGGTGTCCACCGAGTAGGTGCGCGGTTCGAACCCGTCCTCGCCCCGCTCGAACTGGGTCAGCGAGGGCCGGACCAGATGGCCGCGGGCCAGCCGGAGCTGGGCGGTGCGGTAGATCGCGGCGGCCATCCGGCCGAGCGCCTGCCCGTCCTGGTGCCGGTGCTTGCGCACGCCCACGTCGACCTGGGCCAGCGCGTCCAGGCCCACCAGGTGCAGCGCGTCCACCAGCATGCCCAGCTCCACGCCGTAGCCGACGGGGAACGGCAGCTGTTCCAGCAGCGTGCGGCGGGCCGCGTACTCGCCGCCCAGTGGCTGCACGAACCCGGCCAGCTGCGGCCAGTGCATGTTCAGCAGCGGGCGGGCCATGAGTTCGGTGACCCGGCCGCCCTGCCCGGCACCGCCGCCGAGCGGGCGGTCGTACATCGCTTTGACCAGGTCGACGTCCGGGTCGGTGAGCAGCGGGCCGACGATCCCGGAGACGAAGTCGGAGGAGAACTCCTTCAGGTCCGCGTCGATGAAGCAGACGATGTCCCCGCTGGTCACCAGCAGCGACCGCCACAGCACCTCGCCCTTGCCGGGGACGGCCGGGATGCGCGGCAGGACGGTGTCGCGGTGGACGACCCGGGCGCCCGCGCGCGCGGCGACCTGGGAGGTGCGGTCGGTGGAGCCGGAGTCGACGACCACGATCTCGTCGACGAGCGGGACCTGCTCCACGAGGTCGTGCCGGATGACCGCGACGATGTCGCCGACGGTCTCCTCCTCGTTGAGCGCGGGCAGGACGACGCTGATGGTCTGGCCCGTGCGCTGCTTGGCGGCGATGATCTGGTGCAGCGGGCGATCGGCCACGGACCAGGACCGGGTGGTCAGCCAGCGCTCGACTTCTTCCAGCACAGTCTGTGGCTCCTCACTCTTGTCTCGCGGTTCGGACGACTATCTCAACTGTCCCGGCCGTCGGTTACAGTCTTGAACAACGCCGGTGACCATCGCATGTCGGGGGTCATGTGCGTTCTACAACCGCATACCGCTCATCCAGAGGGGCAGAGGGACACGGCCCGATGAAGCCCCGGCAACCCCCCTGATCCGGACTCGTTCACGCGAGGCTCACGGCCAGGGAAGGTGCCAATTCCGTCTCACGGCGAGATGCGTCGTGAGGAAGATGAGGAGAAAGGGCCTCGCCTCCATGGCTGTGCAGACAGTTGTCACCACCAGCGAATCCACGGTCGACCTCGGCCCCGCCGCTGCCCTGAGCTGTCGCGAGTGCGGTCACCGGGTGCCGCTCGGCCCGGTCTTCGCCTGCGAGGAGTGCTTCGGCCCGCTGGAGATCGCCTACGACTTCTCCGCCTACGACACCGAGGACCTGCGCCGCCGCATCGAGGCGGGCCCCGCGAACATCTGGCGTTACGCGCCCCTGCTGCCGGTCCCGGCGGACGTCGCCGACAAGCCGAACCTCAACCCCGGCTGGACCAAGCTCGTCAAGGCCGGCAACCTGGCCCGCGAACTGGGCGTGACCGGCGGTCTGTACGTGAAGGACGACTCCGGCAACCCGACCCACTCCTTCAAGGACCGGGTCGTGGCCCAGGCCCTGGAGGCCGCCCGCGCCTTCGGCTTCACCACCCTGTCCTGCTCCTCCACCGGCAACCTGGCCGGCGCCGTCGGCGCCGCCGCCGCCCGCGCCGGCTTCCGCTCCTGCGTGTTCATCCCGCACGACCTGGAGCAGGGCAAGGTCGTCATGGCCGCGGTGTACGGCGGTGAACTCGTCGGCATCGAGGGCAACTACGACGACGTGAACCGCTTCTGCTCCGAGCTGATCGGCGACCCGGCCGGCGAGGGCTGGGGCTTCGTCAACGTCAATCTGCGGCCGTACTACGCCGAGGGCTCCAAGACCCTGGCGTACGAGATCTGCGAGCAGCTCGGCTGGCGGCTCCCGGACCAGATCGTCGTGCCGATCGCCTCCGGGTCCCAGCTCACGAAGATCGACAAGGGGCTCCAGGAGCTGATCAAGCTGGGGCTGGTCGAGGACAAGCCGTACAAGATCTTCGGCGCCCAGGCCGAGGGCTGCTCCCCGGTCTCCACCGCCTTCAAGGCCGGCCACGACGTCGTACGGCCCCAGAAGCCGAACACCATCGCCAAGTCCCTGGCCATCGGCAACCCGGCCGACGGGCCGTACGTCCTGGACATCGCGCGCCGCACCGGCGGTGCCGTGGAGGACGTGACGGACGAGGAGGTCGTGGACGCGATCAAGCTGCTCGCGCGGACGGAGGGCATTTTCGCGGAGACGGCGGGCGGCGTGACCGTCGGCGTCACCCGCAAGCTGCTGAAGGCGGGCGTGCTGGACCCGGCGAAGACCACGGTCGTCCTCAACACCGGCGACGGCCTGAAGACCCTGGACGCGGTGGCCGGGACCGGCCTCACCGCCACCATCCGCCCGTCCCTGGACTCCTTCCGAGAGGCCGGCCTCGCATGACGGGCGCTGCGCCGGGAGGCCGGACACGACGCGCGGGCCGGCGAGGGCCGCTCGCGCCCACGCGGCGGCAGCCGCACCCGCAGCACGGCCCCGAGCCCCTGGGGCGCCGCCCCGCCCCACCCGTGAACCCGACCGGAGGTCTCACCGCATGAGCGTGACCGTTCGCATCCCCACCATCCTGCGCACCTACACCGGCGGGCAGGCCGAGGTCGCCGCCGAGGGCGCCACGCTCGGCGAGGTCATCGCCGACCTGGAGAAGAACCACACGGGCATCGCCGCGCGCGTGCTGGACGACCAGGGCAAGCTGCGCCGGTTCGTCAACGTGTACGTCAACGACGACGACGTCCGCTTCGAGCAGGGGCTGGACACGGCGACCCCCGACGGGGCCGGCGTCTCGATCATCCCGGCGGTCGCCGGCGGCTGAGCCGCGGATCCGCGCGCTCATTACCGTGGGTAACGTCGGTTACCGACTGTTTTCCGATTGCCCCCTCCGTGAGAGAAGCGGAGGGGGCAATTCTGTGTGATTGAGCGCGGTAGAGTTGGGGAACACGGCCGCGGCCTCCGGGTCGCGGGCCCTGGATTTCATGCCGCCCGCCCGACAAGAAGTAGCCAAAGTGTGCGGGTTGTCTGTGGCTTTTGTGGCTTTTATGGGGCCCGACTTGCCCTGAAGTCGGGTGAATTCTCACCAGATTCCGGACCGCTCGCGTCCAGAATTCTCGTCCGATTGACCTGTTGCAGACGGCAGTTGGACAGATACATTCAGCCGCGGTCGACGCGTTCCGGCGCACGCCCCCGACCAGTTGGGGGGTGAGGTCTGACCCGGGTCCGCGAAGTGTGGATCTGTGCAAGGGCCAGTAATAGGGGAGTTAGGCATGGCTCAGGGCACCGTCAAGTGGTTCAACGCGGAGAAGGGGTACGGCTTCATCGCGGTCGACGGTGGTGCGGACGTCTTCGTCCACTACAGCGCGATTCAGATGGACGGCTACCGCACCCTGGAAGAGGGCCAGCGGGTCGAGTTCGAGATCTCGCAGGGCCAGAAGGGTCCGCAGGCCGACATGGTTCGCGTCACCGCCTGAACGTTTCTTGTCCGAAGGGCCCGCACCTCGCAGAGGGTGCGGGCCCTTCGCCGTGCCCCGGTTCCGCTGTTCGCGTGCGGCTGACGGGGGCCTCCTCCCGCCCAGGCGCTTGCACTCGACCATGCCGAGTGCTAATCATTGGCGTTAGCACTCTGAAGGTGAGAGTGACAGCGAAGGACCGGGTCGGTGAGGCCCGCGGGCCGGGTGGGGCAAGGAACCACGAGGCCGGCGAGCCGTCCGTCGCGGGCGCGGGCGCGGTCCGAAGGAATCACCCCCAGTCCTGGAGGGACCACTTCACATGGCCAAGATCATCGCGTTCGACGAGGAGGCGCGGCGCGGCCTCGAGCGCGGCATGAACCAGCTCGCGGACGCCGTGAAGGTGACGCTCGGCCCCAAGGGCCGCAACGTCGTCCTCGAGAAGAAGTGGGGCGCCCCCACGATCACCAACGATGGTGTCTCCATCGCCAAGGAGATCGAGCTCGAGGACCCGTACGAGAAGATCGGCGCCGAGCTGGTCAAGGAAGTCGCCAAGAAGACGGACGACGTCGCCGGTGACGGTACGACCACCGCGACCGTGCTCGCCCAGGCCCTGGTCAAGGAGGGCCTGCGCAACGTCGCCGCCGGTGCCAACCCGATGGCTCTGAAGCGCGGTATCGAGAAGGCCGTCGAGGCCGTCTCCGCCGCCCTGCTGGAGCAGGCGAAGGACGTCGAGACCAAGGAGCAGATCGCCTCCACCGCGTCCATCTCCGCCGCCGACACCCAGATCGGCGAGCTGATCGCCGAGGCCATGGACAAGGTCGGCAAGGAAGGCGTCATCACCGTCGAGGAGAGCAACACCTTCGGTCTGGAGCTGGAGCTCACCGAGGGCATGCGCTTCGACAAGGGCTACATCTCCGCCTACTTCGCGACCGACATGGAGCGCATGGAGGCGGCGCTGGAGGACCCGTACATCCTCATCGCCAACTCCAAGATCTCCTCGGTCAAGGACCTGCTCCCGCTGCTGGAGAAGGTCATGCAGTCGGGCAAGCCGCTGCTGATCATCGCCGAGGACGTCGAGGGCGAGGCCCTGTCGACCCTGGTCGTCAACAAGATCCGCGGCACCTTCAAGTCCGTCGCCGTCAAGGCCCCGGGCTTCGGTGACCGCCGCAAGGCCATGCTCGGCGACATCGCCATCCTCACGGGCGGCGAGGTCATCTCCGAGGAGGTCGGCCTCAAGCTGGAGAACGCGACCCTGGACCTCCTGGGCCGCGCCCGCAAGGTCGTCATCACCAAGGACGAGACCACCATCGTCGACGGTGCCGGCTCCTCCGAGCAGGTCAACGGCCGCGTCAACCAGATCCGCGCCGAGATCGAGAACAGCGACTCCGACTACGACCGCGAGAAGCTGCAGGAGCGCCTGGCGAAGCTCGCCGGCGGTGTCGCGGTCATCAAGGCCGGTGCCGCCACCGAGGTGGAGCTCAAGGAGCGCAAGCACCGCATCGAGGACGCCGTGCGCAACGCGAAGGCGGCCGTCGAGGAGGGCATCGTCGCCGGTGGTGGCGTGGCCCTGCTCCAGGCCTCCCAGGTCTTCGAGAAGCTGGAGCTGGAGGGTGACGAGGCGACCGGCGCCAACGCCGTGCGCATCGCCCTGGAGGCCCCGCTGAAGCAGATCGCCGTCAACGCCGGCCTGGAAGGCGGCGTCGTCGTGGAGAAGGTGCGCAACCTGACCCCGGGTCACGGCCTGAACGCCGCGACCGGCGAGTACGTCGACCTGGTCGCCGAGGGCATCATCGACCCGGCGAAGGTGACCCGTTCCGCGCTGCAGAACGCCGCCTCCATCGCCGCGCTGTTCCTCACCACCGAGGCCGTCATCGCCGACAAGCCGGAGAAGGCCGCGGCCCCGGCCGGCGGCGGCATGCCGGGCGGTGACATGGACTTCTGATCGATCTGACGGTCGATCGCCTGTCCTGCGGACCGAGGGCGGCACTCCCAGCTTCCGGCTGGGAGTGCCGCCCTCGGCGTTCGCGGGGCCGGGGAGGGTGGCCGGCATCACGTGAGGGCCCCGGACCGGCCGGAACGCGGGCCGGTGGGCGGTGTTTACTTAAGGTGCTGCAACAATGCGTGCGCACGTACCAGCCGGTTTGCGCCGTCCACTCACGAGGAGCCCCCCACGTGACCGTCACCACGCCCCCCGCCTCCCGCGCGGCCCGCGTCCTGTCCCGCCCGATCGCGCTGAACGGCCTCACCGTCCCGAACCGGATCGTGATGGCGCCCATGACCCGCACGTTCTCCCCGGGCGGTGTCCCGGGTGAGGACGTGCGCTCCTACTACGCCCGCCGGGCCGCCGCCGGCGTCGGGCTCATCGTCACCGAGGGCACCTACGTGGGCCACCCGTCGGCCGGCCAGAGCGACCGCGTCCCGCGCTTCCACGGCGAGGAGCAGCTGGCGGCCTGGGCGAAGGTCGCCGAGGACGTGCACGCGGCCGGCGGCACCATCGTCCCGCAGCTGTGGCACATCGGCATGGTCCGCAAGCAGGGCGACGCCCCCTTCCCGGACGCGCCCGCCGTCGGCCCCTCCGGCCTGAAGACCGCCGGTGCCGAGCCCACCGGCAAGGCGATGACGCAGGCGGACGTGGACGACGTCGTCGCCGCGTTCGCCGAGGCCGCTGCCGCCGCCGAGCGCATCGGCTTCGACGGCGTGGAGCTGCACGGCGCCCACGGCTACCTCCTCGACCAGTTCCTGTGGGCGGGCACCAACCGCCGTACCGACGCGTACGGCGGCGACCTGGCGGCCCGCACCAGGTTCTCCGCCGAGGTCGTCGCCGCCGTGCGCGCGGCGGTGTCGCCGGACTTCCCGATCCTCTTCCGCTACTCGCAGTGGAAGCAGCAGGACTACACCGCCCGGCTCGCCGAGACCCCCGAGGAGCTGGAGGCCCTGCTCACCCCGCTCGCGGCGGCCGGTGTCGACGTCTTCCACGCCTCCACCCGCCGCTACTGGCTGCCCGAGTTCGACGGCTCCGGCCTGAACCTGGCGGGCTGGACGAAGAAGCTCACCGGCAAGCCCGCCATCACCGTCGGCTCGGTCGGCCTCGACGGCGACTTCGTCAACGCCTTCCAGGGCGAGGGCTCCCCGGTCAAGGGCATCGACAACCTCCTGGACCGCCTGGAGGCCGACGAGTTCGACCTGGTGGCCGTCGGCCGCGCGCTGCTCCAGGACCCGGAGTGGGCGGCCAAGGTGCTCTCCGACCGGTTCGACGAGCTGAAGCCGTACGACGCGGCGGCCGTGAAGACCCTGAACTGACCGGGGGTCCCGCGGGGGCGCCGGCCGCTAGGCCCTGTCGTCAAACTCCCGTCTGCCGCGCGACGCCATGCACGCACTCTCGCCGCACCGGGCCCCGACCCGAGTACATCCAGTACGAGGGCCGGGGCCCGGCACGCCGAGAGCACGCACCTGACGCCGCGCGGCCCGCCCTCCGGGCGGACGACGGGAGTTTGACGACAGGACCTAGAGGTTGCCCATCGGCTCGATGTCGACCCGGACCGGCGTCCCCCACACCCGCAGCACCTCGTAGTCGGTGAACTCGTGCACGAGCCGGTACGCCATGGCGGGCCGGGACCCGCGCCGCTGGGCGGCGAGATACGCCTCCGCCTCGCGCCGGTCCCGTCTCGGTGTCCCGCACAGCTGCCATTCCTGGCCGTTCCACAGCTCCGGCAGCCACCGCTGCTGTGCCTGCGGCCGGTCACCGCGCACGCCGTACCGGGAGGGCGCGGAGGGGACCGGCTCGCCCGGCCGGGGCCTGCCGCCCTGGAACTCCGACCGCCGGGCGGCTCGGCGCCGGGTCTCGCACAGCAGGCACAGGTCGGGCGCGCTCTCGTCCACCGGTCCCTGCGGATGCTCGGGGCAGCGGGTGGCGGGCGCGGCGGTGGTGACGGTGTCGTCCAGCAGATCGAGGGCCCGCCGCAGGTCGTCCTTGATCTCGTGCAGCCGGGCGTCCGGCGTGTCGGCGGTCAGGGCCTCCCCGTGCTCCCCGAGCAGCCGAAGAGCCCGTCCGAGGGCGGTGAGCTGGGCGTGATTCATGTCGGTGGGTGCCTCCTCCCCTCCATGGTGCCCTGACCGCACGGTCCGTCAGCGTGCCGCGTGGGTCAGCGCCGTGCGCAGATGGCCGCCTGACTCCTCCAGGAGGCGGGCCGCCGTCGGGCCGTCGACGCCGGCGAGGAGGGCCAGGATCGCGTGCTTCACCTCACCGCCGCTCTCCGTGAGGGCCTTCTCGATCTCGGCGTCGCCCGCACCCGTGGCCAGGGAGACGATCCGGTGGGAGCGGGCCCGGAGCTTGTCGTTGGAGGCCCGCACGTCGACCATCAGGTTCCCGTACGTCTTGCCGAGCCGGATCATCGTGATCGTCGAGAGCATGTTCAGCACCAGTTTCTGGGCCGTGCCCGCCTTCAGCCGGGTGGAGCCGGCGATCAGCTCCGGGCCGACGACGACCTCGATGCCGTGCTCGGCGGCGGCGGCCAGCGCGCTGTCCTCGTTGCAGGCCAGGCCGATGGTCAGCGCGCCGAGCGCCCGGGCGTGCTCGACGGCGCCGACCGCGTACGGGGTGCGGCCGGAGGCGGAGACGCCGACCACGGTGTCGTCCGGGGTGATCTTCAGCGCGTCCAGGTCCCGGCGGGCCAACTCCTTCGAGTCCTCCGCGCCTTCGACGGAGGTGACCATGGCCGCGGGACCGCCCGCGATCAGGCCGACGACCTGCTCGGGGCCGGTGTTGAAGGTGGGCGGGCACTCGGAGGCGTCCAGCACGCCCAGCCGGCCGGCGGTCCCGGCACCGGCGTAGACGAGCCGCCCGCCCCGGCTCATGCGCGCGGCGACCGCGTCGACGGCGGCGGCGATCCGCGGCAGCTGTGTCGCCACGGCGGCGGGCACGCCCGCGTCCTCGCCGTTCATCAGCCGGGCGATGTCGAGGGTGGGCAACCGGTCGATCTCGGCGAGTTCCGGACGGAAGGCCTCGGTGGTCAACGAGGCCAGCTGGTCGCGCAGGTCGTGAGAGGTCATAGGGGGCGGCTCTCTCCGGTGACTGTGAGGGGGGTGGTGAACCTTCGTGCGGGCTCCTTCCTACCCTCTATCGCGAACCGCTCCGGTGCCGATGAGCCAACGCCTCGTAGGAGGCGGCCAGCGCGGGTGCCGCCGTCTCGTACGTCCGCTGCGCCACCCCCACGAACAGACAGTCCACCACCAGCAGCTGACTCGTCCGGGAGGACATCGCGGCGGGCCGCAGCTCCGTCTCCCGTGACGTCGACGTCGTCAGCACGAGGTCGGCGTACTGCGTGACCGGCGAGTCCGGCCGCCCGGTGATGGCCACCGTCGTCGCCCCCCGCTCGAAGGCCACCCGCAGCGGCTCGATGACGTCCCCCGTCGACCCGGAGTGCGTGATCGCGAGGGCCACGTCACCCGAACGGAGCTGCACCGCGTTGGTCACCGCGAGATGCGGGTCGCTGTGCGCGTGGGCTATGAGCCCTATCCGCAGCAGCTTCTGGGTGAGGTCCTGGGCGACGAGCCCGGACGCCCCTATGCCGTACACATCGGTGCGCCGGGCGGCGGCCAGCGCGGTGACGGCCGCGCCCAGCTGGACGGTGTCGAGTCCGGCGGCGGTGTCGGCGAGGGTCTGCTGCTCCTCGTAGGCGAGCTTGGTGACGACGTCGGCGATGGGATCGTCCACCGCGATGTCCGTCGTGATCGCGGGCGCGCGCCCGGACTGCTGCTGGGCGGCGAGTCCGGCGAGGGCGAGCCGCAGATCGCGGTAGCCCGGATAGCCGAGCAGCCGGGCGGTGCGCACGACCGTCGCCTCGCTCGTGCCGGTGAGCTCGGCGAGGCCCGTGACCGTGAGGGCGGCGCAGCCGGCCGGGTCACCGGCGACGGCCTCGGCGACGCGCTGCATGGACCGGGTCATGGACGGGGCGAGCGTGCGCACCTTGGCGGCGAGCGAGCCGCCCGGGCTGCCGAAAATTTCCTTCACGTCCTGGGTCACACATGAAAGATATTTTCGGTTCGGTGTCGCGGTCAAGAGTGCGCACAATGGGGTGCATGGACCCCATCAGCCCCCTGGAGCAGTCATTGCACGCGGCCCGCGCCCTCGTGCTCGCGGATCTCGTCGCGGGAGAGGTCGCGGAGGCCGACGTGGTCTCGCTGGTGGAGGACTCCATCGCCCAGCGGCGCTGGTGGGTCGAGCAGTGGCCGGACGGCGCGGCCTTCGTGGCCGGGCTGGTCGCCCAGGACGTGCAGGACGCGCTGCTGGAGCGGTACGGCCGCTGGCCGCTGTGCCCGGTCTGCGGCTCCGGCGACCCGCACGCGCTGGACGTGGAGCCGGAACTGGGCCCCGACCCGCACTGGGTGTGCCACAAGGCCGGCGTGAAGGTGGCGTCGGTCGGCTCGCTGGGGTCGGCCCTGCGCGGGACGACGTCCTCATGAGGCGCCGGTGACCGTCTACATCGACCCGCCGACCTGGCCCGGCCACGGGCGCATGTGGTCGCACCTGGTCAGCGATGTGTCGTACGACGAACTCCACCTGTTCGCCGAGGGCCTGGGCATGCCCCGCCGGGCCTTCGACAGCGACCACTACGACGTCCCGTCCGACCGCTACGCGGACGCGGTGGCGGCGGGCGCGGTGCAGGTCGGCAGCCGTGAGGTGGTCCGCCTGCTGCGCACCGCGGGCCTGCGCAGGCGCAAGGGGCGTCAGGCCCGGCGGACGTAGAGCAGCAGCCCGGTGTCCCTGTCGTACTCGTCCGTGGCGGTGCGCTCCTCCTCCACGGTCGCGCGGGTGAAGCCCGCCCGGGTCACCACGCGCTGGGAGGGCAGGTTGGCCGGTTCGATCGTGGCGACGACCGTGTCGACGTCGTCCCGGGCCAGCGCCCACTCGGTCAGGGCGCGCAGCGCCTCGGTCGCGTAGCCGTGGCCGCGGGCGCTCTCGACCAGGTCGTAGCCGATCTCCACCCGGCGTTCGTCGTCCGGGGCGCCGTGGAAGCCGATGCCGCCCACCGCCCGGCCGTCCTCGGTCCGCACGAGGGCGAAGACCCCGAACTCCGGGCGGTGCACGCCGGCTTCGTACGCCTTCGTCAGGTGGGAGCAGGCCTCCCGGGTGCCCTCGTACGGGCCGTCGTCCAGCCAGTCGAAGCCGCCGTCGCCGCCGAGGACCACATCGCGGGCGACGGCCGGGCGGATGCCGGTGAGGGTGACGCGTCCGGCGGGCAGGACGAGGTTGTTGTACCAGGTCCAGTCGGTGACCGGGGCGCGGCCGGGCAGCTCGCCGCGGCCGGTCGCCCACAGCAGCGTCGGCCAGGGCGCGGGGCCGGGCTGGACGTGCGGGAAGAGCCAGGCCAGGACGGATGCGGCGAGGTCGGCGGGCGGTTCGTGGGGGAGGCCCAGGCCCCGGGCGATGTCGTGGGTGTGCAGCAGGGTCTCGGCCACGCCCATCGCGGCGAAGCCCTCGCGGTCGGCGCTGCCGAAGGGGAGGGGGTGGAAGGCGCGGACGCCGGGCGGGGCGCTGCGGACGGCGGCGGCCAGCAGGGCGCCGGTGGCCTCGATCACCTGGAGCAGGCCGGCGTTGCCGGTGCCCTCGGGGAGGGTGATGCGCAGCGGGAGGCGGTCCTGGGCGCCGACGGCGAGACGGCTCGCGTACCCGGTGAGCGCCTCGGCGATGTGGAAGGCCGTGGTGCGGCAACTCCACTCCAGTCCGGCCGCGTTCACCGTGTCCCAGTCGCGGTCCAGCGCCGCGCGCAGTGCCGTCGCGCAGCTCGCGACGGCCGCCTCCACCTGATCCCCGCTCATCGTCCGCATGCGCGCACAGTACGGCGGGGGCGTCCTCAGGTCGACAGCATTTCCAACTCGGACGTGAGGTTGTAGCGGGCGGTGGCCTCCCAGTGCTCCCGGCCGTACGGGGTGCGGTACAGCCGTGGCAGGGCGAGGAGTTGACGCAGAACCGCCGAACGACCGTCCCGGAAGGCGCCGCCCGGCACGAAGTGGTACTCCTCGCGGACCTCGGCGGTGTACACGGCGTACGCCGACGGGGGCGCGGCCAGGATCGCGAGGTCGGCGTCGCACAGCACCTGTCCGTCGCGGTCGTCGTCGGCCGGGTCGTGGGTGACGGTGAGCCGGACCAGCCGGGCCACCTCGGCCGTCTTCGCCTGCGGCACGCCGGCCTCGGGCAGGGCGCGCTCGGCGAGCCGCGCGGAACGCTCCTCGTTCTCGGACCGCTCGGGGAGGTAGACGGCGTCGTGGAACCAGGCGGCCAGACGGACCACGTCCGGGTCGGCCGCGTACCCCTCCAGCACGTCGACGTGGTCGAGGACGGCGGTGAGGTGGGCCACCGTGTGATAGCGGCGCTGCGGCTCCTGCCAGCGGGCGAGCAGGTTGTCGGCGTAGGGGGCGGGGTCGGGACCGCCGCCGGGGGCGCGGACTGCTTCCAGCGCGCGGGCGAAACGGAGGCGCAGGGCGTCGAGGTCGGCCATGCCTCCCATTCTTCCGTGGCGGGGACGCGGGCTGCCGCCCGGTCTGTCCGGTGGCGGCCCCGGGCCGGCTGCCCGCCCGTTTCCCGCGTGACGGCCGTCCCCCGGCGCCCCTAGCGTGATCTCCATGACGGACATGCTGGAAGTACGCGATCCCGAGCTCCCCGGACGGCTGCTGGCCACAGAACGCGACGCCCTCGTACCGCTGCTGCGGTCGCGGACCGACGCCGACTTCGCGCTGCCGTCGGCGGGGTGTCCGGGCTGGACGGTGCGGGATGTGCTGGCGCACTGTTCCGCCGCGCTGATGCGGGTGGTCGAGAACCGGTTCGAGGCGGGCGTGTTCTCGCCGGAGTCGAACGAGCGGGACATCGCCGAGCGGGCCGGCTGGACGAACGCGCGGGTCGTGGACGAGCTGGAGCGCGGGATGACGGAGGCCGGACCGGTGATCGCCGGGACGGACGGTTCGCTGGACATGATCGCGCTCGGCGAGTGGGTGCACGCCGGGGATGTGCGCGAGGTGCTGGGCGCGCCGGGGGCGTACGCCGGGGCC
Source organism: Streptomyces sp. NPDC052721 (assembly GCF_040678315.1). Classification (NCBI taxonomy): domain Bacteria; kingdom Bacillati; phylum Actinomycetota; class Actinomycetes; order Kitasatosporales; family Streptomycetaceae; genus Streptomyces; species Streptomyces sp. NPDC052721. Next base: position 39,908 of record NZ_JBFATL010000014.1, on the reverse strand, counting down.
GCGCTGCCCGACGCGCTGACCCTGCTGGCGCGGATCACCCGGCAGAAGGAGCACGTGCCGCTCCACGCCGACCTGGACGACCTGGACGAGCCGCTACGGCTCGGCGCGGTGGCCGCGGGCGGCCCGCCCGCCCGGTACATCGGCGACGCGGCCACGCTCGTACGGCTGTACGCGGGGCGGCCGGTGAACGGGGCGTCCTACGAGCTGGCGGGGACCGGGGAGGGAGAGCTGAACATCTTCGGGTGAGTGGCGTCCCCGGGCAGGCGTAGTCTTGGATTGGACTAGACCTGTAGCGCCGATGAATGGGGTGCCATGAGCAAGCGTGCAGTCCTGGAGGTGATCGCCCTCGACGTCGAGGACGCGGTCGCCGCCCAGGCCGGAGGCGCGGACCGACTGGAGCTGGTCACCGAGATGGCGGCCGACGGGCTCACCCCCGCTCCCGCCACCGTCGCCGCGATCCGCGCCGCCGTCGACATCGACCTGCGCGTGATGCTCCGCCTCGCGGACGGCTTCGCGGCCGGTGACCTGGACCGGCTGACCGGCGTGGCCGACGAGCTGCGGCAGGCCGGCGCCGACCAGTTCGTGCTCGGGTTCCTCGCCACGGACGGCGGCGTCGACCTGGGCGCGGTGGAACGGGTCGTCGACGCGCTCGGCGGCTGCCGCTGGACCTTCCACCGGGCGATCGACCGGGCCGCCGACCGGGACGCCCTGCGCAAGCAGCTCGCCGACCTGCCGGGTCTGGACACCTATCTCACCGCCGGCTCCGCCACGGGCGTGGACGACGGCCTGCCCACGCTGCTCGCCGAAGCGGCGCACGACGGCGAACCCGGGTACGAGCAGCAGATCATGGCCGGCGGCGGACTGCGCCTCGACCATGTCTCCCGGCTCCGCGCGGGCGGGATCGAGGCGTTCCACATCGGCGGCGCGGCCCGCCCCGACGGCTGGCAGGGCCCGGTCTCGGCGGACGCGGTCGCCCAGTGGCGCACGGCCCTGGACGGCGACGCGGCCTAGGCCCTGTCGCTCGGATCAGGCCGGCTGCGAGGCGCGGTGCCTTCGGGCCGAGCCGGGCGGGGTCCGGCGCGTGCGGCTGCGAGGCGAGGACGCCGACGCGATGGGGGTCCCCCGCGTGGGCGCAGCCGGGCGTGGGGGAGTCGGCAATCCCGGCGACAACGCGGCAGATGTGCCTGCCGGGCCCCGCGACGCCGGGATGATCCAGACAGCAGGGCCTGGTTGCGTGCGGGGTGCGCTTGGGGCGGGCGGTGGCGCCCTACTCGGCGAGCTGCGGCGGCAGTGGTGCCGTGTGCGTCACGATCAGGCCCGACACCGCCCGGGTCAGCGCCACGTACAGGCGCCGCAGGCCCGTGCGCTCGTCCGGTTCGCCGTCCACCACGGCCTGCGGCTCGTCCAGGACCACGTAGTCGTACTCCAGACCCTTGGCCAGCGAGGCCGGGACCAGAGTCAGCCGGGTCTCGCGGGTGGTCTCCTCACCGGGGGCCAGACAGGAGATGCCGGCCGCCGTCAGGGCCTCGGCCAGCGCCGGGACGCGGGCGTCGGCGGCGATCAGACCGGTCGAGCCCTCGTTGCGCAGCAGCTCCGCGCACGCGGCGACGACGTCGGCCGGCTGCGTGGCCGTACGGACCTCGAAGAACCCGGGGTTCTCCCGGACGGAGGCGACCGGAGTGAGACCGGGCGCGATGTGCGGCAGCAGCCGGGAGGCGTACGCGATGACGTCCGTCGGCACGCGGAAACCGGCCGTCAGCTCCTCCACGGCCCCGTCCGGCTTGCCGAGATGGGCCAGCGCCTCCGCCCAGCTCCGGGTCGCCCACGGGGTCGTCCCCTGCGCGAGGTCGCCCAGCACGGTCGCGCTGCCCGTGGTGCAGCGGCGGCCGACGGCCCGGTACTGCATGGGGGAGAGGTCCTGCGCCTCGTCCAGGACGACATGGCCGAGCGAATGCGTCCGCTGGATGAGATCGGCCGCCTCGTCGATCAGTACGGCGTCCGCCGGCGACCACCTGGCCGACTTCACGCCGCGGACCGGCTTGGCCCACAGGATCGTCTTCCGCTCGTCCTCGTCCAGGAGCCCGTCCGCGTGCTCGGCGAGGAACTCCGCGTCGGTGAGCAGCCGCAGCACCAGCTTGGCCGGATCGACGGCCGGCCAGACCGCCTTCACGGCCGCCTTCACCGCGCTGTTGCGGGCGACGGCGTCCTGCACCCGGTCGTCCGGGGCCTCCCCGGCCCGCTCCATCTGCACCAGCACCGCGTGCGCGATGCGCTGCGGCAGGGCCTCGCGGGCGGCGCCGTAGCGGATGTCCCGGTCCAGCAACTCCCGGACGATCTCCTCCAGTTCGTACGCCGGCACCCGCCAGCGCCGCGAGCCGCGCACGACCACCACCGGCTCGGTGGGCAGGGTCACATGGGAGTACAGGGCGCGTCGGAGGACCTCGGCCATCCGGGCGTCGCCCTTGACGATCGCGGCGGCGGCGTCGTCCGTGCCGCGCACCTCCACCTGCGCGACCAGGTCGTCCACGGTCGCCTGGCGCACGCTCAGCTCTCCCAGCGCCGGCAGGACCTGCTCGATGTAGTGCAGGAAGGACCGGTTCGGCCCGATGACCAGCGTGCCGGTGCGGGCCAGCCGCTCCCGGTGGGCGTAGAGCAGGTACGCGACCCGGTGCAGGCCGACGGCGGTCTTTCCGGTGCCCGGACCTCCCTGCACGCAGACCGTGCCGCCGAGCCCGCTGCGGACGATCTCGTCCTGCTCCGGCTGGATGGTGGCGACGATGTCCCGCATCGGGCCGACGCGGGGCCGCTCGATCTCCTGCTGGAGCAGCTTGCTGGTGGTGGCCGCCTCGGCCGGGTCGGAGAGGTGCTCGTCCTCGTAGGCGGTCAGGTCGCCGCCGGTGTATCCGAAGCGGCGGCGCAGCCCGACGTCCATGGGGTCCTTCTTGGACGCCCGGTAGAACGGCTGCGAGACCGGTGCGCGCCAGTCGATGACCATGGGGTCGCCGTCGGCGTCGTGGACGTGCCGCCGCCCGATGTAGAACCGCTCTCCCTCGGCGCCCTCGGCCCGCTCCGCGCCCGGGGCGTGCAGGTAGTCGAGCCGGCCGAAGAACAGCGGGGTGTCGCTGAGGTCGGCCAGCGCCTTGATGCGCTCGTCGATCTGGCGGGAGAGCACTGCGGCGTTGACCCAGTTCGCGGTGACGTCGCTGATGTCGAGCGCCTCCACGTCCTCGCGCATGGCGCGCAGGGCGGCACGGGACGCGGCGAGGTGGGAGCGCTCTCGGGCGAGGGGGTCGTCGAGCGGGTCGTGGGCGGGCGTGGACAAGGGGGTGCCTCCGGTGGGCCTGCTGCGTGGGCTACGACGATGCCGCCCGGTTTCCGGCCGGGCGACGGCACTCCGTGAGGGAGGCGGGCAAGAGCGGGGATTTTAGGGGAGGGGGCGGGGCGGGGGCCAATGAATTTCCGATCCGGCGCTCGCCGGGCCTCGCCGCCCGCGTGTCTCCCGCGGGCCCGTCCCCTAGGGGACGAGGGGACTCAGGGTCAGGGGCGGCGTCCACCCGGAGGTCTACGCGGGGCTGTGCGGAATCGGACCCGCAGACCGATGCGGAGGAGGGGCCCGGAGTTCCACCATGGAGACATGAGCGCAGCAAGCATCTCACCGACCCCCGTCCGGCCCCCGTCCGGCGCCACGGCCGTCGACGGCCTCCACCGCCACCTGCTGGGCAACGCCCTGCGCGCCGTGAAGGTGTTCCTGGAGGCGGCCTTCAGCGTCGTCATCCTCGGCGAGTACGGCGAGGAAGCGGGCATACGCCGCAAGTGACGGCATAGGGTCGCGTCCGTGCGGAAACGGACGTTGACGCCCTCCTGCCCTGCCCTGCTCCTCCTCGCCCTCTCCCTCGCCGCCTTCGTCACCCTGTGCGTCCTGCGCGGCGCACCCATGGCCGATCTCCTCGTCTACCGGGCCGAGGGCGCGGCCGTGGCCCACGGCACCGACCTGTACGGCTTCACGGTCACCGAGTGGCACCTCCCGGCGACCTATCCGCCCTTCGCGTCGATCCTGTTCGTCCCCGCCGTCTGGCTCCCGGTCCCGGCCCTGAAGGCGCTCTTCCTCGCCGGCAACGCGCTCCTGCTCGCCACCCTGGTCGCCCTCTCCGCCCGCCTGGCGTCCCGGCCCCTCACCCCGTCCCTGCTCTGCACGGCCACGGCCCTCGCCCTGTGGCTGGAACCGGTCTTCCAGACGCTCCTGTTCGGGCAGATCAACCTGGCCCTCGCCTGCCTCGTCCTGTGGGACCTGACCCGCCCGGCCGGCGCCCGCGCCAAGGGCCTGGCCCTCGGGATGGCGGCCGGCATCAAGCTCACCCCGGCCGTGTTCATGGCGTACCTGCTCCTGCGGGGCCGGGTGCGGGAGGCCGCGACGGCGGGGGCGGCCTTCGCGGGGACGGTCGCGCTCGGTGCCGCTCTGCTCCCGGCGGCGAGCGTGGAGTTCTGGACCCGGCGGCTGTTCGAGACCGGCCGGGTGGGCAAGGCGTGGATCGTGGACAACCAGTCCCTGCGCGGGCTGGCCGCCCGGGCGCTGGGCGACCCCGCGCCGGGCCTCTCCTGGGCGCTCCCGGCGGCGGTGGTCGCCGTGGCGGGCCTGGGGCTGGCCGCCCGGGCCCGCCGGGAGAGCCACGGCATCCTGCTGACCGCCTGCACGGCCCTGCTGGTCTGCCCGATCAGCTGGACCCACCACTGGGTGTGGTGCGTGCCGCTGCTCGCCGTGCTGCTGGCGGAGGGCCGCACCCGTACCGCCGTGCTGGTGGCCCTCGTCTTCACCGCCCGCACGATGTGGCTGGTGCCCCACGAGGGCGCCCGCGACCTGGAACTGCCCTGGTGGCAGCAGCCGTTGGCGGCTGCCTACCCCCTCCTGGCGCTGGGGCTGCTGCTCTCGTACGACAGCGTGACCAGCCGCTGCGTACCGGCCCCGGCTTCACGTCCCAGGTGACGAGGCCGGCCACCGGTTTCGGCGTCACCTCGTCGGCGGATCGGCGCCGTCCCCGGCCAGGGCGTCCCCTCCGAAGCGGCCGTCGCGGTCACCGTCGTGCCGTTCGTGTCGCGCGTCGCGGCTTCGCGGAACGCTCCCGCTCCCGCTCGCGTGGCCGTCACCGGCGCCGGCGATGACGACGACCTCGTCACCGGTGGTCCAGCGCCGGCGGTCGGTCTTGGGCGGGTTGACGCGCAGCCCGTGGCCGGGGGCGCGGCCGGTGCCGGCGTGGCTGCGGTACCCGATGGCGCACTCGCCCCGGTCGCGCGCCGCGGCGACCACCGTGGCGAAGGACGCCTCCTGGCCGGGCAGTACGTAGTCGGCGGCCGACCGCAGATGGATCTGGGTGCCGCCGGCCGAGAACAGCTCGTCGAACACCGCCGCCAGGTGGCGGTTCTGGGAGATCTGCGCCATCAGCAGCCCGATGAGCTTGCCGCTGATGATCACGTCGGCTCCCGGGCCGAGCGGTGCGAGGGGCCGGTTGCCGTCGTCGGTCAGTTCGGTGACCACCGGCAGTTCCCGGCCGATCCGCTGTTCGAGGTGGCGCAGCACGAGCAGGGTGACGAGCGTGCGGTTGTCCGGCTCCTCCGGGGCCTCGCCGGGCCGTGGGTCCTGACCGAGCACGACGACGCTGTCGTAGGAGGCGATGTCCAGGCCGTACAGCGTCTCCGGCCGGGTGGTGTCGCCCCTGCGGTGCACACACCCCCAGTCGGCGCCGCCGGCGTCGCACGCGGTCCGCACGGTCGTCTCGTCCTCGTCCGCCACCACGTCGGCGACGGAGCCGGGTGGTGCGTTGCGGCCCCATTCCCGCAGGATGAGCGGCGCCCGGCGATTCCAGCCCAGCACCAGCACCCGCTCCGGCCGCGTGTCCCGCGGCCGTGGGCCCGCCATGAGCCGCTCCTCGACGCACCACGTGCAGTCGGCGAGTTCGGCGGTGTCGTCGTCGGCGGTGATGACGATGATCTGGTCGTCCGGCCCGATCACCGTGCGCGCCGGAGGGTTCAGCCACGGCACACCGGCACGGATCAGCCCGACCGCGCTCGCGTGGCCGTAGGAGAGCAGCACGTCACCGAAGTCCCGGCCGACCAGCGACGGGTGTGAGGTCGGGTAGAACTCGTGCCCGGCGAAGTCGAGGAGCTCACGGTGGACGAGGGACAGCCCCGGGCGGCGCGCGGCCTGGGCGATGAGCCGGGCGGTGACCGTGTCGCTCTCCACGACGATGCCGCGCTCTCCCGCGGCCAGTCGGGCCGCCAGCAGATAACTGCCGTCGCGGACCGCGGCCACGACGGGCGCGGTGGCGCCGTCCCCGGATGCCGTCGCCCGCAGGGCCAACAACGTCTTGACCACGTCCGCGTCGCCGCGCGAGTCGTCGGGCGGCAGCACGAGCACCGAGCCGGCCGTGGCCGGACTGGTCAGCGCCAGCACGGCCGGATCGGCCGGCGGACCGCTGCGGCAGATCAGACGGGTCCGGCCGGTGGGACCCACCTTGCTGTACAGGGCCTCCTCCATGGCCGTCTTGTCGCGGTCCGCCAGGACGGCCACGGCCGAACCCCGCTGGTTGGCGCCCGCCGCGACCAGTTCGCCCACCACCGTGAACACCTGCTCCGACCAGCCGAGGACCACCACATGGCCGTGCTCCACCAGCGTGGAGCGTCCGCGCCGCAGGGCGATGAGCCGCTCGGTCAGCCCGGTCGTGATGAGCCCGACGAGCGTCGAGACGTACACCAGGGCGACGAGGGCCAGCAGCACCGACAGCAGCACCCGCAACGGGGTGCCGGTGGTACCGCCCAGCCGCAGCGTCTCGCCGGTCAGACGCCAGACCTGCGCCAGTTTCCCGGGCAGGCCGGCGGGGGCGTGCGGAGCCGTCCACACCAGCACCGCGCTCGCGGGGACGACGAGGGCCAGGCAGACCACCACCAGCCAGCCGACCAGGGCCGAGGTCCCGCGCGCCAGGGTCGTGTCGAACCAGTACCGCGCTCGGGCACCCAGCCCAGGACGCCGCTGTTCCACCTTGTTCCCCCTCCGTACACAGGCCCGTAGGGGGCAGTGTCCTGACCCGGCACCCCGCGCCGCGCGGCACGGCGCGGGGTTCATCCCTTCGCCGTAATCGGGTGCGGCAGGACCCCCTCGGCGTGCCTCCGTGCACCCCGGTCCCACCGGTTTGAACGGCGGCCTTCCCTCGTCCGTGGCAATTCGCCGCGACCCCGGGCGCACCGGCCCCGTGGGCCAGTAGAAGTTCGCCATGACCGAAGATCACCAGGCGGACGCCGGCAACGGCGGCCTGACCAGGCGCACGCTCACGACCGCCGCCGGCACGACCGCCGCGGCCACCGTCCTCGGCGCGGGCAGCGCGGCGGCCCTGCCCGCCCCGGCGCCCCCTCGGGCCCCCGCCCCGGCGGCCCCCGCCAGCGCCCGTGGCGCGGACGTCGACCGCTGCCTCGCCGCCGCACGGGCCCTGCTCGTCGTGGACTCCGGCGACCGGCCCCTCGTCCCCGGCTACCAGCGGGTGCTCAGGGACGGTCTCCCACGACGCCGGGCGGGCGGGCCCAAGAGCGTCCTCGTCATCGGGGCGGGCCCGGCCGGCCTCGTCACGGCCTGGCTGCTGAAGCGGGCCGGACACCGCGTGACCGTCCTGGAGGCCAACGGCAACCGGGCGGGCGGACGCATCAAGACCTTCCGCCGCGGCGGCCACGAACGGGCGGCGCAGCCCTTCGCCGACCCCCGCCAGTACGCCGAGGCCGGCGCGATGCGGCTGCCCGGCAGCCACCCGCTGGTGATGGACCTCATCGACCAACTGGGCCTGAAGAAGCGGCCCTTCCACTACGTCGACGTCGACGCGGACGGACGTCCCGCCTCCCACACCTGGATCCACGTCAACGGCATCCGCACGCGGCGCGCCGACTACGCCCGCGCACCCCGGCGGATCAACCGCTCCTTCGGCGTCCCGCGCGCCCACTGGGACACACCGGCCGCCGCCATCCTGCGCTCGGTCCTCGACCCGGTGCGCGACGAGTTCAGCACGGTCGGCCCGGACGGCAAACGCATCGACAAGCCGCTGCCCGAACGCGTGCGGGGCTGGGCCAGGGTGATCCAGCGCTTCGGCGACTGGTCGATGTTCCGCTTCCTGACCGAGCACGCGGGCCTGGACGAGCGGACGGTCGACCTCATCGGCACCGTCGAGAACCTCACCTCACGGCTGCCCCTGTCCTTCGTCCACAGCTTCATCGGCTCCTCCCTGATCAGCCCGGACACGGCGTTCTGGGAGCTGGAGGGCGGCACGGCCGTCCTGCCGGACGCCCTGCTGGCCAAGGTCCGCGACGCCGTGCGGTTCGACCGGCGGGTCACGCGGATCGAGTACCACGACCCCGACCGCGCCGGCGGCGACACGGCACACGTCCACGCCAAGGGACCCCGCGTATGGGTGGACACCGTTTCGGAGGGCCGAGGAGGCCCGGTCGAGCGGGAGCAGTTCACCGCGGACGCGGCCGTGGTGACCGTGCCCTTCTCCGGCCTGCGGCACGTGCGGATCAGCCCGCCGATGTCGTACACCAAGCGCCGCGCGATCACCGAACTGCACTACGACTGCGCGACCAAGGTGCTGCTGGAGTTCAGCCGCCGCTGGTGGGAGTTCGACGAGGCCGACTGGAAGCGGGAACTGAACCGCATCGAACCCGGTCTCCACGACGCCTACCGCACCGGCCGCACCCCCGGCGACGGCCGCCTGCTCGGCGCGCACCCCTCCGTCCCGCGCGGACACATCACCCCCGGCCAGCGCGTGCACTACGCCGCCCACCGTGCCGTCGCCCGCGACCAGCCGGAAGCGGCCGGCGTCATCGGCGGCGGCTCGGTGTCGGACAACGCCAACCGGTTCATGTACCACCCGTCCCACCCGGTCCCCGGCAGCGAGGGCGGGGTGGTCCTGGCCTCCTACAGCTGGGCGGACGACGCCCTGCGCTGGGACTCCCTCGACGACGACGCCCGCTATCCGTACGCCCTGTGCGGCCTGCAAGAGGTCTACGGCCAGCGGATCGAGGTCTTCTACACCGGCGCGGGCCGCACCCAGAGCTGGCTGCGCGACCCCTACGCCTACGGCGAGGCCTCCGTCCTCCTGCCCGGCCAGCACACGGAACTGCTCCCGTCCATCCCGGCCCCGGAGGGACCCCTGCACTTCGCGGGCGACCACACCTCCGTCAAACCGGCGTGGATCGAGGGGGCGCTGGAATCCGCCGTGCGCGCCGCCCTGGAGGTCCACACGGCGTGAAGAGCTAGCTCTCGGCCAGGATCTCGTCCGCGTCCACGATCCGGTAGGCGTACCCCTGCTCGGCCAGGAAACGCTGCCGGTGGGCGGCGAAGTCCTGGTCGATGGTGTCGCGGGCGACGACCGAGTAGAAGTGGGCCTGGTGGCCGTCGGCCTTGGGGCGCAGCACCCGGCCGAGCCGCTGGGCCTCCTCCTGCCGGGAGCCGAAGGTGCCGGACACCTGGACGGCGACCGTGGCCTCGGGCAGGTCGATGGAGAAGTTGGCGACCTTCGACACCACCAGCACGCTGATCTCGCCCTCGCGGAACGCGTCGAAGAGCTTCTCGCGCTGCGCGTTGGAGGTCTCGCCCTTGATCACCGGGGCGTTCAGATGCTCGCCCAGCTCGTCCAGCTGGTCGATGTACTGCCCGATGACCAGGATCTGCTGCCCGGCGAACCGGCGGACGATCGCCTCGGTGACCTTCCGCTTGGTCTCCGTCGTGGCGCAGAAGCGGTACTTCTCCTCCGTCTCGGCCGTCGCGTACGCCAGCCGCTCGGAGTCGGTCAGGTTGACCCGGACCTCGACGCAGTCGGCGGGCGCGATGTAGCCCTGCGCCTCGATCTCCTTCCAGGGCGCGTCGAACCGCTTGGGCCCGATGAGGGAGAACACGTCCGACTCGCGGCCGTCCTCGCGCACGAGGGTGGCCGTGAGCCCGAGCCGCCGTCGCGCCTGGAGGTCGGCGGTGAACTTGAACACGGGCGCGGGCAGCAGATGCACCTCGTCGTAGACGATCAGGCCCCAGTCCCGGGAGTCGAACAGCTCCAGGTGCGGGTAGACGCCCTTCCGCTTGGTCGTCAGCACCTGGTAGGTCGCGATGGTGACCGGCCGGATCTCCTTCTTCGTGCCGCTGTACTCGCCGATCTCGTCCTCGGTCAGCGAGGTCCGCTTCACCAACTCGTGCTTCCACTGCCGGGCGGAGACGGTGTTGGTGACGAGGATCAGCGTGGTCGACTTCGCCTGGGCCATGGACCCGGCCCCGACCAGCGTCTTCCCGGCGCCGCAGGGCAGCACGACGACCCCGCTGCCGCCGTGCCAGAAGTTCTCCACGGCCTGCTTCTGGTACGGCCTGAGCGCCCAGCCGTCCTCCAGCAGCTCGATCGGGTGCGCCTCACCGTCGACGTACCCGGCGAGGTCCTCGGCCGGCCAGCCCAGCTTCAGCAGCGTCTGCTTGATCTGCCCGCGCTCGGAGGGGTGCACGGCCACGGTGTCCGGGTCGATCCGGGCGCCGACCAGCGGGGCGACCCGCTTGGACTTCAGCACCTCCTCCAGCACCGGCCGGTCGGTGGTGGTCAGGACCAGCCCGTGCGCGGGGTGCTTGGACAGGGTGAGGCGGCCGTAGCGGTCCATCGTCTCGGCGATGTCCACGAGCAGCGCGTGCGGCACGGGGTAGCGGCTGTACTGCACCAGGGCGTCCACGACCTGCTCGGCGTCGTGCCCGGCGGCGCGCGCGTTCCACAGGCCGAGCGGGGTGACCCGGTAGGTGTGGATGTGCTCGGGTGCCCGCTCCAGCTCGGCGAAGGGCGCGATGGCCCGCCGGCAGTCGTCGGCCCGCTCGTGGTCGACTTCCAGGAGCAGGGTCTTGTCGGACTGGACGATCAGCGGACCATTCACGCGCGGCACACCCTTTCCATGACGGCCAAACGTCCAGTGTGCCTCATACGGCCGGGGGGCTCCATGGCCGCAAGATCGGCGGCGGCACCGGACCCCGGGCGCAACCCCCTCGCCCCGCCGCGAGTCCTGACACACGACAAGGCGGCGCGGGCGCGCGGCCGGGTGAGGAGTTCAGGGATGTCGGCACGCAGATGGGCCGTCGGCACCGGAGCCGTGGTGGTACTGGTGGCCACCGGCACCTGGGCGATGCGGCCGGGAACCGTCGACACGCGGCTGTGGGACGAGATACGGCCGGTCATCGAGGCCCGGCTCGCAGCGGAGAGCCACGGCACCGGCTACGGCGAGGACGTCCCCGGGCTGCACACGCGCTGGTTCTGCCGGGCCGAGGCGCTCGACGTGGCGGAGCACGGCGGCGAGGTGCGCGCGGGCGTCGACACGCTGTGCCTGGAGTACGGGATGCGCGACGGCGGCCTGGTGGAGTGCGGCGGCGGACGGGGCCCACAGGTGGTGCGGCTGGTGCGGGACCCGCACGGCGGTTACCGGGTGGTCTCGCGCGAGGCACCGCCGGACGGCGCAGGGAACGAGGACTGGACCGAGGCCCACTTCGGTCTCTTCGCCCGCGCCGCCCTGGACGACACGATGCCGTCCGACGCCCTGGAGAGAGCCGCCCGCGCCCACTTCGGCCTGCCCGCGGACACGCCGGTCGGAGACTGCTAGGCCCTGTCGTCAAACTCCCGTCTGCCGCGCGACGCCATGCACGCACTCTCGCCGCACCGGGCCCCGACCCAAGTACATCCAGTACGAGGGCCGGGGCCCGGCACGCCGAGAGCACGCACCTGACGCCGCGCGGCCCGCCCTCCGGGCGGACGACGGGAGTTTGACGACAGGACCTCGGGCCTGTCTGGCCCTAGGAACGACCTCAGTCGTCCGCCAGCTCGGCGACGCCGGTGACGCGGTGCAGCGGGAACGTCCGCACCTCGTCCGCTGTGTGGTCGTACGCCGTCACGAAGCCGCCCTCGACCCGGATCGGCGCGATGACCCGCTGGCTGGCGGCGCCCTCGGCGTTGACGTAGCCGATCCACACCGAGTCGCCGGTCAGGACGGCGGCCTGCATGGTGGCCAGGGTCTCGGCGGAGGAGGTGCGGGGCAGCTCGCCGCCCGCCAGGGGCTCGCCGACGGGCTTGCGCGGGGTGGTGGCGGCCAGATCACCGGCCCGGATCGCGCGGATCGCCGCCGCGAGCAGCGTGGCGTCGGGCGGCGGCGGCCCGTCCGGCACCGGCTCGGGCGCGGTGCGCGGCGGGGTGCGGTGGGCGTGCGCGCGGGTGATCAGCACATCGCCCTCGGCGGACTCGGCGGCGGGCGCGTACCCCATCGCGCGCAGGCCCTCCAGCAGCGTCGCCGGGTCGGTCGGGGCGGCCAGCACGGTCGGCGCGAGGCGACGCAGGCCCAGCGCGGCGGCGCGCTTGTCGGCGAGGATCTCGTTCAGCAGGGTGTCGTCGTCGCAGCGGACGTACGCCGAGGCCGCGCCGACCCGCAGGTGGCCGTGCCTGCGGGCCACGTCGTCGATCAGATAGGCGAGCGGCTGCGGGACCGGGGTGCGGGAGTGCTCGGTGAGAAAGGCGTGCAGGTCGGCGGCGGTCCGGCCGGCGTCCAGGGCACGGCGGACGGACGCCGGTGTGAACCGGTACACGGTCGCGCCGCCCTTGGATTCCACGTCCGCGAGCACCCCCAGCATGTCCGCGAGCGGGCGCCGCAGCGGACCGGGCGCCACCGCCGTCAGGTCGGCCTGGAGCAGCACGTGGTCCAGCGGCTCGGGCAGCAGCGGGGCGAGCAGCCGGGCAGCGGCGGCGGCCGCGACGCCCTGCTCGGCGGGGGAGAGGGGCACGGGCCGCTCGGGGGCCCGGTGGTGGTGCACCGGAAGCTTGTCACCGGGGCCGGTGGGCGCGGGGGAGCCGGCGGCGGGGGTCGCCGGGGCGCCGGTGGCGGCGCCGGACCTCGCGGACCCGGCCCCGGCGGCAGCCGGCGCCCCCAGCAGCGCGCGCCCGGGGGACGACAGCGCGCCCCGGCCCGTCACCCCCAGCAGTTCCGCCTCCGACAGGGTCCAGCGAGCGAGCCGGGAGCGCAGGTCGTCGTCGCGGGCACCGTCGCGCCGAGCACCCCGCAGGGGCCGCTCCCAGCGCAGCCGGGCCAGCACCGACTCCGCGTCCGGCGCCGCTCCCTGCGGCAGCGCGGCCAGCAGGGACAGCACCCGGTGCCGTACCTCGGGCGCGGCGGAGCGGTCGAGGCCCGGACCGAGCGCCGACAGGGTCCGGTCCTTCGCGTCCCGCCCGCCGACCAGCCCCGGCGTACGGGTGGCCGTCAGCCAGGCCTGGGCGAGCCGGGCCCAGCGCTCGGCCGGAGGCAGCTCCAGCCACTCGTCGTAGGCCGGGGTGGCCGCGTACCGCTCGTCGGCCTCGCCGTCGGAGGCGATCAGGCCGGCCGCGTAGGCCAGCTCGACCCAGAAGGCGGCGACCGGCTCCGACACGTCCAGTGCCACGGCGGTCCGCTTCAGGTCACGGACGCTCAGCCCGCCCGCCCGCAGCACCGCCGGGCCGCCCTCGTCCCAGTCCTTCAGCAACTCCTCCACGGTGGCCAGCGCGGTGTACGCCTGCCCGGCCGCCGTCGCGTCCACCACCTGCGGGCTGTGGGTCGCGGCCGGCGCCACGGCGGGCGGCAGCGGCTCGGTCGCACGGTGGGCGCGGCCCTCGCGCAGATGCAGGGCGACCTCGCGGGGCAGCACGACCGTGCCCGGCGCGGTCGGCAGCAGCAGACCGCGGTCCAGCAGCCAGCGCAGATGCGCCGCCGGATCGGCGGTGACCTGCCCGTACGGCGGCCCCCACACCAGCCGGGACAGCACCTCGCGGGCCGCCTCCGGGGCCCCGGTGAGCAGCTTCGCCATCTTCGTGCGGTGGGTGAACAGCCCGGTCAGCGCGGCCACGGCGGACACCGAGTCGTGGGTCGACGGCAGCCCGGCCGTCGTCACGATCTCCTGGATCCGCCCCGGCGACATGCCCGAGGTGGCCTCCTGCACGGTCGGCCCCAGTCCGGTCGGGGACGGGTGCTGCGGGGACGGCGCGAGCAGCTCGCGGGCTGTCCGCACCAGCCGCAGCCGGTCGTCGTCGCCCCACACCAGCGCTTGCTCGCGCAGGGTGGCGACGGCCCGGGGCAGCTCGCGGGCGACCGTCTCGTCGCCGGCGTCCCCGGCCATCAGAGAGAGCAGTGTGTCGTAGGACGCCGGGTCCGGGGCCACGGCCAGCGCCTCCGCCGTCTGCAGCGCGAACCGGTCCAGCCGCTCCAGAGCGCGCAGCACCGAGGCGCGGGTGCCGGCGCGGGTGGCGAGCTGGGTGAGGTCGGTGGGGACGGGGGTGATGAGGTCCGGGCGGCTGCGCAGCAGCGCGGCCAGGGAGGCGTCGTCCCGCGCGCGGAGCGCCTCCGCGAGGGACCGAGGGGCTGAGTGGGCCTCGGGGCTCATCCGGCCAACGGTAGCGGACTTCCCCATGCCGAGGGCATGCCGCGAGAAGCGGTACGGTCCTCACGGGGTATCAGTCGGCGTCACCCCGGAGGGGTTCCGTGGGCATCGAGAGCGACCAGGTCGTCTACGAGTATCTGAGCCGCGTCGGAGACATCGCCCAGCAGCGCCAGCTGCCGTCGGCGACGCGGATGCGGCTCGTGTCGGAGCTGCGGAACGAGATCGACCGGTTCCGGGCGCAGACGACGGTGGACTCGCCCGCCGCCGTCCGCCGCATCCTGGAGCGCCTGGGCAGCCCGGACGAGGTGGTCGCGGCGGCGGGCGGCACCGGCGGCCTCCCGCAGGCGCCGCCGACCGCGGTACCGGCGCAGCCCTCCTCCCGGGAGCGGGCACCGGAGCCGGCGCAGCGGGAGCGGCCGAAGGGTCTGCGCCGGGTCGTGCCGCGCCCGCGCCCCGCCGAGCCCCAGCCGCCCGCCACGCGCGACACGCCCGCCCCGCCGCATCTCGCGCCCGCGCACGAACTGGGGGACGCCACGGCACCGCCCGACTGGTGGCGCGTCGGCACTCCTGTGAGCGACGCCGACCCGGTACCGGGGTTCGTCGGCGGCGTGGAGATCCCGGAACTGCTCAAACGGCCACCGCGGGCGCCTTCCGCCGAGAAGGCCGATCCTGTGGTGGAGCCCGCCGAGGCCGCGCCGGAAGCAGCGCCCGCCAAGCCCCGCCGGCTCCTCCCCGTCCCTTCCGCCGGCTGGTCCAACCCCCTCCTGCTGCTGGCCGCCGCCGCGCTCGTCGCCGGTGCCGTACTCGGCAACTGGTTCGCGCTGCTCCTCGGCTGGGCCATCGCCTACGGCTCCCGGCGGCTGACGCCCGCGGAGACCAGGTGGGCGGTGATGGTGCTGCCGGGCGCGGCGCTCGCGGCGGGGCTGGTGTGGCTGTGGGGGCGCGCCGAGGGCCGCTGGGGCGACCCGATCGCCCAGGGCCACATGAACGACGCGGTGGGCGACACCTGGCCGTGGGTGGTCAGGGGAGCAGCGGTCGCCTCGGCCCTGTTCCTCCTCTGGCGCTCCCAGCGCAAGCGCTAGCGCTGGCACGGCGCGGTTGCGCAGTTCCCCGCGCCCCTTGACCAAGCTGCGGCTGACGCGGCCGGTAACGGGCACCCCCACGGCGCAGCCCCACCCGGCCCGGCCGCCGCAGGCACCCGGCACAATGGCCCGCATGGCCTCCTCGCTGACCGTCGGCTTCGACCTCGACATGACCCTCATCGACTCCCGGCCGGGCATCCGTGCCTGCTACCTGGCCCTGGCGGAGCGGACGGGGACGTTCATCGACGCCGATCTGGCGGTGACCCGGCTCGGGCCGCCGCTCGCGGAGGAGCTGATCCACTGGTTCCCGGCCGACGAGGTGCCGGCGGTGGCCGACCTGTACCGGGAGATGTACCCCTCCATAGCCATCGCCGCGACGCCCGCCATGGACGGCGCCCGGGAGGCGATCGACGCGGTGCGGGCGGCCGGCGGACGGACGATGGTGGTGACGGCGAAGTACGAGCCGAACGCCAAGCTGCACCTGGCCCACCTCGGCATCGAGCCGGACGTGGTCGTCGGCGACCTGTGGGCCGAGCAGAAGGCGGCGGCACTGCGCGAGTACGGCGCGGGCGTGTACGTCGGCGATCACGTCGGGGACGTGCGCGGTGCCCGTGCGGCGGGTGCGTTCTCGGTCGCCGTGGCGACCGGCCCGTGCCCGGCCGGCGAGTTGCACGCGGCTGGCGCGGACGTCGTCCTGACGGACCTGTCCGCGTTCCCCGCGTGGCTCACCGGCTACCGAGAGGCGCCCGGCGCCGCGCCCCTCGCCTGACGCCGTCCGGCGGCGACGGAGCGCAGGACACCCGCGCCGGCCACGAGGAATCCGACGGCCATGAGCATGCTCAGACCGAACATGTACGTCGGAAAAGGCTTCGCCCCGAGGAACAGCGGGGCCACCGTGACGAGGGTGGCCACGGCCCCGAGGAAGAAGACGACGGCACCGGCGCGGATCAGTCGGTCACCGGGCGCGGCGGAATTCGTTTGGGTTTTGTCACGCACCGGACCAGGGTAGTTCCCTGCGCGAGAGAACAACCGGGGGACGTCTTGTCACCCGCCCCAAGACCATTAGCCTTGGTACCGGCGGGTCATGGTCGACCCGCTCTAGTGCTATCAAGAGCCGTTTCCGAAGTAGTTTTCCCGACGAGTACGAGGACGAGGACAGACGTGCCTACCGGCAAGGTCAAGTGGTTCAACAGCGAGAAGGGCTTCGGCTTTCTCTCCCGCGACGACGGCGGTGACGTCTTCGTCCATTCCTCGGTTCTCCCCGCCGGAGTCGATGCGCTCAAGCCGGGACAGCGCGTGGAGTTCGGTGTCGTCGCCGGTCAGCGCGGTGACCAGGCGCTGTCGGTGATCGTGCTCGACCCGACGCCGTCCGTCGCCGCCGCCCAGCGCAAGAAGCCGGACGAGCTGGCGTCGATCGTGCAGGATTTGACGACCCTTCTCGAGAACATCACGCCGATGCTGGAGAAGGGCCGTTACCCGGACAAGGCCTCCGGCAAGAAGATCGCCGGTCTGCTCCGCGCGGTCGCCGATCAGCTGGACGTCTGAGCCGTATCCGGAGGCCCTGCCCCCCTTTACGGGAAAGCGAGCGCGTCCGGGCCGAGGGGCGGCACCAGCCCCTCGGCCGCCGCGCGCGTGAGCAGTCCCCGGATCGCCGCGTAGCCGTCCTCGCCGAGGTCCGCGGTGAACTCGTTGACGTACAGCCCGATGTGCTGGTCGGCGACGGCCGGGTCCATCTCCTGGGCGTGTTCCATGACGTACGGCCGGGAGGCCTCCGGGTCGTCCCAGGCGGCCCGTACGGAGGCGCGGACGGAGTCGGCGAGCCGGCCGAGCCGCTCGGCGCCCAGCGACCGCTTGGCGATGATCGCGCCCAGCGGGATCGGCAGCCCGGTGGTGTGCTCCCAGTGCTCGCCCATGTCGGCGAGCTTGTGCAGCCCGTAGTTCTGGTACGTGAACCGGGCCTCGTGGATGACCAGGCCCGCGTCCACCTTGCCGTCCCGCACGGCCGGCATGATCTCGTGGAACGGCATGACGACGATCTCGCCGACCCCGCCCGGCAGGATGTCGGCGGCCCACAGCCGGAACAGCAGGTACGCGGTCGACTTCTCGCTCGGCACGGCCACCGTACGGCCCGTCAGGTCGGCGTCGGCGTCCCGGGTGAGCACCAGCGGGCCGCAGCCCCGCCCCAGCGCACCGCCGCACGGCAGCAGCGCATACGTGTCGAGGACGTACGGCAGGACGGCGTACGACACCTTCAGCACGTCGAACTCGCCGCGCTCGGCCATGCCGTTGGTGATGTCGATGTCGGCGAAGGTCACGTCCAGCGCGGGGGCGCCGGGGACGCGGCCGTGGGCGAGGGCGTCGAAGACGAACGTGTCGTTCGGGCAGGGGGAGTACGCGATCTGCAGCGGTTCACCGGTCATGTGCGTTCCAACTCTCCAATGCGGGCGCGAGTTTCCCGAAGCCCTCGGTGAGGGCGGCGAGGGCGTCACCGATGCGCCAGGCGGCGCGGTCGCGGGGACCCACCGGGTTGGAGACCGCGCGGATCTCCAGCACGGGCACGCCGTGCGCGGCGGCGGCCTCCGCCACCCCGAACCCCTCCATGCCCTCGGCGAGCGCGCCGGGGTGCCGGTCGCGCAGGGCGGCGGCGCGGGCGGCCGTGCCGGTCACCGTGGAGACGGTCAGGACCGTGCCGGTCCGGGCACCGGTGGCCTCGGACACGGCTCGTACGAGTGATCGCGGCGGACGGTGGGTGACGGTCCCGAATCCGAGTTCGGTGACCGGGAGAAATCCGTCGGCGGTCTCGGCCCCCAGGTCGGCGACGGTGATCGCGTCGGCGACGACGAGCGAGCCGACGGGCGCCCCGGGCGCGAAGCCACCGCCGATCCCGGCCGAGACGACCAGACCGTAGGGGCGGCCGGCCAGCGCGGCGGCGGTGAGGGCGCCGGCGGTCGTGGCGGCGGCGAGCGCCGGGCCGACGCCGGCGGCGAGCAGGTCCCAGCCCGTGGCCGTACGGACCAGGGACGCGCCCGGCAGCCGTACCTCCCCGGCCGGCGCGGGCAGCCCCCGGGCCACCGCGTCCCGCTCGACGGGGACCGCGGTGGCGACGAGGACCGGAAGAGACGTCGTGATCAGGCCTTCTTCAGCTTGAAGGACCACATGCCCTTGTTCGTGTTCTCGCCCATCCGGATCGACAGGGTGTTGGTGTTGCCCTGGGTGCCGTACTGGACGTTGAAGAACGCGCTGCTCGGGATCGTGCGGTACGTCTCCTTGCTGGAGTCGCTGAACTGGCGGCCGTTGACCAGCACGATCCAGCCCGCGTCCGCGATCTTCGGGTCGACGCCGATACGGACGGTCTGGTCCTGACCGACCTTGATGGACTTGACGTCGTCGGCGTTCTTGACGCACTCCTTCAGCGACTTCTCGTCCAGCGCCTTGCCGTCGTTGTAGCAGACGGCCTCGGAGTTGACCGAGTCCCCGCCGACGGTGAGCGTCGCGACGGGGGTCGGCTTGTCACAGGCCGACAGGACGAGCAGTCCGGCGGAAACGGCGCCGGCGGCGGCGACGACGCGGCGGCGTCGCGCAACGCGGTGTACATCAGCGGCTTCGCCGCGGGGCAGCGTGGTCATGGCCGAAGGCTATCGGGCGCCCCGAGCCGTCCGCCCACGTGGGGTACGGCGTGCCCGGTTCGTTACGCCACGCGTGCCCGTGCCCCCACGGCGTCACGCCACCCGGGTCCGGCCACCGTGCCGGGCCGAGGCGAGCAGCCCCTTCAGCGTGCTCAGCCAGCCGGCGGCCACGAACGCGGCGCCGACCAGCAGCCCGGCCGTGCCGTTGAGCGGCATCACGATGCCGACCGCGCCACCGAACACCCACGCCATCTGCAGCAGCGTCTCCGAGCGGGCGAACGCCGAGGTACGCACCAGCTCGGGCACGTCCCGCTGGATCAGCGCGTCCAGCGCCAGCTTGGCCAGCGCCTGCGCGAACCCGGCGACCGCGGCCAGACAGGCCACCAGGAACGCCCCGAAGAAGAGGGCCGCGACGAGCGCCGTACCGAGCACCACCGCGACCACGGTCACGATGATGATCTCCGGCGCGCGGGAACGGAGCCAGGCCCCCACGGCCGTACCGAGGGCGTTGCCCGCGCCGGCCGCGACGCCCACTATCCCCAGCGACACCGCCGCGCTCTCCCCGGTCAGCGGATGCTCGCGCAGCAGGAAGGCGAGGAAGAAGATCAGAAAGCCGGACAGACAGCGCAGAGCGGCGTTGGCGCCGAGCGCGTGCGTGACGGCCGGCCCGACCGTCCGCAGCCCCGGCCGCTTGACCTGCTCCCGGCGCGGCCCGTGCAGATGCTGCTCGTCGGCCGCGAGCAGCGCCACGTCCTCGCCCTTGGCCGAGTCCACCTTGGGCGGCAGGGAGAACGACAGAAACGTACCGGCAATGAAGATCACGAAGGCGCCGTAGAGCGGCCACGGATCGCCGAGGGCGTGCAGCCCCGCCGCGACCGGCGCTGCGGCACCGGTGGCCAGCAGCCCGGCGAGGGTCACCCGGGAGTTGGCCTTCACGAGCGAGAACCGCGGGGGCAGCAGCCGTGGTACGACGGCACTGCGGACCACTCCGTACGCCTTCGACGCCACCAGCACGCCCAGCGCGGCCGGATAAAGCTCCAGACCGCCGCTCGCCACCGCCCCCGAGATGATCAGCGACAGCAGGGCCCGCGCCAGCATCGCCCCCGCCATCGCGGCCCGCCGCCCGTGCGGCAGCCGGTCCAGGAGAGGACCGATCACGGGCGCGAGGACCGTGAACGGCGCCATGGTGATGGCGAGATAGAGGGCGACCCGGCCGCGCGCCTCGTCGGTCGGCACCGAGAAGAACACCGTGGACGCGAGCGCCACGGTGACCATGACATCCCCCGCGCCGTTCACCGCGTGCAACTCGATCAGCTTGCCCAGACCCGACTCACCAGCGCCGTGCGCGTGCGTGGCCCTGCGGATGCCCCGGGCTGCGCCGGTCACGGGAAAGTGCAGGGCACGGCCGACCGAGCGGACGGCACCACCCACCCGGCCCGAACCGCCGCCCCGACCATTCGCCCTGTCCGCGGCTGCCACGACGTTCATAGTGCCCCGAGACACGGCTGGATAGTGCGGATCGGACGGGTGTGGCGGCACACGACCCCGGTCGGCGCAGGCAGAGGGGCGGGTGGGAATATGCGCGAATCCCGTCCGGTGTAGCGTGCCTATCTCAGCCATAACGCAGAATGGATGGCAGAGGTGCGCCCAGGCGCGCGGATGCAGACGTCGATGCGGTCCCCAGGTCCGCTCCGTCGGCGAAACCGCCGGAGGCAGCCGCACTCGACGAGACGGCGTAGGAGAGAAGCGATACCTGTGAGCGCAGCGACAACGCGAAGCCGCACCCCCGACCGCCTGTGCGCCGAGGCCGTCGACCTCGCCCGCACCGCCGCCGAGGAGGCCGCCGCGCCCGGCGTGGTCGGCGAGCACGCCGGCCTGGTCTCCGAGGGCGACCGCGTTGTCACGCACTTCTTCGAGTGCGAGGAGCTGGGCTACCGCGGCTGGCGCTGGGCCGTGACGGTGGCCCGCGCCTCCCGCGCCAAGATCGTCACGCTCGACGAGGTCGTCCTCCTCCCCGGCCCCGACGCCCTCCTCGCCCCCGAGTGGGTCCCGTGGAGCGAGCGCCTGCGCCCCGGCGACCTCGGCCCCGGCGACCTGCTGCCCACCGACCAGGACGACCTGCGCCTGGAGCCCGGCTACACGGGCGAGGAGGAGCCGCCGCCGAACTCGGCGGTCTCCGAGGAGATGCGGGAACTGGCGGAGGCCGAGGACGCCGACGTCACGCCGGGCGCCCCCGCCGCCCAGCCGACGACCCCGTCCCGCGGCTCCATCGCGTCCGTCGCCGAGGAACTGGGCATGCGCCGCGCCCGCGTCCTGTCCCGCTACGGCCTGCACAGCGCCGCCGACCGCTGGGAAGAGTCCTTCGGCCCGAAGACGGCCATGGCCCAGGCGGCCCCCGCCACCTGCATGACCTGCGGCTTCCTCACGCCCATCGGTGGCTCCCTCGGCCAGGCCTTCGGCGTCTGCGCCAACGAGTTCTCCCCGGCGGACGGCCGCGTGGTCTCCCTCGCCTACGGCTGCGGCGGCCACTCCGAGGCGGCGGTCATGCCGAAGCCCCCGCAGCCGGCCCCGCCGGTCGTCGACGAGACCCGGGTCGACCCCTTCCCGCTCCGCCCGGCCCGCGACTCCGGCTCGGTCCCGGAGACCGGCGACGACGAGACAGCGGAACTCGGCCACTCCTGACCCTGAAACTGCGGTACGGCACGATCCCGCCGCCCGGCGCTGAGACGGTTGCCGCCGGGCCGCCCGCTTCTTTGGCCAGTGTCGTGCTTCCGCGAGCCGAGTAAAGGGCGCTGCGCGTCGCCTTCGGCGATGGGCCTCCGGCCCACCCTTGACTCGGCTCACTCCAGCACGAGGGAGAAGCGAGCGGGCGGCCGGGGCAAAGTGGCCGCCTACCGGTGCGGGCCCGTGGGCAAGCCGGGTCCGCCCCCGGCGCTAGGGGTACGCGGTCGCGCCTCGCCTGCACGCCGGGTGGGTTCGGCGGCTTGGGGTGGGTGGGGGGGAGGGAGGGGGAGGGGGTGGCGTCCCATGAGCCCCTGGGGTCACACGGGCCCGGTGATTGGCGGATTTGGGCCACCCCCAGCGGACCTCCCGCCACCTGACCTACCCCGCATCTTGGCCCAATCGCGCCAATCACCCTCTGGAGGGGCGAGGCGAGGCCCCCGGGGAGTCCCGGGACTCCCCGGATTCCCGGGATGAGCCGCAGCCGCCGATCCCACCCGGCGTGCTGGCGAGGCGAGACCGCGCCCCGCCCACTCACCGTTCGCCGCTGAACCGGCCCGGCGTGCTGGCGAGGCGCGTTCGCGCGTCCCCCGCCGACGATGCGGACCCAGCCAACCCGAGGGCCCGTTACCGCTGGGGCCACCGTCTCTTCGGGTCGCTCGCTCGCTTCTTCCTCGTGCTGGAGCGGGCCGGGTCAAGGGTGGGCCGGAGGCCCATCGCCGAAGGCGACGCGGAACGCGCCCTTGAGGCGGGCCGTGGAAGCACGACACTGGCCGAGAAGCGAGCGGCCCAACGGTCACTTCTCGGCACCGGCGACATCAACACCCCCGGGCAGCCCGGGCAGCCCGGGCAGCCCGGGCAGCCCGGGCAGCCCGGGCAGCCCGAGCACCCCGAGCACCCCCGAGCACCCCGAGCACCCCGAGCACCCGTGCACCCCGGCCACCCCCACCCCCCGACCTCTCCCTTCGGCCTCCGGCCCGTCCTCGCTGTACCTTCGTCCTCACGTCGTAGAGGAGAGTCAACGTGAGCAAGTTCGTGCGGCCGGCGGCCGAGGGCGCCGACCCCTTCGGCACCGCCCGTCTGCGTCGCGGTGTTCTCGACGCCTGGGCGACCAGCCCCGCCCGGTTCCGGGAGGACGCCAACGCCGAGGAGGATCTGGTTCTCGGTGGGTACCGGGACCGGCTCGTCGTCGAGCTGGCTCAGAACGCCGCTGACGCCGCCGCGCGGGCGCACGTGCCGGGGCGGTTGCGGCTCACCCTCCGCGACGGCGTGCTCGTGGCCGCGAACACCGGGGCCCCGCTGGACGCGGCCGGTGTCGAGTCGTTGTCCACGCTGCGGGCCTCCGCGAAGCGGGACACCGAGGCGACGCAGGGTGCCGTCGGCCGGTTCGGGGTCGGGTTCGCCGCCGTACTCGCCGTCACCGATGAACCGGCGATCGTGGGGCGGCACGGGGGTGTGCGCTGGTCCCTCGCGGAAGCGAGGGAGCTGGCCGCCGACACCGCTCGGCACAGTCCTGGGCTGGGGGACGAGGTGCGGCGGCGGGACGGGCACGTGCCCCTGCTGCGGTTGCCCTTCGCCGCCGAGGGCACGGCTCCGGACCCGTACGACACCGCCGTCATCCTGCCGCTGCGTGACGCCGCCGCCGCCGATCTCGCCGAGCGGCTGCTCGACGGCATCGACGACGCCCTGCTCCTCGCCCTGCCGGGGCTGGCGGAGGTCGTCGTGGAGGTCAACGGGGAGGCTCCTCGCACGCTCAGCCGGCGGACCGACGGCCCCTTCACCATCGTGGAGGACTCCCGGGACGGCATCACCAACTGGCGTACGGCGTCGGCGAACGGGGCGCTCACGCCCGATCTCCTCGCCGGCCGGCCGGTCGAGGAGCGGTTGCGGCCGCACTGGTCGGTGACCTGGGCCGTGCCCGTCGACGCCTACGGTGCCCCGGTGAGGCCCCGTACGAGTCCGGTCGTGCACGCGCCGACGCCGAGTGACGAGCCCCTCGGTGTGCCCGCCCTGCTCATCGCCTCGTTCCCGCTGGACACCACCCGCCGGCACGCGGCGCCCGGTCCGCTCACCGACTTCCTGGTGGAGCGCGCTGCGGACGCCTACGCCGAACTGCTCGCCGCCTGGCGGCCGGTGCTGGCCGGGATCATCGATCTCGTGCCGGGGCCGCTCGGCAAGGGCGCGTTGGACGGGGCCCTGCGGCAGGCTGTGCTGGAGCGGCTGCCGCGTACCGCCTTCCTGCCCCCGGCCGTCGAGGCGAAGGGCGACGACGAGTTGCCGGAGGCGCTGCGGCCCCGGGACGCCGAGATCGTGGAGGGGGCCGGGGCCGGCACCGTGCGGGTGCTCGCCGAGGTGCTGCCCACCCTGCTCCCGGCGGGGCTGGAGCGGCGCGTCGAGCTGCGTACCCTCGGGGTCGCCCGGCTGCCGCTCGCCGACGCCGTCGACCGGCTGGCCGGGCTGGAGAAGGAGCCGGAGTGGTGGTGGCGGCTGTACGACAGCCTCGCCGGGGTCGATCCGGAGCGGTTGTCGGGGCTGCCGGTGCCGCTCGCCGACAGGCGGACCACGATCGGGCCACGGCAGGTGCTGCTGCCCACGCCGGACGCCGCCCGGATCGATCCGGACGTGCTGGGGCGGCTCGGGCTGAAGGTGGCCGACGCGGACGCCGCGCATCCGCTGCTGGAGAAGCTGGGCGCGCTGCCCGCGACCCCGCGCGCGGTGCTGACCACCCCGCAGGTCCGGGCCGCCGTGGCGGGCTCGCTGGAGGATGACGGCGGTTTCGGCTGGGAGGAGGACGCGCCGGACGCCGAGGAGCTGGCCGACACGGTGCTCGGGCTGGTGCGGGACGCGGGGCTCGAACCGGGGGACGAGCCCTGGCTGGGTGCCCTCGCGCTGCCCGACGAGGACGGGGAACTCGCGCCGGCCGGTGAGCTGGTGTTTCCCGGCAGTCCCTTCGCCCGGGTGATCCGGGAGGGTGAACTGGCCGCCGTGGACGCGGATCTGGCGCAGAAGTGGGGGGAGCAGCCGCTCGCCGCGTGCGGGGTGCTCGCCGACTTCGCGCTCGTCCGGGCCACGGACGTCGTGCTGGACCCGGACGAGCTGGAGCCCCGGGAGGGCGACTACGCCGAGCCCGACGACGCCGGTCTGCTGGACGCCGTGGACGTGTGGTGCGAGGACATCCTCGACCGGTTCCCGGACAGCCCGGTGCCGCCGGTCGCCACGGAACTCGTCGCCGTCCGCGACCTGGACCTGGTGGACGACGACCACTGGCCCGAGGCGCTCGCCCTGCTGGCCCGGCCCCCGCTGCGGGACGCCCTCACCCAGCCCGTGCGCATCCTGCTGCCCGACGGCACCCATGAGGCCGTACGGCCGTACACCGCGTGGTGGCTGCGCGGGCACCCGGTGCTGGACGGCCGCAAGCCCGCCGGCCTGTTGGCGGCGGGCGGGGACCCACTGCTGCGCGGGCTGTACGACGAGGCCGACGCCACCGGGTTCGAGGACGAGCAGGTGCTGCGGGCGCTCGG
This sequence comes from Streptomyces sp. NPDC052721, assembly GCF_040678315.1. Taxonomy (NCBI): domain Bacteria; kingdom Bacillati; phylum Actinomycetota; class Actinomycetes; order Kitasatosporales; family Streptomycetaceae; genus Streptomyces; species Streptomyces sp. NPDC052721. The sequence continues at coordinate 14,521 of NZ_JBFATL010000014.1, read as the reverse complement.
CGTGCGCACCTCCGTCGCCGCGCTGCTGGACGAGCCGGGTGGCGCCGCCGAGCTGCTGGACCGCCTCGCCGACCCGGAGCGGCCCGTCACGCCCGCCCAACTGCACGGGCTGTACAGCGCGTTGGCGGAGCTGGATCCCGAGCAGGTGACCCTGCCGGACGAGCTGCGCGCCGTGGTCGACGGGCGGGTGGAGGTCGTGGACGCCGGGTCGGCCGTCGTGGTCGACTCGCCGGACCTGCTGCCGTTCACCTCGGGTGTGCCGCTGCTGCCGGTCCGGCCGGCGCGGGCCGCCGAGCTGGCCGAGCTGTTCCAGGTGCGGCGGCTGAGCGAGTCCGTCACCGGTGAGGTGCACTCCGAGGGGTCGGAGCACGCCGTGCCGGACGCGGTGCGGGTGCTGCTCGGGTCGCGTACGCCGGACACCTATGTGGAGCACGAGGAACTCGTCGTGGACGGCGTGGAGATCGACTGGCGGCTCACCGACGACGGTGTTCTGCACGCGGCCACTGTGGAGGGGGTCGCGGCGGGGCTGGCGTGGGCGGCGGGGCAGTGGCCTCGGCGGTTCGAGGTGGCCGCGCTGCTGGAGGACCCGTCGCGGACGGAGGAGTTGGCGCGGGACCGGTGGTTCGACTGACTCCGGCCGTGCCGCCGGGGTCACTCCTCCCTCACGCACTCCCGCACAGAATGTTCACGGCTCGTACAACCTTTCACCTTGTCCCCGCGTCACATCTGCGGAGTCACCCGACTCCCCAGATCTCAACGTGGGGACCACACATGCGCATCCGTGCCTCTGTCGCCGTCGTCGGCGGCGCCCTGGCCCTGTCCGCCCTCGCCGTCCCGGCCGCCCAGGCCGACGGCAGCCAGGGCGACACGAAGATCACCAAGGTGGTCGTGGACGGCGACAACAAGGTGCAGATCGGCACCTCCAGCGCGGTGACCGTCAAGGTCAGCGTGACCGCCACGGACGACTCGGGCATCAAGGGCGCGGACGAGTTCGACCTCTACGGCCCCGACAACGGGTACGCGACCACGGGCAAGCCCACCTGCACCAAGGTCAACGCCACCACCTCCACCTGCACCGCCTCGGTGAAGATCGACCCGAAGACGGACTACCTCACCAACAAGAGCGCCGGCACCTGGTACGTGGACGCGTGGGTCGACGCCAACGACGAGGACTACATCTGGAAGGAGAAGGCCGGCTCCTTCTCCTTCCAGCGCGCCGCCAAGCTCACCGCCAACGCCTCCCCGGAGCCGGTGAGGAAGGGCAAGACCGTCACCGTGACGGGCGCCCTCACCCGCGCCAACTGGGAGTCCCTGAAGTACGGCGGCTACGGCTCGCAGTCCGTGAAGCTCCAGTTCCGTAAGAAGAGCTCCAGCACCTACACCACGCTGAAGACCGTCAAGGCGGACTCCAAGGGCTACCTGAAGACGACCACCACCGCCACGGCCGACGGCTACTACCGCTTCTCCTTCGCTGGTGGCACGACCACCTCGGCGGTCAGCTCCACCGGTGACTTCGTCGACGTGAAGTAAGCGGCCGGATCCACCGTTCCACACCACTCAGGGACAACACATGCACCTTCGTGCCACCGTGGCCGCCGTCTCCGGCGTCCTGGCGCTCTCCGCCGTCGCCCTGCCGGCCGCGTACGCGGCGGACGGCGGCTCGTCCTACCGCGCCGACGTCCTCAAGGCCGTGGCGCAGCACTCCTCGGGCAAGCCGGCCTTCACCGCCACCGCCGCGCCGATCGGCGACCTGGACGTCTCCTTCTCCGACTTCAAGATCACGAAGGCGATCAAGGTCGGGACGACCAACAAGGTCTCCACCACGGTCACCTACAAGCTGACCCACGGCGCGGACGTCGACGTCACCAGCGACGCGTTCGCCACCGGCCCGCTGATCTACCGGGGCTCCGCCGACGACCCGGAGAACATCCAGGGCGGCAACTACCCGGCCACCTGTGTCGAGACCTCGGCCACCACGGCCACCTGCAAGGGCCCGGTCGACATCAACCCGCGCGAGACCGACGCCGACCTGAAGCTGCGCAACGCGCAGGCCGGCACCTGGCACGGCGCGGCCATCGCCCTGGACTTCGACAGCGAGAAGTCCGCCGTCCAGTTCGGGCTGGGCACCACCCTGGTCCAGCGCAACTCCACGCTGACGGTCAACGCCTCCCCGGAGCCGGTGAAGAAGGGCAAGACCCTCACCGTCACGGGCAGGCTCTCCCGCGCCAACTGGGAGGACCACAAGTACCACGGCTACACCGGCCAGTCCGTGAAGCTCCAGTTCCGCAAGAAGGGCTCCAGCACCTACACCACGCTGAAGACCGTCAAGACGGACTCCACGGGCAGCCTGAAGACGACGGCCAAGGCCACGGCCGACGGCTACTACCGCTTCTCCTTCGCGGGCACCACGACCACCCCGGCGGTCAGCGCCGCGGGTGACTTCGTCGACGTGAAGTAAGCGGCACGGCTCCGGCCCCGGGAGTGCCTGCCGTCGCTCCCGGGGCCGGAACGTTCCCTCTCAGTTGTGTCATGTTCCGGTAATCCCCGGCCCAAATCTGGCCGGAAAGAGGTCTTGCCGTACAACCCCTGCCCTGCCTCGCGGGTCTGATCGCGTGAGTCGACCGACTCCACGATCAACTCTCCCTCCAGGGGAACGTACATGCGCATACGTGCCACCGTGGCTGCCGTCTCCGGCGCCCTGGCCCTCTCCGCCTTCGCCGTCCCGGCCGCACACGCCACCGGTGACTCCGGCACCCCGTACACGCTGAACGTCAGCTTCTCGAACGTCACCATCGCCAAGGCGATCAAGGTCGGCACCACCAACGAGGTCAGTGCCACCTACTCGTACACGCTGACGCACGGCTCCGACGTGGACATCACGGCGAAGGACTTCTACACCGACGCCTTCCTCTACAAGGGCTCGTACGACACCGCGACCGCCGAGGTGTACGGCGACAACCCGGCGACCTGCACCGCCACCTCGGCGACGACGGCCACCTGCAAGGGCACGGTCGACATCTACCCGGCCGACGGGGACCTGCAGAACGCCTGGGCCGGGTCCTGGGGCGTGGCCGCCGAGGCCGTCGCCTTCAACGGCCAGGACCAGAACAACCCCGACCTGAGCAAGGTCGGCTACAAGGACCAGAGCGGTCTCGGCAGCACCCTGGTGCAGCGCTACTCCAAGCTCACGGTCAACGCGGGCCCCGAGCCGGTCGGCAAGGGCAAGACCCTCACGGTGACGGGCAAGCTGACCCGGGCCAGCTGGGACGACCACCAGTACCACGGCTACACGAGCCAGCCGGTCAAGCTCCAGTTCCTCAAGGCGGGCACGACCTCCTGGACCACCGTCAAGACGGTGTACACGGACTCGTACGGCAACCTGAAGACCACCACCACCGCGAACTACGACGGCTACTGGCGCTACAGCTTCGCGGGCACCTCGACCACTCCGGCGGTCAGCGCCACGGCTGACTACGTCGACGTGCAGTAGCGGCACCCGACCGGACTCAGTCCGGGAAGCGGCGGCCGACCCACCTCCACAGGTACTCCAGGGCGGCCGCCGCCACCGCGGCCACGCCGACCGCCGTCCACGGCATGGTCATGCCGACCAACCTCAGCGCGAAGAAGCCCTGCAGCGCGGGTACGGCCAGCACCAGCAGGAAGGCCACGGCCATGGCGGCCACCAGGGCCACCCGCCACCAGGTGTAGGGGCGGGCGATGATCGCCAGGACCCACATGGAGATCAGGAACAGGGTCAGGGTGGCCGCGCTCGTCTCCGCGGCCAGGGCGCCGGGGCCGGTGTAGTGGTGGCGCGCGAGCAGGTACGTGGCGAAGGTCGCGACGCCGGCCAGCACCCCGCCGGGGACCGCGTACCGCATCACCCGGCGCACGAAGTGCGGTCTCGCCCGCTCGGTGTTCGGGGCGAGGGCCAGGAAGAAGGCCGGGACGCCGATGGTGAGCGTGGACAGCAGGGTCAGGTGCCGGGGCAGGAACGGGTACTCCACCTGCCAGCACACCACCAGCACCGCCAGCAGCACCGAGTAGACCGTCTTCACCAGGAACAGCGTCGCCACGCGCGTGATGTTGCCGATCACCCGGCGGCCCTCGCCGACCACCGAGGGCAGGGTCGCGAAGCTGTTGTTCAGCAGCACGATCTGGGCGACCGCCCGCGTGGCCTCCGAACCGGAGCCCATGGCGACCCCGATGTCCGCGTCCTTCAGGGCCAGTACGTCGTTCACGCCGTCCCCGGTCATCGCGACCGTGTGCCCGCGCGACTGGAGCGCACCCACCAGGTCCCGCTTCTGCTGCGGGCTGACCCGCCCGAAGACGGTCCCCGCGTCCAGGGCCTTCGCCATCGCCGGCCGCTCGGCGGGCAGCCGTCGCGCGTCCACCGCCGTGCCCTCCAGGCCCAGCTTCGCGGCGACCGCGCCGACCGAGACCGCGTTGTCACCGGAGATGACCTTGGCGCGGACGTTCTGCTCGGCGAAGTAGCGCAGGGTGTCGGGGGCGTCGGGCCGCAGCCGCTGCTCCAGGACGACCAGGGCGGTGGGGCGGGCGCCCCGGGCCGGCTCGGCGTCGTCCAGGTCGCGGTGCGCGCGGGCCAGCAGCAGCACGCGCAGGCCCTGCTCGTTCAGGCGCTCGGTCTCGGCCAGGGCGGGGTCGTCGGCGCCGAGGAGGACGTCGGGGGCGCCCAGCAGCCAGGTGCTGGTCTCGCCGTCGCCCTCGCTGAACGCGGCCCCGCTGTACCTGCGGGCGGAGGAGAAGGGCAGCGACTCGACGCAGCGCCAGTCGTCGCTGTCCGGGTAGGCGTCGATGATCGCCTGGAGGGAGGCGTTGGGACGCGGGTCGGACTCGCCGAGCGCGCCGAGCACCTTGCGTACGTACGTCTCGTCCGCGCCGTCCAGGGTCCGCAGCTCGGTGACGTCCATGCCGCCCTCGGTGAGCGTGCCGGTCTTGTCCAGGCAGACGGTGTCGACGCGGGCCAGGCCCTCGATGGCGGGCAGCTCCTGCACGAGGCACTGCTTGCGGCCGAGGCGGATGACGCCGATCGCGAAGGCCACGGAGGTGAGCAGCACCAGGCCCTCGGGGACCATCGGAACGATCCCGCCGACCGTCCGGGCCACGGCGTCCTTCAGGTCGTCGTTCTTGACGACGAGCTGGGTGACGACGAGTCCGACGGCCGCCGGGACCATCATCCAGGTGACGTACTTCAGGATCGTGGAGATGCCGGTGCGCAGCTCGGAGTGGACGAGCGTGAACCGGGACGCCTCCTCGGCGAGCTGGGCGGCGTAGGCCTCCCGGCCGACCTTGGTGGCCGTGAACGCGCCGCCGCCCGCGACCACGAAGCTTCCGGACAGGACCGGGTCGCCGGGGCGTTTGACGACGGGGTCGGCCTCGCCGGTGAGCAGCGACTCGTCGATCTCCAGCCCGTCCGCCTCCGCGCACACCCCGTCGACCACGATCTTGTCGCCGGGGCCGATCTCCATGAGGTCGTCCAGGACGATCTCATGGGTGGCCACCTCGGTCGCGACCCCGTCCCGCCGTACCGTCGGCCGGGCCTCCCCGATCACCGCGAGGGAGTCCAGGGTCTGTTTGGCCCGCCACTCCTGGACGATGCCGATGCCGGTGTTGGCGAGGATCACGAAGCCGAAGAGGCTGTCCTGGATCGGCGCGACGAACAGCATGATCAGCCACAGGACGCCGATGATCGCGTTGAACCGGGTGAAGACGTTGGCCCGGACGATCTCCCCGAGCGACCGGCTGCCGCGCACCGGTACGTCGTTGACGAGGCCCCGGCTGACGCGGTCCGCGACCTCGGCGGCGGTCAGCCCGGCCGCGGGGCTTCTCGGCAGGGCCACGGGATGCACGGGGTCGAGTTCGGCGCCCGCGTCTATACGGCTCATGCAGTCGACGTTACGTGCGATGCCGCCCGCCCGCCCACCGCGGAGCACCGAGTGGCCGGCCGTGGCCGGCCGGGCTATTCGGCCGACGGTGCCTTCACAGTCGCCGCCCGCTTCAGCGCGGCGTCCCGCTTCCGTACGTACCAGACCCCGATCAGTCCCAGCCCGCCCCCGGCCAGGCACGTCCACAGCCACCACAGGTGCCCGTGGTCGTCGAACCAGCCGTAGAAGGGGAGCTGGACCAGGAAGAGGACGAACCACACGAGGGTGCCGCCGGTGATCGTGGCGACCACGGGCCCCTCCAGGGGCTCCGGCGCCTCGTGCTTGGGGGTCCACTTAGCCATGCGCACAGCTTAAGCGCCGCCGGGGTCTACGCGCGGAGATAGCGATCTGGCACTCATACGTTCATACTGAAACCGTTTGTCTTTGACCACTTCTGATCGTAGGAAACTCCAACGGGGCTCGGGGGAACCCCGCTGGTGATGAGGTCCCGCATGTCCACCTCGGCACCCGCCAAGGTCCCCACCCCCGAAAAGCCGGGCGGCGCGCCCGCCTACGGCGCCCTCGACCGCTACTTCAAGATCTCCGAGCGCGGCAGCACCCTCGCCCGCGAGGTCCGTGGCGGTTTCGCCACCTTCTTTGCGATGGCGTACATCATCGTGCTGAACCCGATCATCCTCGGCAGCGCGAAGGACATGTACGGGCACCACCTGGACAACGGCCAGCTGGTGACGGCGACCGCGCTGACGGCCGCGTTCACCACGCTGCTGATGGGCGTCATCGGCAACGTGCCGATCGCGCTCGCCGCCGGCCTCGGCGTGAACTCGGTCGTCGCCCTCCAGCTCGCGCCGCGCATGTCCTGGCCGGACGCCATGGGCATGGTCGTCCTCGCGGGCATCGTGGTCATGCTGCTGGTCGCCACCGGGCTGCGCGAGCGCGTGATGAACGCCGTGCCGTTCGGCCTGCGCAAGGCGATCGCGATCGGTATCGGCCTGTTCATCATGCTGATCGGTCTGGTCGACTCCGGGTTCGTCACCCGGATGCCCGACGCCGCCCAGACCACCGTGCCGGTCCAGCTGGGCACCGGCGGTCACCTCACCGGCTGGCCGGTGCTGATCTTCATCCTGGGCGCGCTCCTCACCTTCGCGCTGATCGTCCGCAAGGTGCCGGGTGCGATCCTCATCTCCATCGTCGGCATGACCGTCCTCGCGGTGATCATCAACGCGGTCGCCACGATCCCGTCCTGGGGACTGACGGTCCCGAAGTGGCCGGGCAACCCGGTCGCCACTCCGGACTTCGGCCTGGTCGGCCAGGTCAGCCTGTTCGGCGGCTTCTCCAAGGTCGGCGTGCTGACCGGCATCCTCTTCGTCTTCACGGTCCTGCTGTCGTGCTTCTTCGACGCGATGGGCACGATCATGGGCATCAGCGACGAGGCCAGGCTGACGGACGCCGAGGGCTACATGCCGGGCATCAACAAGGTCCTGTTCGTGGACGGCCTCGCGGTCGCGGCGGGCGGTGCCAGCTCCTCCTCGGCCACCACCGCCTTCGTGGAGTCCACGGCCGGCGTCGGCGAGGGCGCCCGTACCGGCTTCGCGAACGTCGTCACGGGCGGCCTGTTCGCCGTGGCGCTGTTCCTCACCCCGATCGCCACGATGGTCCCGTCCCAGGCGGCCACCCCGGCGCTGGTCGCGGTCGGCTTCCTGATCCTGTCGAACTCCATCAAGGAGATCGACTGGGCGGACTACACCCTCGCGATCCCGGCGTTCGTGACGATGCTGATGATGCCGTTCACCTACTCGATCACGAACGGCATCGGCATGGGCTTCATCACCTTCACGGTGCTGCGCCTGGCCGCCGGGCGGGCCCGGGAGATCCCGGCGGCGATGTACGTCGTCTCGGCGGTCTTCGCCTTCTACTACCTGATGCCGGCCCTGGGCCTGACCTGACCGGTGGGCGTCAGGTGACGCCGTAGAACTTCTCCGTCTCCTCGACGGCGGCCTGGAACCGCTCGTCGAAGTCATCCCGAATGAGCGTCCGGACGACATAGTCCTGGACGCTCATTCCTCTTCTGGCCGCGTGGTGCCGGAGCCGTTCGAGCAGCTCCCCGTCTATCCGCAGGCTGAGCACACTGGTCCCCATGTGTACGAGGGTCGCCACATCCGGCCGCCCGATGCGTCACTTTCCGGAACCCGGTCACCCGTACGGGTGATCGGGGGGTTCAGTGGCGGGTGTCACGGGCATCTTGGGCGCGTCCGACTGGTCTTTAGCGAGAGTAATGAGTTACGCTAAAGAACATGCCGGACCTTACCCATGGCGACGACGCAGCCGCCGTGAACGCACTCCGCTCCGCCGTGATGCGGCTGTCCCGTCGCCTCAAGCACCAGCGGGTCGACGAGTCGCTGAGCCCCACCGAGATGTCGGTGCTCGGCACCCTCGCCCGCTGCGGCTCCGCCACCCCGGGCGAACTGGCCCGCAAGGAGCACGTCCAGCCGCCGTCGATGACCCGCATCGTCGCGCTGCTCGAAGCCAAGGGGCTGGTCCGGCTGGAGCCGCACCCCGAGGACCGGCGCCAGAAGGTCGTCACCCAGACCGAGCAGGCCGAGGCCATGCTCGAAGAGAGCCGCCGCAAGCGCAACGCCTTCCTGGCCGGCCTGGTCGAGGGCCTCGACGAGGACGAGTGGGCCACTCTGCGCGCCGCCGCCCCCGTGCTGGAGAAACTCGCACACCTGTAAGCGCATGATCCAAGGAGGCGAACCCTTTTGAGTACGGGATCCGGAACACCTTCCGCCCCCGCACCGACCACCCCTACCACCACCGTTTCCCGTAAGTCCTCGATGTTCAGCTCGCTGAAGATCCGGAACTACCGCCTCTTCTTCATCGGCCAGGTCGTCTCCAACACCGGCACCTGGATGCAGCGCATCGCCCAGGACTGGCTGGTCCTCAGCCTCACCGGCTCCTCCGCTGCCGTCGGCATCACGACGGCCCTGCAGTTCCTGCCGATGCTGCTGTTCGGCCTGTACGGCGGCGTCCTCGTGGACCGCCTGCCCAAGCGCCCCACCCTGCTGGTCACCCAGACCGCGATGGCCGTCACCGGTCTCGCGCTCGCCGCGCTGACCCTCTCCGGCCACGTCCAGGTCTGGCACGTCTACCTCGCGGCCTTCGCCGTCGGCCTCGCCACGGTGGTCGACAACCCGGCCCGGCAGTCCTTCGTCTCCGAGATGGTCGGCCCCGAGCAGCTGCAGAACGCGGTCAGCCTGAACTCGGCGAACTTCCAGTCCGCCCGGCTGGTAGGCCCCGCCGTCGCCGGCCTGATGATCACCGGCGTGGGCACCGGCTGGGCGTTCCTCGCCAACGGCCTGTCCTTCGCCGCGCCGATCGCCGGCCTGCTGCTGATGCGCGCCCGCGAGCTGCACGTGGTCGAGCGCGCGCCGCGCGGCAAGGGCCAGCTGCGCGAGGGTCTGCGGTACGTGGCGAAGCGGCCGGAGCTGATCTGGCCGATCGTCCTCGTCGGCTTCATCGGCACCTTCGGCTTCAACTTCCCGGTGTGGCTGTCCGCCTACGCGGACGACGTCTTCGACGCCGGAGCCGGTGCCTACAGCCTCTTCAACACCCTGATGGCCGTCGGCTCCCTGGGCGGTGCCCTGCTGGCCGCCCGGCGCGGCACGGCCCGGCTGCGCGTGCTGATCGCCGCCGCGCTGGCCTTCGGCGCCCTGGAGACCGTGGCCGCGGTGGCGCCGTCGTACTGGCTGTTCGCGCTGCTCATGGTGCCGATCGGGGTCTTCGGCCTGACCGTCAACGTCACCGCGAACACCGCCGTGCAGATGGGCACCGACCCGGCCATGCGCGGCCGGGTGATGGCCCTGTTCATGATGGTGTTCATGGGCGGTACGCCGCTGGGCGCGCCGGTGGTCGGCTGGATCACCGACACCTACGGCGCCCGGGTCGGCTTCGCGGCCGGCGGTGTGGTGTCGGCGGCGGCGGCCGGGGCGATCGGCCTGGTCCTGGCCCGCATCGGCGGCCTGCGCCTGTCGGTGGGCTGGCACCACGGCCATCCGCGGGTCCGGTTCGTGCCGCGCGAACAGGAGCAGCTGGCGACGGCGGCGTGAGCCTCCCGGCCGGTTTCCGGCAGGGGTCTCCCGGAGGGGCAGGGCCCTGCACGCTTCCCCGCTGCCTCAAGGGCGTGGGCGGTGCCCCCACTCGCCGCACCGGCCCCAGACCCGAGTACGTCCGGTACGAGGGCCTGGGGCCGGCACTCCCCGGGCCTTCGGCCGCACCTGACGCCGCGCGGCCCGCCGCCCTTCGGGCGACGACGCGCATGGTCGGACAGGCCCTAGCCGACCCTGCGGGCCAGCACCTGTCCCGGCCAGTCGTCCGGGCCGTGGGTGTAGGTGTGCGTCGGGGTGAAGCCGTTGGCCTCGTAGTAGGCGACGAGACCGCGGTCGCCGCCCGCGTAGCAGTCCACGCGGAGCAGGCCCACGCCGGCCCGCCGGGTCACCTCGGCGGCGTGCGCGAGCAGTGCGCTGCCCACGCCCTGTCCCTTGAAGCGGCGGTCGGAGGCGAGCCAGTGGATGTACCGCTCCGGCTCGCCGGGCGGCGGAAGGTGGGACAGGTAGGCGCCGGGCCCGTCGGTGAGAGTGAGCGTGGCGGCCGGTACGCCGTCCACCTCGGCGATGTACGTGGTGCCCTGGTCCACGGCTCGTGTGACCGCCTCGACGGTCTTGGTGTGCTCCGAGAGCGGCTCGGTGCCCCACTGGCCGGTCCGCCCCTGTGAGACGAGCCACTCCACACTGCTGTCGAGCATGCCGAGTATCGCGGGCAGGTCGTCGGGGCCGCCTTCTCGAATGGTGATCGTCATGAGCCCATCATGCCCGCCGGGGTCTGGGATCGTGAGGTGCATGAGACTCTTCGCCGCCGTAGTGCCCCCCGGGGACGTCGTGGAGGAACTCGCCGCGGAGGTGGCCCGGTTGAGGCAGCTGCCGGGTGCGGGCCGGCTGCGCTGGACCGCCCGCCCCGGCTGGCACTTCACCCTCGCGTTCTACGGTGAGGTCGCCGACGACGTCGTACCCGCCCTGTCGGACCGCCTGGCGCGCGCGGCCCACCGTACGGACCCCTTCCCGCTCTCGCTCGCCGGCGGCGGCCAGTTCGGCCGGGGCCGCGCGCTGTGGATGGGCGCCCGGGGAGACGTGGAGGCGCTGCGGCTGCTGGCCGACCGGGCGGAGGCGGCGGCGCGGAAGGCCGGGGTGCCGATGGGGGAACACCGGCGCTACACGGCCCATCTGACGCTGGCCCGCAGCCGGGAGGCGGTGGACGTACGGCCGTATGTGGCGGGCCTCGCGGAGTTCGCCGGCCGGACCTGGACCGTGGCCGACCTGGCGCTGGTGCGCAGCCGGCTGCCGGCGTCCGGGGTGCCGGGGGAGCAGCCGCGGTACGAGGTGGTCGAGCGGTGGGCGTTGGGCGGGGCCGGTTAGTCTCGCATACGTGGACCCGAAAACCCGGAACCGGATCATGGCCGGTGCGCTCGTTCTTCTGTTTGTGGTGGTGGCCTTGGCGTCGGCCGTCAGATAGCGGTTCGCCCGGGGCGCGGGGACCGCGGCTGCGGACCGTCCTCGGCCGGTCGCGGCCCCGCCGCCCCTGCGGGCGCTGACCCTTCCCGGCGTTTACCAGGCGAACGCCTCCGGGGACGGGCCCGGGCCCGGGAAGATCTCGTCCAGGCCGGCCAGCAGGTCCTCGCCGAGCTCCAGCTCGACCGCCCTGAGGGCCGACCCCAGCTGTTCGGCGGTGCGCGGGCCGACGATCGGGCCCGTCACGCCGGGGCGGGTCAGCAGCCAGGCCAGGGCCACCTCGCCGGGCTCCAGGCCGTGCTTGTCGAGCAGGTCCTCGTAGGCCTGGATCCGCGCGCGGGCCGCCGGGTCCTTGAGGGTGTCGGCGGCCCGGCCGGAGGCGCGGCGACCGCCCTGGACCTCCTTCTTGATGACACCGCCCAGCAGACCGCCGTGCAGCGGCGACCAGGGGATGACCCCGAGGCCGTAGTCCTGCGCGGCCGGGATGACCTCCATCTCGGCGCGGCGCTCGGCCAGGTTGTACAGGCACTGCTCGCTGACCAGGCCGATGGTGCCGCCGCGGCGGGCGGCGATCTCGTTGGCCTGGGCGATCTTGTAGCCGGGGAAGTTGCTGGACCCGGCGTAGAGGATCTTGCCCTGCTGGACGAGGACGTCGATCGCCTGCCAGATCTCCTCGAACGGGGTGTTCCGGTCGATGTGGTGGAACTGGTAGAGGTCGATGCGGTCCGTCTTCAGCCGCTGCAGGCTGGCGTCCACCGCGCGCCGGATGTTCAGCGCGGAGAGCCTGTCGTGGTTGGGCCAGGCGTCGCCGTCGGCGGCCATGTTGCCGTACACCTTGGTGGCGATGACGGTCTTGTCGCGCCGGCCGCCGCCCTTGGCGAACCAGTTGCCGATGATGGACTCGGTCCGGCCCTTGTTCTCGCCCCAGCCGTACACGTTGGCCGTGTCGAAGAAGTTGATGCCCGCGTCCAGCGCCGCGTCCATGATCGCGTGGCTGTCGGCTTCGTCGGTCTGCGGACCGAAGTTCATCGTCCCGAGGACGAGCCGGCTGACCTTGAGTCCCGTGCGTCCGAGCTGCGTGTACTTCATGGTCCACCAGCCAACGGCTTGGAGTGCGCTCAAGGCAAGGGCGTGGGGGCAAGCGCTGTCAGGAACGCGTGCGGGGGCCGGCAAGGTCCTGCCGGCCCCGGCACGCGCGCGTGTCACGAGCCGCCGTTCAGTTCGGCAGGTCGCCGAACATGCCGGGCTCGTAGGAGCCGCCCTGGTTGTGGACGATCACGCCGAGCCGGTTGGCCGCGTTGATCACGGCGACCAGGTAGACCAGCGCGGTGCTCTGTTCCTCGTCGTAGTGCTTGCGCACCTGGGCCCAGGTCTCGTCGGACACGCCCGGGTGGGCGTCGGCGATCCGGGTGCCCTCCTCGGCGAGGGCCAGCGCGGCCCGCTCGGCCTCGGTGAACACGGTGGAGTGGCGCCAGGCGGCCACCAGGTGGAGGCGGACCGCGCTCTCGCCGGCCGCCGCGGCCTCCTTGGTGTGGAGGTCGACGCACCAGCCGCAGCCGTTGATCTGGCTGGCGCGCAGCATCACCAGTTCCTGGGTGGCCCGGGGCAGTGTCGACCGCATGATCCCGAGGCTGAGGTCGGCGAACCGCTTGCCGAGCTTGGCGCCGAGGCCGTTCGTCATCAGGTTGAGACGGGGTTCCATGTCGTGGTCCTCATCGATCGGGGTCGGTACCGCGCCACGTCGTCGGCGCGGCGTCCTGTCGACCACGAGATGCCGGCCGGCCCGCCGGTGTGACAACCGCGGGTGTGTGACCTGCGCCACCCCACGGCCGGGGCCGACGGGGTGTCAGAGGGGTGCCGTAGGGTGCGCGCAGCCACATCACCCCTGGAGAGTCCCGTGTCCGTCCGTGCCCGGCTCTGTGCCGTCGTCCCCGCGCTCCTGCCGTCCGCGGAGGCGGACGTCCCCGAACTGCTCGGCCTGCCGGGCCGCCGCCTGCTGGCCCAGCGCGGCGACGACGCGCTCTGGGTCCAGCCCCTGGACGACGCCTTCGCACCGACGGGGGACCGGGTGCGGCTGCCCGCGCCCTGGCCGCGCCGGCGCGGGACGTGGGCGGTGGCGCCGGACGCGAGCCTGGCCGTGTTCGCGGGCGTCCACGCGGTGCGGGCGGTGGAGCCGTCGGGGGCGACGCGCTGGGAGGTCCGGCACGGCTGCTGGTACGGCGCCTGCCGCGAACTGCACACGTCGTACGAGGAGTACGGCGACCGCGCCGACCACCGCTACCCGGAGCGCGGCTCGGCCGGGTTCTCCGTGGACGGGGCGTACGTGTGGGCGCACATACGCGGGTCGCTGACGGTGGGCGAGTTGGGCCCGGGCGTCGTCGACGAGTGGCTGCTGCTGGACGCGCGGGACGGGCGGGTGCTCGCGCGGGCCGACGCCGGGGCCGCGGCGTCGGGCAGCTTCCATCTGCCGCACCCGGCGGATCCGGGGCAGATGGGACTGAGCATCGGGGAGGGCCAGGACGGGTCACCGCTGCGCTGGGGCCGCTGGGACGGAACGGAACTGTCCGTCCGTCACGTCGAGGGCGATCTGGTGCTGGTGGGCCTGAGTCCCTCGGGCGAACGGCTGATGACGGTGGCGCACGACCAGGACGCGCTGGCGGTCCGCGACACCTGCGGCTTCGTGCTGGAGGACCTGGAGTGGGACGCCGGGACGGCCGTCTCCCGGCATCCCGGGGCCGAGCCCGACAACGACGAGGCGCTTCCCTTCTGGGACTGGGCGGGCGGCTTCCTGGACGAGACGACCCTGATCTGCTCGACCGTCGAGGGCGACGAGGAGTGGGGGCAGGGCCGGCACTGGCTCCTCGACACGGCGGGTACGCGCACGCCGATGGAGGTCACCTATCCGGTACCGGTCGGCATCCGGCCGCCCACGGCCACCCTGGGCGACGGCAGGTGGGTGACGCCGGCCGACTCGGGGGAGGCGTTGTACGTGTGGGAGCGGGGCTAGGTCCTGTCGTCAAACTCCCGTCGTCCGCCCGGAGCGCGGCAGACGGGAGTTTG
>NZ_JBFATL010000013.1:0-168488 GCF_040678315.1 Streptomyces sp. NPDC052721 | reverse complement strand
CCTCGTACTGGATGTACTTGGGTCGGGGCCCGGTGCGGCGAGAGTGCGTGCATGGCGTCGCGCGGCAGACGGGAGTTTGACGACAGGGCCTAGGGGCCCATCGTGTCCGCGAAGGCAACGGCCGGGGCCGCCACCCCCCACAGGAGAGGCCCCGGCCGTCGCGCGGACGGGCCGCGCGCGGCCCGTACTCTCTTCAGCGCCGTGGGTGCGGTTTGTGTCACACCCCGCCACACCGCGGGCACATCGCGACCCCGGCCCGACCTCACGCTGCGCACATCCGAACCCGGTCACGAGTTAGTTGCATCTTCTACAGACATGGACGAGCAGAGGTTTCACGCCGTAACGTGCCTTTCGCGCCGACCGAAGACAGGCGTAAAGGGAGTACGGTGCTGGGGGACGACGCGGAGCTGACCGCCGCGGTGCGTGCGGCACAGGACGGGGACGAGACCGCGTTCCGTACGGTGTACCGCGCGGTGCACCCGCGCCTGCTCGGATACGTGCGCACGCTGGTCGGCGACCTGGACGCAGAGGACGTCGCGTCCGAGGCCTGGCTGCAGATCGCCCGCGACCTGGACCGCTTCAGCGGTGACGCCGACCGGTTCCGCGGCTGGGCCGCCCGGATCGCCCGCAACCGCGCCCTGGACCACATACGCATGCGGGGCCGCCGCCCCGCCATAGGCGGCGACGAGACGGAGCTGACCGGCCGCGCCGCCGAGTCCGACACGGCCGGCGAGGCCATCGAGGCCCTGGCCACCGACAGCACCCTGTCCCTGATCGCCCGGCTCCCGCAGGACCAGGCCGAGGCGGTCGTCCTGCGCGTGGTCGTGGGCCTGGACGCCAAGACCGCCGCCGAGACCCTCGGCAAACGCGCGGGCGCCGTCCGTACCGCCGCGCACCGCGGTCTGAAGCGCCTCGCGGAGCTGATCGGCGACGATCCGGAATCGGCGGGCGGACTCGACGCGCTCCCGCCGCAGAGAGAACCGCGCCGCGGCGCGGTGACGTCCGCAACTGTGACGCATACACGTGCGCGGACGCAGAAGGACATGTGATGGCCGACGAGCAGTACAAGTGGCTGAACCGTGAGACGGCGGAACGCCTGCTGCGCGGTGAGTCACTGGAAGCCGTCGACCCCTCCGCCCGTGACCAGGCCGAACGTCTCTCCCGGACGCTCGGCGCGCTGTCCGCGGAGGCGGCTCCCGCCTCCGGTGAACTCCCCGGTGAGCAGGCCGCCCTGGCCGCGTTCCGCAAGGTCCGCGAGGCCGCCGAGGCGGAGCGCACCGCCGCGGCGCACGCCCCCGCCACCACCCGCACCCCGGCACGCGGCGCCGACGCCGGCCTGGTCCGCATCGGCGCCCAGGCCCGTACCGGAATCCGCACCCGGCGCCCGCGCTGGGCCCGCCCGGTGCGCCTGGCCCTCGCCGCCGCGGTGGCCGCGGGCACGCTCGGCGGGGTCGCCGTGGCCGCCGGCAGCGGAGTGCTGCCCACGCCGTTCGGCGACGAGCACCCCCGCCCTTCCACCTCGGTCTCCCCCGACACGACCACCGGACAGCCGCTCGGTTCACCCTCCGCACCGGGCGACGGGACGGGCACGGGCACGCCGGACGGCGGTACCCGAGGGCGCGGCGGCACCGATGACGAGGCCGCCGGGACGGGCGACGGCGCCG
Source organism: Streptomyces sp. NPDC052721 (assembly GCF_040678315.1). Classification (NCBI taxonomy): domain Bacteria; kingdom Bacillati; phylum Actinomycetota; class Actinomycetes; order Kitasatosporales; family Streptomycetaceae; genus Streptomyces; species Streptomyces sp. NPDC052721. The sequence continues at coordinate 166,824 of NZ_JBFATL010000013.1, read as the reverse complement.
GCCGGCACGCCGTACCCGGCTCCAAAGCCCCCTCCGCGACGTCGGGCACCGGGTGGCTCGGTGCCACCGCGGCCTGTCGTGCGCTGCGGGACGGCAAGGACCTGGACGCCGGCCGCAAGCGCGCGCTGGAACACCTGGCGGGCGGCCCCGGCCGCGTGACCACGTACTGCAAGGTGCTGCTGGGGCCCGGCGACTCCGCCTCCGGAGGCACGGGCGGCGCGAAGAGCGGCGGCAGTGGCGAGAACACCGGCCAGGGCTCGGAGAACGGCAAGGGCGAGGGCGGCGGCGGCAAGGACGGCGGCGGCAAGGGCAAGGGCGACGACGGTCCCGCCGGCCCGGGCGGCGGGAAGGGTGGCGGCAAAGACGGTGGTAAGGGCGGCGGCAAGGGGGACGGCAAGGGCGGCGGCCGGCACGGCGGTGGCGCCGCCCCCGCTCCCTCGGCCTTCGCGCCCGCGCACCCCGGCGCACCCGGCAACGGCTCCACGACCCCGTCACCGACTCCGACGTACACCGCGCTCTGATCGACGTCACCCCGCCTGACCTGCGCTTTTGCAGGCATCGAAAATTTTTCGGCGGGAGGTGTGACGTTTCTGGAGCCTGTGACGCAGTAATGAGTGAGCCGACTGGTCATCGGCCGTCGCACGGAGCCGGGGTTCCCCCCGTACCCGCGGCTCGTGCACCTGGCGCGGGCGGGACACGTTCCCCCGGTCCCGCCCGCGCCCCGCAACGCACACGCTCAGCAGGGCGCCTCACCAGGACACGACGACCTTGTCGCCGATCCTCACCTGCGCGAAGAGCCGGGCGATCGCCGTCTCGTCCCGGACGTTGACGCATCCGTGCGAACCGCCCGCGTAGCCGCGCGCCGCGAAGTCGTACGAGTAGTGGACCGCCTGGCCACCGCTGAAGAACATCGCGTACGGCATCGGTGAGTCATAGAGGGTCGACACATGGTGCCGTGACTTCCAGTAGACGGTGAACACACCTTCGCGGGTCGGGGTGTACTGCGTGCCGAACCGCACCGCCATCGTGGACAGGGTCCGTCCGTCGACCATCCAGCGCAGGGTCCGGCTGGTCTTGCTGATGCACAGCACCCGCCCGGTCAGACAGCGCGGGTCCGGTGCGGCGGCCGGCTGACCGCCCCTCGGATACAGCTCCCACCTGCCCGGCGGACGCGTCATCGCCACCAGCCGCTGCCAGGTGACGGCGTCCGTCGCGCCGGTCCGGGGCAGCCCGCGCTTGCCCTGGAAGCCCTTGACGGCCTGCTCGGTCGGGCCGTCGTACGACCCGGTCGGCCCCACGGCCAGCCAGGCCACCTGGCGCAGCCGCGCCTGGAGTTCCCGCACGGCAGGCCCGTTGTCCCCGCGCGACCACAGCACCCGCGGCGCGGGCACGGTGGGCGTGGCGGCCGGCGTGGCGCTCGGCGTGGCCGTCGGCGGAGCGGCCGGTGCCGTCCGGACGGTGCCGGGCCCCGGGCTGCTCCGGGCGGTGCCGGCACCTGGACTGCCCGGCGGTTCCACACGCACCGGCAGGCCTCGTTTCCCATCGGCGCCCGCCGGCTGCACGGTGCACCCGCAGAGCGCGGCGAGCACGGCGGCCGAGGCGAGCAGAGCGGCAGATCTCCCCGGGATCCTCATGCCCGGGATGCTTCCCCGCGTGACCGCCGCCGAACTACGGGGCATGGTGAGGAGTACCCGTCCTACCGCGCGGAGGCAGCGATGGCACAGCAGTCGGCACGTCAGTCGGAGTCGGGCCTGCCGATCGAGCCGGTCTACGGGCCGGCCGACCTGACCGGCTGGGACCCGGCCCGGAAACTGGGCGAACCGGGCGCGTACCCGTTCACCCGCGGGGTCTACCCGACCATGTACACCGGCCGGCCCTGGACCATGCGCCAGTACGCGGGCTTCGGTACGGCGGCGGAGTCCAACGCCCGCTACCGGCAGCTGATCGCCCACGGCACCACCGGCCTGTCCGTCGCCTTCGACCTGCCCACCCAGATGGGCCACGATTCCGACGCGCCGCTCGCGCACGGCGAGGTCGGCAAGGTGGGCGTGGCGATCGACTCCATCGAGGACATGCGAGCGCTCTTCGACGGCATCCCGCTGGACCAGGTCTCGACGTCCATGACGATCAACGCGCCCGCCGCGCTGCTCCTGCTCCTGTACCAGCTGGTGGCGGAGGAACAGGGGGTGGCCGCGGACCGGCTGACGGGCACGATCCAGAACGACGTCCTGAAGGAGTACATCGCCCGGGGCACGTACATCTTCCCGCCGAAGCCGTCCCTGCGGCTGACCGCGGACATCTTCCGGTACTGCACCGCCGAGATCCCGAAGTGGAACACGATCTCGATCTCCGGCTACCACATGGCCGAGGCGGGCGCGTCCCCGGTGCAGGAGATCGCGTTCACCCTCGCGGACGGCATCGAGTACGTCCGTACGGCGGTGGCGGCGGGCATGGACGTGGACGACTTCGCCCCGCGCCTGTCGTTCTTCTTCGTGGCCCGTACGACGCTGCTGGAGGAGGTCGCCAAGTTCCGGGCGGCGCGCAGGATCTGGGCGCGGGTGATGAGGGAGGAGTTCGGGGCGCGCGATCCCAAGTCGCTGATGCTGCGCTTCCACACCCAGACGGCGGGCGTGCAGCTGACGGCCCAGCAGCCGGAGGTGAACCTGGTACGGGTCGCCGTCCAGGCCCTGGCGGCGGTCCTCGGCGGCACGCAGTCCCTGCACACCAACTCCTTCGACGAGGCCATCGCGCTGCCGACGGACAAGAGCGCGCGGCTGGCCCTGCGGACGCAGCAGGTGCTGGCGCACGAGACGGACGTACCGGCGACGGTGGACCCGTTCGCCGGTTCCTACGCGGTCGAGCGGATGACGGACGACGTGGAGGAGGCGGCCGTCGACCTGATGCGCAGGGTGGAGGACCTGGGCGGGGCGGTCGCCGCGATCGAGCGGGGTTTCCAGAAGGCCGAGATCGAGAAGAACGCGTACCGCATCGCGCGGGAGACCGACTCCGGTGAACGGGTGGTGGTCGGGGTCAACCGGTTCCGGCTGGACGAGGAGGAACCGTACGAGCCGTTGCGGGTGGACCCGGCGATCGAGACGCGCCAGGCCGAGCGCCTGGCCAGGCTGCGGGCGGAACGCGACCACGCCGCGGTGACCGCGGCACTGGACGCGCTGCGGAAGGCCGCGGAGGGCGAGGACAACGTCCTGTACCCGATGAAGGAGGCGCTGCGGGCGCGGGCGACGGTGGGGGAGGTCTGCGGGGCGCTCCGCGACGTCTGGGGGAGCCACGTACCGAGTGACACCTTCTGATCCCCCGGGCGCCCTTCTGGACGGGGAGGACCGAGTGTCGTACCCCCGTGCGACACTCCCTCCATGTTCGGCGTCATCGACCTCCCCACCTATCTCGCGGGCCTGCTCCTGATCGTGCTGCTGCCCGGCCCCAACTCCCTCTACGTCCTGTCCGTGGCCGCTCGCCGCGGTGTGCGGGCCGGTTACACGGCCGCCGCCGGTGTGTGGTGCGGCGATACCGTGCTGATGACGCTGTCCGCCGCCGGGGTCGCCTCGCTGCTCCAGGGGAACGCGCTGCTGTTCGGGATCGTGAAGTACGCCGGTGCCGGATATCTGAGCTGGCTGGCGATCGGGATGCTGCGGGCCGCCCGGCAGATGTGGCGGACCCGGCGGGAGCGGGCCGCCGAGGAGGCCCCGCGCGCCCAGGGCACGGACGAGCGGCCCTTCCGCCGCGCCCTCGTCGTCAGCCTCCTCAACCCCAAGGCGATCCTCTTCTTCATCGCCTTCTTCGTGCAGTTCGTCGACCCGGGCTACGCCTACCCGGCCCTCTCCTTCGTCGTTCTCGGCGCCTTCGCCCAGCTGGCCAGCGGGCTCTATCTCAGCGCCCTGATATTCGGCGGCACACGGCTGGCCGCGGCGTTCCGCCGGCGCAAGTGGCTGTCCGCTACCGCTACGTCGGCGGCGGGGGCGCTGTTCCTGGGGTTCGCGGTGAAGCTTTCGCTCGCCTGATCGCCTCGCCGGACCGGGCGGACATGGGTGCGTTCTTCGGGTGCGGGTTCGTGGGGGCTGGTCGCGCAGTTCCCCGCGCCCCTGGCGGTGTTGCGCCCAGGAGGCCGTCGTGTCCCACCGCAACGCCCCGCTGACGCCGGCCGGCGGGCTGCGTCCGGCCCGGCGTGGCGTAGAGGACGACCGGCAGTTCGAGGAGGGGCCGGCGCTGGCCGTCACCGGCATCGGGGCGCGGTACGGAATCAGCTGAGGGCGGTCGGGGCAGGCGTACGGGCCTTCTTCAGCGCCCGCTTCAGCCGGGGGCCGAACGGTTTCTCCACGAACCGGTGGATCAGCCACGCCAGCGTCAGCATGCCGAGCACGGTCACGGCGAGCGTCGGCCACGGCGGCAGCCCGAGCCCCCGGTGCAGCACCCGGATGACGAACCAGCCCAGGTGCTCGTGGACCAGATAGAACGGGTACGTCAGCGCCCCGGCCGTGACCAGCCAGCGCCAGGAGGCCCACCGCGTCCAGCCCACCGCCACCGCGGCCACGGCCGCGAAGGCGAGGGTGACGACGGCGATGATGACGTACGGGCTGCGGTGGAAGTCGCCCTGCGCGCCCGGGTGCCACAGGCCCTGGGTGGCGGTGCTCTGCCCCAGCAGCCAGGACACCGCGACGATGCCCCACAGCAGCAGGTCGCCGCCGAAGCGGTGGATCAGGTACAGGGCCAGTCCGCCGACGAAGAAGGGGGCGTACTCGGGCATGACCAGCTGGTCGGTGAGCGCGTCGCCGGAGGTGCGGCACACCACCGCCGCCAGGGTCCACACACAGCAGAAGAGCACCACCCGGCGGTAGGTGACACCCCGTAGGACGACGAACAGCGCGAACAGGGCGTAGAAGCGGACCTCCACCCAGAGTGTCCAGCACACGCCGAGGACGCGGGTGGCGCCCATCGGCTGTTGCAGCATCGTCAGGTTGACCAGGAACTCGTCCGGCCGGACCGGGTGGACGACCACGGGCAGGGCCACGGCCGCCGCGGTGACCAGCACCAGGGCGACCCAGTAGGCGGGGTAGAGGCGGGCGACCCGGGAGCGGAAGAAGTCACCGAGGGTGCGGCCCCAACTGCTCATGCAGATCACGAAACCGCTGATGACGAAGAAGAACTGCACGCCCAGACAGCCGTAGGCGGCCATCTGGGACAGGGTCGGGAAGACATGGGCCGGGCTCTGGTGCCAGGACGCGGAGACCGGGCCGCCGCGTCCGGCGTAGTGGTAGAGGCAGACCATCAGCGCGGCCAGCAGTCGCAGTCCGTCCAAGGCGTGCAGACGGCTCTGGCGTTCATGGGCCGTTCCGCGGGCCGGGGGAGCGGGTACGGCGGCGAGGACGGAGGAGGAAGCAGGCATGGTTCTCGGCACCCAACCCGACCGGCGTTAATCGTCTTCGTCTTTCCGGTGAAGATCTGCCTTCGGGAGCAATCGTTTCATCGGCCGTCGGCAACAAGGCCCTGGAAACGCGGCTACGACGACGAACCGCACCTCACCCTGCGGATCGGCGAGGGAAGCGCTCGGCGAGGAACGCGAGGCCGTCGCCGCCTGCGAGCGCTACCCGGAGCTGATCACCGAGGACGGATTGCGTGTCGCCGCCCGCGTCACCGGGCTGCGCCGGGCCGCCGAACGCGAACTGCTCGGCCTGCTGCGCCGCCGGTGCCCGCGCTCCGCCGACTTCGCCGCCGGGCCCGCCACCGCCGTCCGGGCCGAGGGCCCCTGTGGAAGGTCACCGAGGAGAACGCGGCCCGGATCCGCCGGATCCCCGGCCGACAGCAGACAGGGCGGGCCCGGTCCGGGCCCGCCCCGCCGCAAGGGCCGCTCAGCGCCGTACGGCCTGGCGCAGACTGCGCGCCTTGCGCGCCACCCGGCGGACCGTCGCGTTGCGCGGGAGGAACGACAGCTGGGACGGCACACCGCCCGGCAGGGCCAGCGAGGTCAGCCGCTTGCGCTTGAAGTAGCGCAGGGTCCGCTCGTTCAGGTTCTGCGCCAGCCAGCTCTCCGTCTCCGCGCGCAGCCTAGGCAGGATCTTCGGCTGCATCGCGAAGCCCACCGCGCGCACCAGCGCGCCCAGAGCCTCCACGTCCATGCCCGGCCGCTGCCCGGTGACGGCCGCCTCGTCGGTCAGCTCGGGCAGCAGCGCGTCGACGAGGGTGACCGGGACGCGGTTGCTGTTCTCGTACGGCGTCAGCCGCTCCAGCAGCAGGTCGGTGCCGACCCGGGCGACCGGGAGGCCGTACAGCGCGGACGCGGTGAGCAGGGCGGTGGAGAAGCAGCCGACGACCAGCGCGGGACGCATCCGCTGGTACAGCACCTCCGCGAGCACCGGAGTGTCCAGCACGGTCAGTTCCACCTTCAGCCGCTCCGCCTCCTGCTCCAGGGAGCGGGTGAAGCGGGCCGGGGCCGACGGGTGCGGCTTGAACACCACCGTGGTGTGGCCGAGCGCGGCCGCGCCCTTCAGCATCCGCACATGCAGGTTCTCCTCCTGCTCGGCGGTGAGGATGTCCAGCGCGGACAGGTACTGGCCGAGCAGCAGCGCGGGCTCCTGGACGTCCGGCAGCTCATCGCCGAGTGGCGCCAGTTCGGCGAGGACCTTGGTGAAGGCGGCCGTCGGCAGGACCTCGCCGGGCACCCCGAACTCGGTGAGCAGCAGCGGCGTCAGGCCCGGCACCAGGTCCAGGTGGAGGACCCGGTCCACGCGGGTGCCGACCAGCGGGTCGATCTTGTTGCGGGTGGGACCGTAGCTCATCAGGCCGTCGGCGTAGACGGTGACCGGGGCGCCGGTGAAGATCTGCGCGAGCGCCAGCGACGGGTTCACCTGGATCGACTCGACGGCCAGCTCGACGTCGTCGGTGCCGAGCCCCCACTCGTGGCGCAAGTACCGCTCCCACAGCGGCAGGTCGTCGCCGCGGGGCGCCCAGCCGCCGGGGTGGAACGGGAAGATCGCCTCGTTGTACGACACCACGTCGTCGAACCGGTCCCGCAGCCGCTCGAAGCCCGGCATCTCGTTCAGCGCCGGTGAGGTCTCGGGCGTGGCCGCGTTGTTGCAGACCAGCAGGATCCGCCGGTCGGCCGGGCGGAAGCAGCCGGAGTCCAGGGCGGCGGCGAGCGTGGCCGTGCCGTACAGCGTCGACGCCTGGAAGATCTGGGTGGTCACGCGGCGGCCCCCGCGGGGGCGGGACGGCGGCGCAGCCGGCGCAGCCGGGTGGCGCGCTGGAGGTCCATGGAGTCCAGCGCCTCGTCCAGCACGTCCTGTGGCATGCGCCGCAGGGCGGCGGCACTCAGGGATTTCAGTTTCTTCGCCACCGCCGGCTCGAACCTTTCGATGGATCCCAGGTGATGGGAAATGATCGCGCAATAGGTGCGGACGGCCTTCGGCAGCAGGACGTCGGCCTCCCGGTCTGCCGCCGTCTCCGCGATGACCTGGTCGAACGCCCGGATGAAGTCGAGCTGCCGCACATCGCCGATCTGCGTGAGCGACGAGGCGACGCCGCGCCGGTAGAACACGCCGAGCAGGCTCACCGCGGCGAAGGATTCCGCCTCCCGGTGCAGCTTCCAGATCCACGGCCGGTCCTCGGCCGTGCGCAGCCCGTCGGTGAAGTGCAGCAGCCCCTTGTCCACCAGCCGGCGGTGGTAGATGCCCGCCCACGCGTACGCGTAGTCCACCGAGGTGGACCGGTCGGCGGGCAGGATCGCCTCCCGCGGGCTGAGCACCGTGTTCCGCCGGCCCACCGGCACCCGGTGCACGCCGCGCGCCCGGGCGGTGCACTGCACATGGTCGGTGCGCAGGAAGTCGCAGCCCAGCTCCTCGACGGCGGCGAGCAGCTTCGGGTAGTAGCCGGGGGCGAGCCAGTCGTCGCCGTCCAGGAAGGTCAGGTACTCGCCGCGCGCCCGGTCGATCCCGGTGTTGCGCGCGGTCGCCAGCCCTCCGTTCTGCTCGTGCCGGACCAGGACCGCGCCCGGCAGCTCGCGCTCCGCACGCGCGAGAATCTCTGGTGTCCCGTCGCGGGAGCAGTCGTCGACGAGAATGAATTCGAAGTCCTCACGCGCATTCGACTTCAGACTCCTGAGCGTGTCTGGCGCGTATTGCTGCACGTTGTAGAACGGCACGATGACGGAGAGCTTGACCACGTCAGGGACGTTAGGGCGCGGCCCGTCATTCGTCTTGACGGTCTGTTTGATGCCGGGTGAACGGCACGTGGCGAAGCTGTGAACCGGGCTGTTCTGCGCGGCTGTCGCGGCCCGATTCGCCATTCGGCGATGTGCTGTTAACCGTTTGTTGCATTCGGGTTGGGCGGAACCTCGGAATCGCTTCCTAGCGTCTTCGGCGTGCCAGCAAGTGCAACGAAATCCCTGCGGGTCGCCGTCCTCGCGGACTCCGACACCCGGTGGAAGTGGGGCGCGCTCACCGCGCGGCGCCTGACTCCCGCGGCTGCCGAGGTCCGGCTCGACGGCTACCTCCTGCGGGGACGCGCCACCCCCACCGCCCGCCAGCTGAAGGAAGTCGGCGTCCAGGCCGACTCCCTGCGCGAGGTCACCGGCGTCGAGTTCCTGCGCGCGATGAGCGAGGACCCCGGCAACCGGTACGACGTCCTCGTGCTCGCCCTCGTCGGCGGCGGTGTGCAGGCGACGCTGCACGGACTGCGCGCCGCCTGGGGCTCCGGGAAGCGTCCCGTGGTCGTCACCGGCTATGTCGGCGTCGTCTACGAGAAGCTCACCGACGGGCTGCTGCTGCGGCACGGCGCGGACCTCGTCCTCGCCAACTCCCGCCACGACGCCGACCGGTTCCGGGCCGTGTACGAGGGCGTGGGCGCCGACGCCTCCTCGGTCACCGAGGTCGCACTGCCGTTCCTCGGCGGCGAGCCGTACACCGGCGAACACGAGCCGTACACCGTGGTGTTCGCCGCCCAGCCGTCCGTGCCGGACAACCGCCGGGACCGCGCCTACCTGCTGAACCGTCTCATCGAGCACGCCCGGAAGCACCCCGGGCGGGAGGTGCTGCTCAAGCTGCGCTCCCAGCCCGGCGAGCACACCACCCACATCGAGGAGCTGCCGTACCAGAAGCTGGCCCAGGGCCAGGACCTGCCGGCCAACTTCCGCCTGGTGTACGGGCACATGGGCGAGGTGCTGGACCGCACCGACCTGCTGGTCACGGTCAGCTCCACCGCCGCCCTGGAGGCCCTGCACCGCCGTATCCCGACGGCCGTCCTCACCGACCTCGGGGTCCGTGAGGCGCTCGGCAACCACCACTTCACCGGCTCCGGCTGCCTCGCCTCCTGGGACCAGCTCGACGCCGGGCACCGGCCGGTGCCCAACGAGGAGTGGGTGGCCCGGCAGGGCGTGGGCGCCGACGGGACCTACGCCACCGCGTTCGACAGCGCCCGCGAACGCATCGCCCAGCTGCTGGACCGGCCGGACGGGCTGCCGCCCCTCACGCCCTACTACACCCCCGAGACCGCCCCCGGCTATCTGCCCGGCATCCTCGCCCGCCACCACCTCGGCCCCGACGGCGTCCCGCTGCCCGGAGCGCCCGCCGCCGACAAGACGCCCGGCCCCGTCCGGCAGATCGTGCGCCGGGCCGCGCGCGGCGCCTACCGGCACGGCGTCCAGCGGGTCGCCCCCGTGATCCGGCGGATGGGCGAGCTGTGACCTCACCCCAAGGAGTAGACCCCATGTCCAACCCGGCAGCGGGCCCAGGCGCTTCGATCCGTCGGGTGCTCGCGGTGATCCCCGCGCGCGGCGGCTCCAAGGGCGTGCCCGCGAAGAACCTCGCCCCGGTGGGCGGTGTCCCGCTGGTGGCCCGCGCGGTGCGCGAGTGCCGGGCGAGCCGGCTGGTGACCGACGTCGTCGTCTCCACCGACGACCAGGCCATCGCCGCCGCCGCCCGGGAGGCCGGCGCCGAGGTCGTGCTGCGGCCCGCCGCCATCGCCGGGGACACCGCCACCTCCGAGGCCGCGGTCCTGCACGCCATGGACACCCACGAGACGCTGCACGGCGCCCCCGTCGACGTGGTCCTGCTCGTGCAGTGCACCAGCCCCTTCCTCGTCCGCGAGGACATCGACGGGGTCGCCGCCGCGGTCGCCGAGAACGGCGCCGACACCGCCGTCACCGTGGCCCCCTTCCACGGCTTCGTCTGGCGGGAGGCCGACGAGCCCACCGAGGGCGGTCGTGGGGTCAACCACGACAAGTCCTACCGCCCGCGCCGCCAGGACCGCCCCCAGGACTTCCTGGAGACCGGCGCCGCCTACGCGATGGACGCGGCCGGCTTCCGCGAGCACCACCACCGCTTCTTCGGCCACACCGAGCTGGTCCGCACCGACCCGGCCCGGGTGCTGGAGATCGACGACCCGCACGACCTGGCCCGCGCCCGCGCCCTCGCACCCCTCTTCGACGCGGACCGCCCCGGCGCGCTGCCGACCGCCGACGACGTGGACGCGGTCGTACTCGACTTCGACGGCACCCAGACCGACGACCGGGTGCTGATCGACTCCGACGGACGGGAGTTCGTCGCCGTGCACCGCGGCGACGGCCTCGGCATCGCGGCCCTCCGCAGGAGCGGCCTGAAGCTGCTGATCCTGTCCACGGAACAGAACCCGGTCGTCGCCGCCCGCGCACGGAAGCTGCGGATCCCCGTGCTGCACGGCATCGACCGGAAAGACCTCGCGCTGAAGCAGTGGTGCGAGGAGCAGGGCATCGCGCCGGAGCGCGTGCTCTACGTCGGCAACGACGTCAACGACCTGCCGTGCTTCGCCCTCGTGGGCTGGCCCGTGGCGGTCGCGAGCGCTCACGACGTCGTACGCGGCGCCGCACGCGCGGTCACCACCGTCCCCGGCGGTGACGGCGCGATCCGGGAGATCGCCAGCTGGATCCTCGGCCCCTCTCTCGATTCCCTCCCCAAGTAAGGACACCCCCTGATGAGCACCAACTCCCGTCTGCGCACCTTCGGTACGCGCGAGGTCGGCCCCGGCAAGCCCGTGTACATCTGCGGCGAGATCGGCATCAACCACAACGGTGAGCTGGAGAACGCCTTCAAGCTGATCGACGTGGCCGCCGAGGCCGGCTGCGACGCCGTGAAGTTCCAGAAGCGCACCCCCGAGATCTGCACCCCGCGCGACCAGTGGGACATCGAGCGCGACACCCCCTGGGGCCGGATGACCTACATCGACTACCGCCACCGGGTGGAGTTCGGCGAGGACGAGTACCGCCAGATCGACGCGTACTGCAAGGAGAAGGGGATCGCCTGGTTCGCCTCCCCGTGGGACACCGAGGCCGTCGCCTTCCTGGAGAAGTTCGACGTGCCCGCCCACAAGGTGGCCTCCGCCTCCCTGACGGACGACGAGCTGCTGCGCGCCCTGCGCGCCACGGGCCGCTCCGTCATCCTCTCGACGGGCATGTCCACCCCGCGCCAGATCCGCCACGCCGTGGAGGTCCTGGGCTCGGACAACATCCTCCTCTGCCACGCCACCTCCACCTACCCGGCCAAGGCCGAGGAGCTGAACCTCCGCGTGATCAACACGCTGGAGAAGGAGTACCCGAACGTCCCGATCGGCTACTCCGGCCACGAGACGGGCCTGCAGACCACGCTGGCGGCGGTCGCGCTGGGCGCAACCTTCGTCGAGCGCCACATCACCCTGGACCGCGCGATGTGGGGCTCCGACCAGGCCGCCTCGGTCGAGCCGCAGGGCCTCACGCGGCTCGTCCGGGACATCCGCACCATCGAGGCCTCCCTCGGCGACGGCGTCAAGAAGGTCTACGACTCCGAACTCGGCCCGATGAAGAAGCTGCGCCGCGTCACCGGCGTCGTCGCCGAGGCGGAGATCGCCGCGGCGGCGGGCGAGCCGGTCTCGGTGTGAATCCAGGTCACTTACGACGGGACGGTCGTACGCCGATGAGCCCCCGCGCCGGCCAGGCCGGCCACCCCGCCCGCACGCTCGCCTTCGTGGAGAGCCCGGTACAGCTGCTGAACGTACTGGAGTGGGCACACCTGCACGGCCTGCACGACACCGCGCCTTCCGGCCCGTCCGTGCCGTCGCCCCCGCCCGGCCGAGGCCCGGCCACCCCGCCGGCCGGGACCGGCCCGCAACGCCCCACGCAGCCGGGCTTCGGCGGCGCGGGGCCGGATGCACCGCGGGACTCTGGTGACGCCGGGCCGGACGCGCCGCCCGGCGGGGGCGGCTCGGGGTCGGGTGTGCTGTCCGGTCCTGGCGGCGCGGGGCCGGATGTGCCGTCCGGTCCTGGCGGCGCGGGGCCGGCCACGGCCTCTGTGTCGGCGCCGGCCCTGCCCACGCAGCCAGGGTCACCGCAGGTCGGCCCGGCGTACGCCGGCCCCGCGTACGCCGGGCCGGCGTCGGCTGCGCCCGCGCACACCGTGCCCGCGCAGGCCCGGCGGTTGCCGGCCGGGGCGGTGCCGGCCGGGGCGGTGGCGGGCGGTGCGGTGACGGGCGGTGCGGAGCTCACCGTCGTCGTGCTGTCCCCGACCGACCCCATGACCCGGGGCCAGCTGCGCCGCATGGCGGACCTGGCCCGGGACGAGGGGTACCGGGTGCGCTGGGAAGAGGCGCGGGGCGGCACGACCGCGCCCTTCCACACCATCGGCGGCCTGGCCGGTTCCCTGCGCCGGGCCGACCGGATCGTCATGGGAGACCCCTTCTCCCGCTACGTACAGCTGCTGCTGACCATCACCCGCGCCCGCGACCTCGTGGTCGTGGACGACGGCACGGCGACGATGGAGTTCGTCGCCCAGCTGGCCCGCGGTGAACGCCTGGTCCGCTGGCACCGCAAGGGCGGCCGGCCCGGCGCCCGAGACCTGCTCTTCGCACCGGTCTCCTCCTCCGCCCGGCGCCGCCTCACCCCGAGCGACCGCCGGCGCGTCGAGGTCTTCTCCTCCATGCCGGTGACCGAGGTCCCGGACGGCGTGACCGTGACCGCCAACGACTTCGCCTGGACCCGCGCCCGCTTCGGCCCGCCGCGCATCACGCAGAGCGCCGACCTGGTCGGCACCTCCCTGGTGGAGACCGGGGTCGTGGACGGCGACCGCTATCTGGAGGCCGTCCGGAACCTGGCCGAGGCCCACGGCGCCACCCGCTACTTCGCCCACCGCCGCGAGAGCGCCGGGAAACTGCGCCGTCTGGCCGCCGGGACGGGCCTGGAGATAGTCCGCCCGGACCTCCCGCTGGAACTGATCGCCCGCCGCGGCCCGATCGGCCGGACGGTCCTCAGCTTCCCCTCCACCGTCGTCCACACCCTGCCGCTGGCCCTGGCCGGCACGGGCGTGCGCGTGGCGGTCTGCGACATCGACCCGAGCTGGCTCACCGACACCGCCTCCCCCCGCGCCCAGGGCTTCCTCTCCGGCGTGACCGGCACGGCCCGGGACGTCCACCGGCTGGCGGCGGTGAGCCCGGCGTAGCCGTCCGCAGCGTCGGCACCGCAGTATGAGTACGCATACTCAGGCGCCCGGTCATCACATCTCGGTAGGCTCCTTCACCTCGTGCACGGGACCTGCATGAGACGGCGGAAGCCTGCTGGAATCGGGGAAACGGGGAGAACATCACGCATGGCGTGGGACGAGTGGGAGCGACTGAAGGCGGATGCCGCGGCCCGCGGCTCCACGGGGATGCAGCTGAACCACGTTCCGATGGATCCGGGCGGTAGCGGGACCGGTGATCTGAAGTCGGACAGGAAGGCCTGGACGAAGGCCGGCGCGGACACCAAGGGCCTGCAGGACGACATCGGCCAGGCCCTGGGCAAGCTGGACGACGGGCAGTCGGGGCTGGGGGACACGTCGGGCGTGCAGTCGGCGGCGGCGCAGCAGGAGCTGTACGCGTCCTGGAAGAAGTACGTCGGTGACGTGAAGGGCCGCTGCGGTGAACTGGGCGGACTGCTGGAGCGCTCCGGGCACGACCTCGCGATGTCGGACGCCGATGTGAAGGCCGAGCTGGACAAGATCAGCGCCAAGTACCACGACACCGAGGCCGTCGGCGGCCAGGCGAAGGGCCGGTGACGGGGGCTCATGGACATCGCGACGTTAAAGGCCCTGAAGCCCTCCGAGTACGAGGAGGCGGCCGACGGATACCGGGCCACGAGCGAGATGGCGAGCACCGCCAAGGACACGGTCGAGAACCAGATCTCCGCCGGTATCCGCAACCAGCTGAAGGGCGAGACGGCCGACGCGGCCCTGCGTGAGCTCAAGGAGCTGGGCGAGAACTTCCACTACGTCCAGACCGAGTGCGCCCTGGTCAGTACGGCGCTGAACGGGTTCGCGTACGACATGGCGGCGGCCAAGCGCAAGCTGGAGGCGGCCCTGGCGGATGCCGAGGCAGCCGGGTGCACGGTGGGCGCGGACGGCTCCGTCACCTTCCCGGCCGGCGGCACGGAGGTCGACGGCAAGGTGCCCGAGGGCGGCACCGTGTCGCCCTCGACCAGCTTGACGGATCCGACGGCCAACGCGATCGAGCAGCAGGCCATCCACCAGCACCCGAACCCGAACTTCGGCAAGGCCATCGGCTTCGCGAACCGCATCGGGGACGCGCTGAAGGAGGCCACGGACGCGGACGCCAAGTGGGCGCCGAAGCTGCGCGCGCTGAAGGCCGACGACGACCTGGTGGTGTCCGACCGGGACTGGTCCGACGCCAGGTCCGACCAGGACGGGGTGAACGAGGCCGGCAAGAAGTACCTCGACTCCCTGCCCCAGCCGCCCCAGGACGGCAGCCCGAAGGACAACGCGGCCTGGTGGAAGAACCTCAGCGACGAGGAGCGCGCGGCCTGGCTCTCCCTCCGCCCGGACGCCGTGGGCAAGCTCGACGGACTTCCCTCGACGGTCCGCGACGAGGCCAACCGCATCGTCCTGGACGAAACCCGGGCCCGCTACCAGCTGGAACTCAACTCCATCCCGAAGCCGCCGGTCAACGAGTGGACGTACATCGCCGGCTACGGCGGCTGGGCGTCCAAGGTCCACACCGACGAATGGATGGACTGGTACAAGCAGTACGGCGAGCGCTACGACCACCTCACCAAGTCGCTCAAGGGCATGCAGAGCATTCAGGACCGCTTCGACGCCACCGGCAAGGCCACTGACAAGGACCACAAGGGCCTGCCTGAGGCGTACCTGCTGGGGTTCAGCGCGGAGGGCAACGGGCGGGCGATCATCGCCAACGGCGACCCGGACACGGCCCGGCACCAGGCGGTCTACGTGCCGGGCACGACGTCCAACCTCAGCAACATCAGCGGCAACATCGACCGGATGACCGCCACCTGGCGTGTGGCCACCGACGAGGCCGACGGGCAGCCAGTCTCCACGATCACCTGGCTCGGCTACGACGCCCCGCAGGACATCGTGAAGGACTCGCCGTTCCGGCACTACGCGGACGACGGCGCGCCGGCCTTCAACCGCTTCCTCGACGGACTGGAGACCTCGCACACCGGTGAGGCCCCGCCACACCGCACCGTGATCGGACACTCGTACGGCACCACCCTCGTCGGCTCGGCCGCCGACCACGGCACGCTGAACGCGGACGACGTGGTCACCGCGGGCAGCCCCGGCGTCACGGTGCCCAAGGCGGAGCAGCTCGACGTGCCCAAGGGCCACGTCTGGAACGAGGAGGCCGACGGGGACGTTGTACCCGACATCGGCCGCTTCGGCCACGGCGGCACTGACTGGGACGGTCCCTGGACCGTGCCCAGTGACGAGCGGTTCGGGGCGAATCAGATGACCACGGACACCAAGGGTCACAGCGGGTACTGGGACGAGGGCTCCGACAGCCTGCTCAACCAGGCGCTGGTCGTCGCGGGGCACACGGAGGACGTGAAGCTGAAGGAACCGACTCCCACCTGGAAGTACACCCGTTAGGCAGAGCGAGGCCCGTCGATCTTGATGAAGCGTATGAGCGCAGTCGCGCTCCTCCTGTCCACCGCCCTCACCACTCTCACCGGATGCAGCATGAGCTCCAGCACGGAATCCGGCGACGTCCCGTCCGCCGGTACCAGCACGTCACGGGACGCCGCCGAGCGGATCCAGCAGGTGTCCAGCCAGCTGTACGACCTGATCAAAGTCAAGGGGAAGGCCTCCGACGGTGGCCCCGGCGTCCAGGAGTGCGCGGGCAAGGACCGGGACACGTACTTCCGGATCTTCCACAAGTGGAGCTTCTATCCCACGTTGCCGGCCGATCTCGACGCCGCGATGGAGCACCTCAAGGAAGGGCTGCCCCAGCACGGCTGGAAGATCGTCCAGTACGGCCCCGACACCAGCCAGAACAAGAACCTGATTCTGATCGCCGACAACGACGAGCAGAAGGCCGGCGTGCACATCACCCAGATGAAGAAGAGGAACCCGCCCAAGCTGAGCCTGATGGTGGTCTCCGGCTGCTACCAGGTCCCCGACGGCCAGGAGGTCGAGCACTTCTAGGCCCCGCCCCGCCCCGCCGCCCCCCGCCTCACCCCCGGCGCGCCAGCACGAACCCCCGCGCCCGGGTCTCCTCCCCGGCCGGCTCCCGGAGTACCGTCGCCACCAGTTCCAGACCGGCACCCGTCAGTGCCTCGGCGACCTGCTCCGGCGTGCGCCAGTAGTAGTCGAGGTCGATGTCGTGGCCGAACCGCTCGGCCAGGTGGAGCCGGCCGGGCTCGGGGCCGGACTGGAAGCCGAGCAGGGCGTGCCCGCCGGGGGCCAGGGTGCGGTGGAACTCCGCGAAGGCCGTCGGCAGCTCCTCGTCGGGCAAGTGGATGGTCGAGTACAGGGCGAGGACGCCGCCCAGCGTGGCGTCGGGCAGGTCCAGCGCGGTCATCGAACCGACGTGGAAGCGCAGGGCGGGGTACGCCTCGCGGGCCAGGGTCACCATCGCGGGGGAGAGGTCCACCCCGAACACCGGCACCCCCTGCTCGTGCAGCAGCGCGGTGATGTGCCCGGGCCCGCTGCCCAGGTCGGCGACGGGGGCGGAGCCGTTCGCCGTGACCAGCTCGGCGAAGGTCCTGATCAGGGCGCGGTCCAGCGGGTGGATCTCCCCGGGAGGGAAGCGGGCGCTGTAGTCCCTGGCGATCGTGTCGTAGGAGGTACGGGTCGTCCGGAGGAAGTCCGCGGTCGGGTCGCTCACGTCGGCGGACCCTACCGGGAGGGGGACCGCGGCGGGGTCCGGTTCGTGGACACGGCGCGCGTGACCCCCGCGAGGCGTGGTATCCGTGGAGGAGGAAACAGAGTTTCTACCCACCAGAGTTCACCGTCATGCGTCCGCCGGTCAGATTTTATTCCCCTAACGGGCTGAACTTTTGTTGATCGAGGGGTAGTTGACCAGCCGGGCGTCCTACCCTTCAGAGGGTGAAGCAATTGATGTCCCTAGAGTCCGAGGCCGGCCTCCCGGGGGATGTGCTCCCCGGCGTGCTGAGCGAGTCCCTGCACGCCGAACTCGTCGCCTTCCGTCGCGACCTGCACATGCACCCCGAGCTGGGCAACCAGGAGTTCCGTACGACCGCCGCGATCAAGGAGCGGCTGGAGCAGGCCGGGCTGAAGCCCCGCGTCCTGAGCACGGGAACGGGACTCGTCTGTGACATCGGTCTCGCGGAGGGCGAGCACCCGTCCGTCCCCCTGCTGGCCCTGCGCGCCGACATCGACGCCCTGCCCATCCCGGACACCAAGAGCGACTGCCCGTACCGGTCGACCGTGCCGGACCGGGCGCACGCGTGCGGTCACGACGTGCACACCACCGTCGTCCTCGGCACCGGACTGGTCCTCGCCGACCTGCACGCCAAGGGCCTGCTGCCCCGCCCGGTGCGGCTGCTCTTCCAGCCCGCCGAGGAGGTGCTGCCCGGCGGCGCCCTGGACGCCATCGAGGACGGCGCGCTGACCGGCGTGGGCCGCATCCTCGCGGTGCACTGCGACCCCAAGGTGGAGGCCGGGAAGGTCGGGCTGCGGCACGGGCCGATCACCAGCGCCTGCGACCGCCTGGAGATCGCGCTCGACGGCCCCGGCGGGCACACCGCCCGCCCCCACCTGACCACCGACCTGGTCACCGCCGCGGCCCGGGTCGCCGTGGACGTCCCCGCGCTGATCGCCCGCCGGCTCGACACCCGCGCCGGTCTCGCCCTCACCTGGGGCCGCATCGAGTCCGGCCACGCCCCGAACGTGATCCCGCAGCACGCGGAGCTGTCCGGGACCGTGCGCCTGCTGGACCTGGAGGCCTGGCGGCAGGCCCCCGACATCGTGCACGCGGCGATCGACGAGGTCGCCACGCTGCACCGGGCCAAGTCCGAGATCACCTATGTGCGCGGGGTGCCGCCGGTCGTCAACGACCGGGAGTCGACCGAGCTGCTGCGCCGGGCCATGGTCGCCCGGCGCGGCATGAAGTCCGTGGAGAGCACCGAGCAGAGCCTCGGCGGCGAGGACTTCTCCTGGTACCTGGAGCACGTCCCGGGCGCCATGGCCCGGCTCGGGGTGCGCCGGCCCGGTGAGCGCACGGTGCGCGATCTCCACCAGGGCGATTTCGACGCCGACGAGCATGCGATCACGGTGGGTGTGGAGATGTTCACCGCCGCCGCGTTCCTGGACGTCAACGGGTCGCAGAGCTGAGCGGACGGCCCCCTGTGAGCCCCTTCCCGGGGCTCCGGGGGCCGCTGTCCGGTCCGGCGCAACACGGATGCAAGCCAATCGTGCACTGTCCGCAACAGCTGTGTGAGAGGACCAAGACACCGAGTTCAGGCAGTGTTTGCCTCGAATCGATAACGGCTTCCCGAGAGGGTTTTTTGCGACATCTACGCGCGTTACGATGCCGCGAAGCCGACGCCGCCGGGGCGTCTCGGCTGGAGCACTGGCATGGTGCTCACATCAAGCGCCGCCAAGGCGCTCAGGTCAGGTGAAGGAGCCTTCCCGTGCGCCGGGTAGCCAAGCTTTCCGCTGCGTGTCTCGCGTCCGCAGCACTCGCACTGACTGCCACTGCCTGTGGCAGCACCTCCTCCGATAACGAGTCCGGCTCGTCCGCCTCGTCCGCCTCGGGCGGCGGCAAGGGCGTCAAGGTCGGTCTCGCCTTCGACGTCGGCGGCCGTGGCGACCGCTCGTTCAACGACTCCGCCGCGCGCGGTGTCGACAAGGCCGAGAAGGAGTTCGGCGGCGACGTCAAGGAGCTGACCGCGAAGACCTCGGACACCGAGGCCGACCGCGAGCAGCGCCTGTCCGACCTGGCCGACGCCGGCTACAACCCCGTCATCGGTGTCGGCTACGCCTACGCCGCCTCGATGACCAAGGTCGCCGCGAAGTATCCGAAGACCACCTTCGGCATCGTCGACTCGGTGGTGAACGGCAAGAACGTCGACAGCATCACCTTCACCGAGGAGCAGGGCTCCTACCTGGCCGGTGTCGCCGCCGCGCTGAAGACCAAGACGAAGCACGTCGGCTTCATCGGTGGTGTCGACGTCCCGCTGATCAAGAAGTTCGAGGCGGGTTACGTCCAGGGCGTCAAGGACACCAACCCGAAGATCAAGGTCGACACGCAGTACCTGTCCCACGGCTCGGACACCTCCGGCTTCGCCAGCCCCGACAAGGGCAAGGAGGCCGCGCAGGGCATGCTCGACAACGGCGCGGACGTCGTCTACACGGCGGCCGGCTCCTCCGGCAACGGCGCCATCGAGGCCGTGGCCGGCAAGAAGGGCGCCTGGGCCATCGGCGTGGACTCGGACCAGTACAGCATCCCGGGTCTGGCCAAGTACAAGAACTCGATCCTGACCTCGGTCGTCAAGAACGTCGACGTCGGTGTCTACGACCTGGTCAAGTCGGTCCACGACGGCAAGCCGCTGAACGGCACCAACACCTACTCGCTCGCCAAGGACGGCGTCTCGCTGGCCACCAGCGGTGGCTTCATCGACGACATCAAGGCCAAGCTGGACGCGGCGCAGAAGAAGATCGTCGACGGCTCGATCAAGGTCAAGACCACCCCGTGACCTGATGGGTCCCGTCGGACCCCGGCTCGGCGGGGGCTCCCTTCGCAGCCCCCGCCGAGCCATAACAATGTGTCAACTCTACGCGTGTAGCACGGAGTTGCCGCGCTAGCGTCGCCGACGCCTGCCCCCTCCCCGCAGCCCCTTTCCCCGAGGAGAGTGCGCCATCAACGCGTCCAGCCCTCCCGCTGCCGTCGAACTGCGCGGCATCACCAAGCGTTTCCCCGGCGTCGTCGCCAACCGCGACATCGACATCACGGTCCGCACGGGCACCGTCCACGCCCTGTGCGGTGAGAACGGCGCCGGCAAGTCCACCCTGATGAAGATCCTCTACGGCATGCAGCAGCCGGACGAGGGCACCATCACCGTGGGTGGCGAACAGGTCGTCTTCCACAACCCCGGCGACGCCATCGCCCGCGGCATCGGCATGGTGCACCAGCACTTCATGCTCGCCGACAACCTCACCGTCCTGGAGAACGTCGTCCTCGGCGCGGAGAAGCTGCACGGCATCGGGGGCAAGGCACGCGCCCGGATCAAGGAGATCTCCGACGCCTACGGACTGGGCGTCCGGCCCGACGCCCTGGTCGAGGAACTCGGCGTCGCCGACCGCCAGCGCGTGGAGATCCTCAAGGTCCTCTACCGCGGCGCCAAGACCCTCATCCTGGACGAACCGACCGCCGTCCTCGTGCCGCAGGAGGTCGACGCCCTCTTCGACAACCTGCGCGAACTCAAGGCCGAGGGCCTCACCGTCATCTTCATCTCGCACAAGCTGGGCGAGGTGCTCTCCGTCGCCGACGAGATCACCGTCATCCGGCGCGGCACCACCGTCGGCACCGTCGACCCGCGCGGCACCACCCCCAAGCAGCTCGCCGAGCTGATGGTCGGCAGCGAGCTGCCCACCCCGGAGACCCAGGAGTCCACGGTCACGGACGTCCCGATGCTCACGGTGGAGGGCCTGCACCTCGCGCAGACCGACCTCGACGGCATCGAGCGGATCATCCTGGACGAGATCTCCTTCACCATCCACAAGGGCGAGGTCCTCGGCATCGCCGGCGTGGAGGGCAACGGCCAGTCCGAACTGGTCGAGGCGATCATGGGCATGCGCCGGCCCGACGCCGGCGTCGTCACCCTCGACGGCACCGACATCTCCCACGCCCCGACCCGCGACCGCCGCGAGTCCGGCATCGGCTACATCCCCGAGGACCGCCACCGCCACGGCCTGCTGCTGGAAGCCCCGCTGTGGGAGAACCGCATCCTCGGGCACGTCACCGAGAGGCCCAACTCGCGCGGCGGACTGCTCGACCTCAAGGCCGCCCGCGCCGACACCCAGCGCATCGTCGAGGCCTACGACGTCCGCACTCCCGGCATCGACGTCACCGCCGCCTCCCTGTCCGGCGGCAACCAGCAGAAGCTGATCGTCGGCCGGGAGATGAGCCACCACCCCAAGCTGCTCATCGCCGCCCACCCCACCCGCGGTGTGGACGTCGGCGCGCAGGCCGCCATCTGGGACTACATCCGCGAGGCCCGCCGCGAGGGACTGGCCGTGCTGCTGATCTCCGCGGACCTGGACGAGCTGATCGGGCTCTCCGACACCCTGCGGGTGATGTACCGCGGCCGTCTGGTCGCCGACGCCGACCCCGCCACGATCACCCCCGAAGAGCTGGGCTCCGCCATGACGGGTGCGGCCACCGGCCACCTGGAGCACACAGAGGACGACGAGCGATGAACAAGCTGACCTCACGGATCGACAAGGAGCGGCTGCTCCTCGGCGTGGCCGCGCCCCTGCTGGCGGTCGTCGCCGCGCTCGTCGTCACCACCGTGGTGATCCTCGCGACCGGCAAGAACCCCGGCGACGCCTTCAGCGACATGGTGACCTACGGCTTCGCCAGCGACAGCCAGGTCTACATCCTGAACAAGGCGACGACGTACTACCTCGCGGGTGTCGCGGTGGCCATCGGCTTCCGCATGAACCTGTTCAACATCGGTGTCGACGGCCAGTACCGGCTCGCCGCGTTCATCGCCGCGGTCCTCGGCGGGGCGCTCACCGTGCCCGGCTGGCTCGCCGTCCCGCTGATCATCATCTGTGCCATGGCGACCGGCGCCCTGTGGGCGGCCATTGCCGGCGTCCTCAAGGTGACCCGGGGCGTCAGCGAGGTCATCTCGACCATCATGCTGAACTCCATCGCCACCGCGGTCATCGCCTACCTGCTCCAGCCCGGCAAGCTCGGCCAGCTGGACCAGGCCGGCACCCTCGTCTCCACCAAGCCGCTGCCGTCGTCCTCCTACTTCTTCAGCTTCGACACCGGCCCGGCCGGCGAGCTGTGGGGCTTCATCGTCGTCGCCGTGCTCGTCGGCGTCGCGTACTGGTTCGTGCTCGGCCGCACCCGGTTCGGCTTCGACCTGCGCACCGTCGGCCAGTCCGAGACCGCCGCCGCCGCGAGCGGCGTCGGGGTGAAGAAGATGGTCGCCACCAGCATGATCATCTCGGGTGCGGTGGCCGGCCTGATCGGCATGCCGACCCTGCTGAACGACAGCCACCAGTTCAGCAACGACTTCCCGGCCGGCATCGGCTTCACCGGCATCGCCATCGCCCTGCTCGGCCGCAACCACCCGGTCGGCATCGCGCTCGGCGCGCTGCTCTGGGGCTTCCTGGAGCGCACCACCAACCACCTGGAATTCCAGGGCTACGACAAGGAAATCCTCGGCGTCATCCAGGGCGTCATCGTGCTGTGCGTCGTCATCGCCTACGAGGTCGTACGCCGCTACGGCATGAAGCGCCAGCAGCAGCGCGTCGGCGCCGAACTCGCCGCCCAGGCCGCCGCCCCGACGAAGAAGCAGGAGGTGGCGTGATGACTGCCACGATGACCGACGCGCCGCCGCCGGCGGCTCCCAAGGCGGCGGACGCGCCGCAGCGCTCCGGCCGCTCCCTCGGCCTCGTCCTCATGATCGTCGCGGGTGCGCTGCTGCTCGTCGCCGCCGTCCGCGTGATCACCGGAGCCAACCAGCTCGACTCCGCGGGCCAGGTCGCCGCCGCCCTCGGCCTCGCCGTACCGATCGGACTCGCCGGACTCGCGGGCCTGTGGTCGGAGCGGGCCGGCGTGGTCAACATCGGCCTCGAAGGCATGATGATCCTCGGCACCTTCGGCGCCGGCTGGATCGGCTGGCAGACCAGCCCCTGGCTCGGCCTGGTGTGCGGCATCGCCTTCGGCGTCCTCGGCGGCCTGGTGCACGCCGTCGCCACCGTCACCTTCGGCGTCGACCACATCGTCTCCGGTGTCGCCGTCAACCTGCTCGCGCTCGGTGCCACCCAGTACCTGGCCAAGCTGTTCTTCGCCGACGGCAAGGCCGCAGAGGCGGGCGGCAACCCCAAGCAGTCCCCGCCCGCGGACACACTGCCCCACGTCACCGTCCCCGGCCTCTCGGACAGCCTCGCGTCGATCGAGAAGCACCACTGGTTCCTGGTCTCCGACCTCGCCGGCATCATCGGCGGCCTGATCACCAACCTGTCGGTGGTGACGATCATCGCCGTGCTGCTGTTCGTCGGCAGCTGGTGGCTGCTGTGGCGCACCCCGTTCGGGCTGCGGCTGCGCTCCTGCGGTGAGAACCCGGTCGCCGCCGAGTCCCTCGGCGTCAACGTCTACCAGTACAAGTACGCGGCCGTGGCCGTCTCCGGCGGCCTCGCCGGCCTCGGCGGCGCCTTCCTCGCGCTGGTCACCTCGCACACCTACCTGGAGGGCCAGACCGGCGGCCGCGGCTACATCGGTCTCGCCGCCATGATCTTCGGCAACTGGCGCCCCGGCGGCCTCGCCATGGGCGCCGGCCTGTTCGGCTACTCGGACGCGCTCCAGCTGCGCAACGGCGGCGTGACCGTCCACGCCCTGCTCCTGCTGCTGGTCGTCCTGCTCGCGCTGCTGGCCGGCTGGAAGCTCTACAAGAAGGCCCTGGTGCAGGGCGTGGTCAGCGCCGTCATGGCCGCGCTGGTCCTGGTCTGGTACCTGCTCACCGACGAGGTCCCCAGCGACTTCGTCGGTGCCACCCCGTACGTCGTCACGCTGCTGGTGCTGTCGCTGTCCGCGCAGCGCCTGCGGATGCCGAAGGCGGACGGCATGCGCTACCGGAAGGGCCAGGGCAAGTGACCGGGCGAGCCGCCGACTTCGACTGGGAGGCCCTGCGCGCCGAGGCACGGGAGGCCATGACCCACGCCTACGCCCCCTACTCCGGCTACCCGGTCGGCGTGGCCGCCCTGGTCGACGACGGCCGCACGGTCACCGGCTGCAACGTCGAGAACGCCTCCTACGGCCTCGGCCTGTGCGCCGAGTGCGGCCTCGTCTCCCAGCTCCAGCGCACGGGCGGCGGCCGGCTGACGCACTTCACCTGCGTCGACGGCACCGGCGCCCTGCTGGTCCCGTGCGGCCGGTGCCGCCAGCTGCTCTACGAGTTCGGCGGCCCGGACCTGTTGCTGGACACCCCGGCGGGCGTCCTCCCGCTCTCCGAGATGCTGCCCCAGGCCTTCGGCCCGGACCATCTCACCCCGTAATGCCGTACGGCCCCCCTGCCCCGCTCGCAGGGGGGCCGCGCACTTCGCACTTCCCGGAAGGAACCACACCCGCCATGGCCATGGACGCCATCTCCGTCATCCGCACCAAGCGGGACCGCGGTGAGCTGACCGACGAGCAGATCGACTGGGTCATCGACGCGTACACCCGGGGCGAGGTCGCCGACGAGCAGATGTCCGCGCTCGCCATGGCGATCCTGCTGAACGGCATGAACCGCCGTGAGATCGCCCGCTGGACCGCGGCCATGATCGCCTCCGGTGAGCGCATGGACTTCTCCTCGCTGTCCCGCCCGACGGCCGACAAGCACTCCACGGGCGGCGTCGGCGACAAGATCACCCTCCCGCTGGCCCCGCTCGTCGCCGCCTGCGGCGCGGCCGTCCCCCAGCTCTCCGGCCGGGGCCTCGGCCACACCGGCGGCACCCTGGACAAGCTGGAGTCGATCCCCGGCTGGCGCGCGCTGCTCTCCAACGAGGAGATGCTGAACGTCCTGGACACCACGGGCGCGGTGATCTGTGCGGCGGGCGACGGACTGGCCCCCGCCGACAAGAAGCTCTACGCCCTGCGCGACGTCACCGGCACGGTCGAGGCGATCCCCCTGATCGCCTCCTCGATCATGTCGAAGAAGATCGCCGAGGGCACCGGCTCCCTGGTCCTGGACGTGAAGGTGGGCACGGGCGCCTTCATGAAGACGATCGAGGACGCCCGCGAGCTGGCCTCCACGATGGTCGGCCTCGGCACCGACCACGGCGTGAAGACGGTCGCGCTCCTGACGGACATGTCCACCCCGCTCGGCCTCACGGCGGGCAACGCCCTGGAGGTCCGCGAGTCGGTCGAGGTCCTGGCCGGCGGCGGCCCCGCGGACGTCGTGGAACTGACCATCGCCCTGGCCCGCGAGATGCTCGACGCGGCCGGGGTGAAGGACGCCGACCCGGCGAAGGCCCTCGCCGACGGCTCGGCGATGGACGTCTGGCGCCGGATGATCGCGGCGCAGGGCGGCGACCCGGACGCCCCGCTGCCCACGGCGAAGGAGCAGCACGTCGTCAAGGCCCCGTCCTCCGGTGTCCTGACCCGTCTGGACGCGTACGACATCGGGGTCGGCGCCTGGCGGCTCGGCGCCGGCCGAGCCCGCAAGGAGGACCCGGTGCAGGCGGGCGCGGGCATCGAGCTGCACGCCAAGCCGGGCGACACGGTGACCAAGGGCCAGCCCCTGCTGACCCTGCACACCGACACCCCGGAGCGCTTCGACTACGCGCTCCAGGCGGTGGCGGGCTCCTACGACATCGCGGCCCCGGGCACGGCCTTCACGGCGTCGCCCGTGGTGCGGGAACGTATCGCCTGACCTGGGCTTTCCTCACTCGGGTGAACGGGATCGGTGGACCGCCGCCGGTCCCGTTCGGCATGCTGGGATCGGTGACGCACCGATAGGAGACCGCCGTGAGCGCACTCACCGTCAGCCAGGACCCCGACCAGAACTGGGACGACCTCGTCCGGTACTGGGAGGAGATGGAATGGCCGGAGGGCAGCAAGGTGGAGATCATCGAGGGGATCATCACCGTGTCACCTGCTCCCGCGTTTCGTCACAACGTGATCGCGGCCCGCATCCAGCGTCGCCTCTACTCCGTGATCCCCGAGGACTGGGAAATCTTCCAGACACTGGCCATCGCCGTGCCGTCACGGCTGGGCATGCTCATCCCTGACCTGGTGGTTGCGCCGGTGCCGGAGCATCCCGAGTCGGACTCCCACCTCCCCGCCGCCCTCGCCGAACTCGTCGTCGAGGTCACCTCCAAGTCCAACGCCGGCCACGATCGCGTCAGCAAGCCCGCCGCCTACGCCACCGCCGGTATCCCGTTGTACCTCCTGATCGACCGCTGGGCCCCCGGAGGCCCCACCGCGACGCTCTACGGCGAGCCGAAGGGCGACGTCTACCGGGTCCTCAAGGCGGTCAAGTTCGGCGATCTCATCGAGCTGCCGGAACCGTTCGGCCTCACCATCGACACCGGCGAGTTCCCCGTCGACTGACCCGGCGTCAGCCCAACACCGCCGCCACCCCCACCAGCACCGGCAGTCCGGCGCCGCCCGAGCACATAGCCCACCCCGATGACGACCGCGATCACCGCGAACCCGCTCAGCACCCCCGCCACAGGGCCAACCCTGCGGGGCGGACCGGAAACCGGTCAATGTGATCTCCGCCGGCCGGACCGGCACCGCAGCCCGCCACCGCCCCCGATGAGTTCCGTCCGCCCCGCCGGTCTACCGCACGTGGATGCCGAGACCCCCGCCGTGCTGGTGCTGCCCGGGCACGTGCGTCGGGACGATGTGCCGGGGCTGTGTGCCGATGTGCGGGCGCTGCTGGAGGCCGGCGGGACCGGGGTGGTCGTCTGTGACGTGGGCGGGCTCGGGCCGCCGGGACTGGCGGCCGTCGACCTGCTGGCCCGGCTGGAGCTGACCGCCCGCCGGGCCGGCGGGCGGATACGGCTGCGGGACCCCGACCCCGCGCTACACGCCCTTCTCGACCTCGTCGGACTCCGCTTCCAGGTGGAGGGGCAGGCCGAAGAGCGGGAACCAGCGCTGGGTGTCGAGGAAGCAGTGGAATCCGGTGATCCGGCCGTCTGAGATCTCCAGCACCTGCACCGCCCACGGAGTGAACCCGCCGTTCTCCGGGTCCGGCTTGTAGTGCGCGAAGCCCGGCAGGCCGTTGGCCTGGACCGGCAGCAGCCGGGAACCGGCGCAGGAGGCGCCCAGGGTGGTCATGAAGCCGGTGATGTCCGCGGTGCCGCGCAGCCACAGGTCGAACGGCGGCATCGTCATGACGGCGTCCTCGTGCAGCAGCGCCGTCAGCGCCGTCATGTCATAGCCCTCGAACGCCTTGACGTAACGCTCCAGCAGCTTCTGCTGCTCCTCGTCCAGCGGATCGGACACCGCCCCCTCGGCGCCCGTGTCCCCGCGCTCGGCGAGCGTGGCCCGCGCCCGCTGCAAGGCGCTGTTCACCGAGGCGACCGTGGTGTCCAGCAGCTCGGCCACCTCGCTCGCCTTCCAGGCCAGCACCTCCCGCAGGATCAGCACCGCCCGCTGCTTGGGCGGCAGCTGCTGCAGGGTCGCCATGAAGGCGAGCCGGACCGACTCCTTGGCGACCGCCGCCTCCGCCGGGTCCTCCACGGTCGGCAGCACGCGCGCGTCCGGCATCGGCTCCAGCCAGGTGTTGTCCGGGCGCGGGGAGAGCGCCGCCTGCGCGAGCGGGGTCGCCTCCGACAGGTCCATCGGCCGGGCCCGCTTGCTGCCCGCCGCCAGCATGTCCAGGCACACGTTCGTCGCGATCCGGTACAGCCACGAGCGCAGGCTGGAACGGCCCTCGAACTTGTCGTAGCTCCGCCAGGCCCGCACCAGGGTGTCCTGCACCGCGTCCTCGGCCTCGAAGGAAGAGCCGAGCATCCGGTAGCAGTACCCGGTCAGCTCGGTCCGGTGCTTCTCCAGTGCGACGTCCAGATCGGCCGTCGCCGTGCTGTTGCCCATCGTCCACCCACCCCTGTGGCCGTCCTGTAGCGCGCCTTCGCGCCCCAGCACTTGGGAAGCTACCGCAGCCCACTGACAATGGCCCCCGGAGTGGGGAAAAGCCCAGCTCAGAACGGTTGCTTGCGGAAGCCGAGCGGCGTGCGCCGGCTCAGTGCGCGCCCACCGGCTCCCGCCGGGCCGCCACCCGGGCCGCCCGCGAGCCGAGGACGGTGATCGTGACGACACCGAGGACCGCGAGGAGGCCGACGCCGACCGTGCCCGTCCAGCCGTTCGCGTGGAAGGCCAGCGCGCCGACCGTACTGCCGACGCTGGAGCCGACGTAGTACGCGGACTGGTACAGCGCCGACGCCTGGGCCCGGCCGTGCGTGGCCGTCTTGCTGACCGCGGAGGAAGCCACCGCGTGCCCGGCGAAGAAGCCCGCCGTGATCAGCACCAGGCCCGCCAGGACCAGCACCAGGGAGGCGGTCAGGGACAGCAGCAGTCCCGCCGCCGTCGTACCGCCCGCCAGATACAGGGCGCCCCGGCGGCCGAACCGGCCCACCAGCCGGCCCGCGGCCGACGCGGAGACCGTACCCACCAGGTAGACCAGGAAGATCGAACCCACGATGCCCTGCGGCAGCCCGAACGGCGCCGCCGTCAGCCGGTAGCCGATCACCGTGTAGACACCGCCGAACACCGTCATGAACAGCGCGCCGATCGCGTACAGGCGGCGCAGCAGCGGGTCGGAGAGGTGCCCGCGGACGGTGCCGAGCAGGACCCGCGGGCGCAGCGAACCCGCCGTGAAGTGCTTCGGGGCCGGCAACAGCAGCCGGAACGCGACCGCGCAGGCCACCGCGAGCGCGCCGATCACCCCGACCGACACCCGCCAGCCCCACTCCTGCGCGACCCAGCCGGTGATCACCCGGCCGCTCATGCCGCCCACGCTGTTGCCCGCCACGAACAGCCCGATCGCCGTGACCAGCGCCTTCGGCCGCACCTCCTCCGCCAGGTACGCCTGCGCCGAGGCCGGCAGCCCGGCCAGCGCCGCGCCCTGCACCGCCCGCAGCACCACCAGCGTGCCGAGCGAGGGCGCGAAGGGCACCAGCATGCCGACCGTGACGGCGACCGCGAGCGAGGCGGTCATCACCGTACGGCGCCCGAACCGCTCGGACAGCGCGCTCATCGGCAGGACGAACAGCGCCAGCCCGCCGGTCGCGGCGGCCACGGTCCAGCTCGCCTCGCTCGCCGCGACCCCGAACTCCCCGGAGATCAGCGGCAGCAGGGCCTGGGTGGAGTAGAGGAGGGCGAAGGTCGCGACTCCGGCGAGGAACAGGGCGAGGCTCATCCGGCGGTAGCCGGGGCCGCCCGGGGTCAGCCGGGAGTCGGAATCGGAGGTACGGACGGGCGGAACGGCGCCCACGCTGGTGGACGCCCCGGTACTGGCGGGAGACATGCCTCGACCGTAGGACGGCCCCTCTCATGCGTCCAATGCATGGAATCGTCATAATCGTTCCCATGGCGCATCAGCACAGCTCACAGGCGCGACTGTCACCGTCCAGTGACGCAGAAGACATGGCGCTGTTGCTCGCGCCCCGCCTCGCGTACTTCGCCGGCGTGGCCCGCACCGAGCACGTCACCCGGGCCGCGCAGGAGCTGAACGTCCCGCAGTCCACCCTGTCGCGGGCGATGGTCCGCCTGGAGCGGGACCTGGGCGTCGACCTCTTCGCCCGCCACGGCCGCACGGTCTCCCTGACCACCGCCGGCCGCACCTTCCTCGCCTCCGTCGAGCGTGCCCTCGCCGAGATCGAGCGCGCCGCCGAGGAGGTCCGGGCGGACGCCGACCCGGCCACCGGCAAGGTCGCCTTCGGCTTCCTGCACACCATGGGCGCCGAAACCGTACCCGGCCTGCTGCACGCCTTCCGCGCCGACCATCCGCGCGTGCGCTTCAGCCTCGTCCAGAACTACGGCGAGGCCATGCTGGAGGGACTGCGCGCCGGCGAGCTGGACCTCTGCCTCACCTCACCCGTCCCCGACGCCCCCGACCTGGTCGCCCGCCGCCTGGACGAGCAGAAACTCCGCCTGGTCGTCCCCGCGGACCACCGGCTGGCGGCCCGCCGGCGCATCCGCCTGGCAGAAGCGGCCGAGGAAACCTTCGTCACCCTGGAACCGGGCTACGGCCTGCGCCGCATCACGGACGACCTCTGCCGCGAGGCCGGCTTCAAGCCCCGCATCGCCTTCGAGGGCGAGGAGGCGGAGACGCTGCGGGGCCTGGTGGCGGCGGGCCTGGGTGTCGCCCTCCTGCCGCCGCCGACGGTCCCGCGCCCGGGCGTGGTGGAACTGACGGTCACGGCCCCGAGGGCGGTGAGGGAGATCGGCGTGGCCTGGCCTGCCGACCGCCCGGACACCCCGCCGGTGGCCGCGTTCAAGAAGTTCCTGCTCTCAAGGAGGGGCAACTTGCTGCCTGCCTAGGCCCTGTCGTCAAACTCCCGTCTGCCGCGCGACGCCATGCACGCACTCTCGCCGCACCGGGCCCCGACCCAAGTACATCCAGTACGAGGGCCGGGGCCCGGCACGCCGAGAGCACGCACCTGACGCCGCGTGGCCCGCCCTCCGGGCGGACGACGGGAGTTTGACGACAGGACCTAGCAGGGGCACTACCGCACCCGCACCCCGGTCACAGCCGAACCGCCCAGCCCTACCGCTTCAACGACTTGCCGAACCCCGCGGCCAGCGGCATCCTCAAGCCGATCGGCGGCGGCGCGGCCAACGCGTCCTCCACAGGGCGGGACAGGGAGTGCCCGAACAGCGCGCCCATCACGAAATCCACCGTCAGACACAGCACTTCGTCCCGGTACCCGTGCAACCCGTGTCCGTCGCAGTGCACTTCGAACCGGCACACGTCCCGGTTCGCCTTCTTCGCCCGCGCCGCGAACCGGAACGACAGCTCGGGATCGGTCCGTTCGTCGTTCGTGCCGTGGGCGATCAGTACCCGCCGCCCGACCAGCTGTTTCACCGGCTCGGCCGGCGCGGCGACGTCCTCCTCGGGCAGCCATGGGGCCAGCGCCACCACGGAGTCGACCGCCTCGTGCCCGCCGGCCCGGAGCGCCGCGCGTCCGCCCATGTCCACGCCGACCAGGCACACGGGAACGTCCCCGTACCGTCGTACGACCTCGTCGGCGGCCCACTCGGCATCCGCCGCCAGGTGGGCCTCGGTGCCGTTCCAGCCGCGGTAGCGGTACCGCACGGGATGGACGGCCAGCCCCTCGCTCCGGCCCGCGCGGGCGAGCGCGCGGCCCAGGGAGCGGACGAGGGTCATCGCCCGGACAGGGGACGGCCGGCGGACGGAGACCTCCTCCCCGCCGGGGAGCAGCAGCACCGCTCCGCTCACCGACGTCGGCTCCGCACCGACTGCCTTCCCCAGCCCGGCCGTTCGGACCGGCGTCGCTTGCTGTCCCATGACAGAACAGTGTCAGAAGGCGCGGTGTACGAAACCCGTACGGGCGGTCACCGTTGCGTATCGACGGAAAAGTGCCGACCGCTGTCGCGCGCACCGGGCGCTCTACGCGCGTAGGAGTTAGAGTGCGGCAATGACGAGCCAGACCGCACCGACCGGGAACGCCCCCACCGCGGACCAGATCCGCCGGGCGCCCAAGGTACTGCTGCACGATCATCTCGACGGCGGGCTCCGCCCGGGCACCGTCGTAGACCTCGCCCGGGAGACCGGGTACGCCGGCCTTCCCGAGACCGACCCGGACAAGCTGGGCATCTGGTTCCAGGAGGCCGCCGACTCCGGCTCGCTGGAACGGTACCTGGAGACCTTCCGGCACACCGTCGGCGTGCTCCAGACCAAGGAGGCCCTGGTCCGGGTCGCCCGGGAGTGCGCCGAGGACCTCGCCGAGGACGGGGTCGTCTATGCCGAGGTGCGGTACGCGCCCGAGCAGCACCTGGACCGGGGGCTGTCCCTGGAGGAGGTCGTCGAAGCCGTCAACGAGGGGTTCCGGCAGGGGGAGCGGCTCGCCCGGGAGAACGGCCACCGCATCCGGGTCGGCGCCCTGCTGACCGCGATGCGGCACGCCGCCCGCTCCCTGGAGATCGCCGAACTCGCCAACCGCTACCGGGACTCGGGCGTGGTCGGCTTCGACATCGCCGGTGCCGAGGCCGGCTACCCGCCCACCCGGCACCTGGACGCCTTCGAATACCTCAAGCGCGAGAACAATCATTTCACCATCCACGCCGGCGAGGCCTTCGGGCTGCCGTCCATCTGGCAGGCGCTCCAGTGGTGCGGCGCCGACCGGCTCGGACACGGAGTGCGGATCATCGACGACATCGAGGTCCGCCAGGACGGCTCGGTGAAGCTCGGCCGGCTCGCCTCCTACGTGCGGGACAAGCGGATCCCGTTGGAGCTGTGCCCCAGCTCCAACCTCCAGACCGGGGCCGCGCCCTCCTACGCCGAGCACCCCATCGGGCTGCTGCGCCGGCTGCACTTCCGGGCCACCGTGAACACCGACAACCGGCTGATGTCGCACACCAGCATGAGCCGGGAGTTCGAGCACCTCGTCGAGGCGTTCGGTTACACGCTCGACGATCTGCAGTGGTTCTCCGTCAATGCGATGAAATCGGCGTTCATTCCTTTCGACGAACGACTCGCGATGATCAATGACGTGATCAAGCCGGGATATGCCGAGCTGAAATCCGAATGGCTGTTCCGGCAGACCGTGTCCCGCAGCGGTTCCGGCGGTTCCGGCGGTCCTGAGGCGTAGCTGAAGCCCGTGGCCGGGCCCGGCTGCCGCCGCACCTCGGGCCCGCGCCCGGGCTCACCAGGCGGTGCGGGCCTTGTCCTCGGAGGGCAGCAGCAGCCACAGCGCTATGTAGAGCAGGAACTGCGGGCCCGGCAGCAGGCAGGACACCAGGAAGATCACCCGCATCGTCGTCGCGGAGGTGCCGAAGCGCCGGGCCAGTCCGGCGCAGACTCCGCCGATCACGCGGCCGTGGGTGGGGCGGGCAAGGGCGGTCATGTCGGCTCCTCCGTGGTCGTCGGCTCGCTCGCGAGCCGGTGGCGGGCCCCGGTGGCGGGACCCCTCAACTGCCTTCAACGGTACGGAGACGAAGGGGGCGAAGCATCACTCTAAGGGGCGATCCCGACCCTGGGAATCGTCGGGGTACGTCCCTGAGACAGCTCCTCCTGGACGGTGACCGCCGGCTCGGGCCCGCCGGTTTCCCACGCGTCCCGGCGTCGCAGCCAGGCGCGGGCCGCCGGTACGACGGCCAGGTGGGCCAGGACGACTCCCGCCGTGTTCAGCAGCAGCGAGTCGACGTCCACGACCCTGCCCGGCACGCCGGTCTGCAACAGGGCGATGCCGAGGGAGACGAGGGCGCCGGCCGCGGCCGTACGGATCAGGGAGGCGACCGGGGAGACGGTGAGCCTGCCGTGCGCCGTCGGCAGCAGCACGCCCAGCGGGGCGAGCAGCGCGAGTCCCTCGCCGAGGGGTCTGACCGCCTGGGGCCAGCCCAGCGCCAGGTCGGCCCGGATGCCGGCCAGTGGGCGCAGATTCGGGGGCATCACCCAGGGGACGTCCAGGGGGCGCAGCATCAGCCAGGCGACGAGGGCGAGATGCGCGACGAGGAGGACACCTCCCGTCACACGGATGCGGATCGCGGCGCTGCCGCCGATGGAGCCTTGACGCTGCACGACCCCCTAGACGCGGGGGTGGGGCCGATTGGTTCCGCCGTGGAAACGTTTTGGCTTGTGTGCCGTGCGCGGTGGCCGGCCGGGGGTGGGTCCGCTGGCGCAGCCCCGCTGCTCGGGCGCTGCCCGAAAGGGCGCGGGAACCGCGCGAGCGGCCACGACGGACCCGCGGTCGGGCGGCGGGCCGACGCCCCGCGGCGGGAATCCGCTGAGCCGCCCCGGCCGGGCGCAGCCGCTACGCGTCCGGAACCCCGCTGGACGGCGGCCGTGTGGTGCCCGGGTGGTCGCGGACCTCGTCCGTGCAGGCGTAGCGGCGGAGGGGGTCCGGGGCGGGGCCGGCCAGGATGACCGAGCCGTCGTCCTCCGTCGCCGCCGAGTCGGACAGGGTGCACACCAGCTGGGCCAGGGCGTAGGAGGTGAGCCGCGACGGGGCCGTGCTCAGCCGGAGCGTGTCCTCGGGGTCCTTCGGGCGGGGCCCGCTCACCCGGAGGCCGCCCGGCACGTGCGTCGTATAGCCCGCGGAGCGCTCCGGGGCGGACGGCGACGTGGCCAGCTGGTCCAGCAGCCCCTGCGCCACGATCACCCGCCGCCGGGCGTCCGGGGTGCCCTCCGGGACCCGCACGGTCCGGTCGACGGCCACCAGGGACGCCCCGCACAGCAGGAACACCTGCACCGGCACCCCGCGCGAGGACTGCGCGGACACATCGGGCCCGGCCAGGGAGCACGGCACCCGGGACGGCGCCGGCCCGAAGTCGGTCGGCACCTCCGTGGCCCGGATGCCGCAGCCGGTGAGCAGCGCGCCCAGGAGGGGCAGCGCCAGCAGGCGTCGTACGGTCATGACCCCTCCTTCCGTGATCTGTCCTGGCCGGTCTCGTCGTCCTTGGCGTCCTGGCCGTCCTCCTCGGTCAGCCGGGAGGCGTCCCGTGGCAGCCGGAGCGTGAACACCGCGCCGCCGTCCGGGGAGTTGGCCGCGGTGATCTCGCCGCCGTGGATGTGGGCGTTCTCCAGGGCGATGGACAGGCCGAGCCCGCTGCCCTCGGAGCGCGGCCGGGAGGCGCTCGCCTTGTAGAAGCGGTCGAAGACGTGCGGGAGGACGTCCTCCGGGATGCCGGGGCCGTGGTCGCGGACCCGGATCTCGACCGAGTCGTCCGCCTCCCGGACCGACACCCGCACCGGCGACCCGCCGTGCTTGAGCGCGTTGCCGATCAGGTTGGCGAGGATGACGTCCAGGCGGCGCGGGTCCAGCCGGGCGTGGATGCCGCGCTCGGCGTCCAGCTCGACCGCGTCCAGCCAGGCGCGGGCGTCGATGCACGCGGTGATCTGGTCGGCGATGTCGACGTCGTCCAGGACCAGCCGGGCGGTGCCCGCGTCGAAACGGGTGACCTCCATCAGGTTCTCGACGAGGTCGTTCAGCCGCCGGGTCTCGCTGACCACCAGCCGGACGGCGGGCTCGATCATCGGGTCCACGCTGCCGGTCTCCGCCTCCAGTTCCTCCTCCAGCACCTCCGTGACGGCGGTGATGGCGGTGAGCGGCGTCCGCAGCTCATGGCTCATGTCGGCCACGAAGCGCCGCGAGGCCTCGTCCCGGGCGGCCATCTCCGCGACCCGCTGCTCCAGCGCCTCGGCCGCGTTGTTGAACGTCCGGGACAGATCGGCGAGTTCGTCGGTGCCGGACACCCGCAGCCGGGTGTCCAGCCTGCCCTCGCCGAGCCGTCGCGCGGCCACGCCCAGCCGGTGCACCGGCTTCAGTACGGTCGTGGCGGCGGCCTGCGCGAGCAGCGCGGCGCCGATCAGCGCGAGCCCGGTGGCGATGCCCAGCGACCAGGCCAGCGAGTTGAGGTCCTTCGCCTCCGGCTCCAGGGACTTCGCCATGTAGCCGGTCGGACCGCCGCCGATCACGCGCGTGCCGGCCACCAGGTAGGGCGTGCCGTGGTCCACGACCCGCTGCCAGTACAGGTGGTACGGCTCCTTGTTGGAGTCGGTCACCTTCTGCCGCTCGGTCACGGCGGCCCGCAGCGACGGGGGCACGTCCTCCAGCGAGAAGCCGTTGATGCCGCCCGAGTTGCCGTACACGGTCTTGCCGTCGGCGTCCCGGGCGACCAGGAGCACGCTGAAGTGCTGGCTGCTGGCGGCCATCTGGCCGGCCGCGCGCTGCAACTGGTCCTGCGTCGGATGTTCCGGCAGCGCTCCCGCGCGGTTCTGCATCTCCTGCCGGAAGTCGCGCAGCACCGCGTCCTGGGCGCGGGTGAGCACGGCCTCCCGGTTGAGCCAGTAGGCGATGCCGGACGCCGACACGGCGGCGGTGAGCGCCACCAGTCCGAAGACGACGACCAGGCGCAGCCTGAGGCTGGTGAACCTGAGCCGCGACAGAGTTCCCTTGCGCCCCGCGGCCCAGCCGCGCAGCCCCCCTTGCGTATCGGTCACTGAGGGGCGTCCAGGCGGTAGCCGACACCACGGACGGTACGGATGAGCGTCGGTGACGACGGCACGTCCTCCACCTTCGCGCGCAGCCGCTGCACACACGCGTCGACCAGGCGCGAGTCACCGAGGTAGTCGTGTTCCCACACCAGCCGCAGCAGCTGCTGCCGGGACAGCGCCTGACCGGGCCGCCGGCTCAGCTCCAGCAGCAGCCGCAGCTCGGTCGGGGTCAGCTGGAGGTCCTCGCCGTTCTTCGTGACGGTCATCGCCGACCGGTCGATGACGAGGTTGCCGAAGGTCGCCGAGTCGCTGGACTCGCGCTCCCCCCGCCGCAGCACGGCCCGGATCCGGGCGTCCAGCACCCGCCCCTGCACCGGCTTGACGACATAGTCGTCGGCGCCGGACTCCAGTCCGACCACGACGTCGATGTCGTCGCTGCGCGCGGTCAGCAGGATGATCGGCAGCTGGTCCGTGCGCCGGATGCGCCGGCACACCTCGAACCCGTCGATGCCGGGCAGCATCACGTCCAGCACGACGAGGTCCGGCCGCTGCTCGCGCAGCAGCTTCAGACCGTCCTCGCCGCTGGCAGCGGTGGCCACCCGGTGTCCCTGGCGCGTCAGGGAGAGCTCCAGGGCCGTACGGATGGCGTCGTCGTCCTCGATCAGCAACAGGGAAGGCACGGGCTCATTCTGGCCCATGGAGGGGTCGCCGTACGACCTGCCGGGACCAGGCCATCCGTAACGCCACCACCTGTGCGCGGTGGGTGACCTGCCTGGGCGGGACCCCTGTGACAGGTCTGTGACAGTCGGCAGACATGGCCATGAAGTGACCCCGGCAGTCTTTTGGGCACGGGCAAGGCCGCCGGCCGGAACCAGCCCGGGCAGGACCGATTCACCGGAAGTCCACGACGGGGAGCGCGAGATGAACACGCTGCACAGCATGAGCACCAGCGCAGTGGTCACGCGTCTGCACGACGTGCACCGGGGATCAGAGAAGTCCGGTGCTGAGGGGGGTCCCTCCCGCGCGAGTGTGTTCGAGCGTGGGGGAGGGCGGGGGTGCGCTCGCGGCACCGGGCGTCAGCACACCGCGTACATGGCGGTGGTCGACACACGGGGGGAAGCTCACGGGGGAGCCGCGTACAGGGAGGACTCGGGGGAGCGTCGTTCGCTCACGGAGGCGGAGTTCACCGCCTACGTCCAGGAACGTCGCGCCTCCCTGTACGCCACCGCCTACCACCTGACCGGCGACCGCTTCGAAGCCGAGGACCTGCTGCAGAGCGCGCTGTTCTCGACGTACCGGGCGTGGGACCGGATCAGCGACAAGGCCGCGGTCGGCGGATACCTCCGCCGCACCATGACCAACCTGCACATCAGCGCCTGGCGGCGCCGCAAGCTCAACGAGTACCCGACCGAGGAACTGCCGGAGACGCCCGGTGAGACGGACGCGATGCGCGGCACCGAGCTGCGCGCGGTCCTGTGGCAGGCGCTCGCCCGGCTGCCCGAACTCCAGCGCACCATGCTGGTCCTGCGCTACTACGAGGGCCGCACGGACCCGGAGATCGCGGACATCCTCGGCATCAGTGTCGGCACGGTGAAGTCCAGCATCTGGCGCTCGCTGCGCCGGCTGCGCGAGGACGAGGTCCTCAGCTTCGGCCGTGACGAGGAGGACGCCTTCGGCGAACTGGTCGCCTGAGGTCCGGGGGGACAACGGGGGAAAGCGGGGGCCCACTGGGGGGTGGACCTTCGGGGGAACACGGGGGAAACGGGGGAGCGACGGGAACGGGGCTGGTGGGCCGGGGGGGCCTACCAGCCCCGTTCTCCGTCCGCACGGGGTTCGTACGAGCGTTACGCCGCCGTCCGCTGCCGTACCTGCCGGCCCGCCGCCGCTGCCGCGAGCCGGCCCAGCGCCTCGTCCCGGTCGCAGGGATGCGCGCCCAGCGACACCTGGCGGGCGACGATCGACCGCTCCGCGCGCATCAGCCGCCAGCCGCGGCGCAGCAGGAACGCGACCGACTTGCGGCCCTCCTTCAGATCGCGCACGAAGCGCCGCCGGAAGGTGGCGACCGGACCACGGGACAGGCACAGCGCGTCCGCGAGCAGGCCCAGTTCCCGGCAGCGTTCGACGATCTCCGCGGCGAAGATGCCCTCCGCGATGAACAGCGGGGTACGGCCGATGTCCAGCGTCTCCTCGCCGGTACGGGCGCTCAGCGCGATGTCGTACACCGGCACCGGCGTCGACCCCGTGGCGCACAGCCGGGCGATGGCCTCGACGGCGACGTCCGCGTCCCACGACTCCGGGTGGTCCCAGTCGATGTCCGAACTCCCCTCCACCAGGGGCAGAGTCGGATCGTCACCCTCCTTGTAGAAGTCGTCCAGGCGCAGCACGGGGAGCCCGGAACGGGCGGCGACGAGTGACTTGCCCGAGCCCGAGGGGCCGCACAGCAGCACGACACGGGCGGGGGACGGAGGATGAATGCTCACGGAACACCAGTTTGACGCATGCGGGGCGCCCTGCCGACCCCGCGGGTCGGCTTTCGAGCGTGAGTCTCGCCTCAACCACCCCCCACCGAGAGCGCCCCGAAAGGGGCGCGGGGAACCGCGCGACACGCCACCACGCACCCGCAGCCGGCCGGCGACCGCAGTTCCCCACCGGGGCCCCCGTCAGTAGGAAGACCCCGCCGCGCCCAGCGCCCCCGTCGGATGCCACACCGTCTTGGTCTCCAGGAAGGCCGTCATCCGCTCGGTCCCCGGCGTCTCGAAGTAATCCACAGCCTGTGGACGAAGCACCCGCTTCAGATTGCCGGCCGCCGCGATCTCCAGCTCCTTCGCCAGTTCCTCGTCCGCGCCCGCGAGGTCGATCGCGTTGACGTCCTGGTGCGCGGCCAGCGGCGCCGCGATCTCCGCCGTACGGCCGGACAGGACGTTGACGACACCGCCCGGGACGTCGGAGGTGGCCAGTACCTCGCCCAGGGACAGGGCCGGCAGCGGGGCCTTCTCGGAGGCGATCACGACCGCCGTGTTGCCGGTGGCGATCACCGGGGCCACGACCGACACCAGGCCGAGGAAGGACGACTCCTGCGGGGCCAGGACGGCGACCACGCCGGTCGGCTCCGGGGAGGAGAGGTTGAAGTACGGGCCCGCGACCGGGTTGGCGCCGCCGATCACCTGGGCGATCTTGTCGGTCCAGCCCGCGTACCAGACCCAGCGGTCGATCGTCGCGTCCACGACGGCCGCCGCCTTCGACTTCGACAGGCCCTCCGCGTCCGCGACCTCCCGGACGAACTGCTCCTTGCGGCCCTCCAGCATCTCCGCGACGCGGTAGAGGACCTGGCCGCGGTTGTAGGCGGTCGCGCCGGACCAGCCGCCGAACGCCTTGCGCGCGGCGACCACCGCGTCACGGGCGTCCTTGCGGGAGGACAGGGGAGCGTTGGCCAGCCAGTTGCCCTTCGAGTCCTGCACCTCGTACACCCGGCCGCTCTCGGAACGCGGGAACTTCCCGCCGACGTAC
This sequence comes from Streptomyces sp. NPDC052721, assembly GCF_040678315.1. Classification (NCBI taxonomy): domain Bacteria; kingdom Bacillati; phylum Actinomycetota; class Actinomycetes; order Kitasatosporales; family Streptomycetaceae; genus Streptomyces; species Streptomyces sp. NPDC052721. Next base: position 127,217 of record NZ_JBFATL010000013.1, on the reverse strand, counting down.
AGCTTGTAGGTCTTGAACACACTGAGTCGGTCAGACATCGAGGTACGCCTCCAGGCCGTGGCGGCCGCCCTCGCGGCCGAAGCCCGACTCCTTGTAGCCGCCGAACGGCGAGGTCGGGTCGAACTTGTTGAACGTGTTGGACCAGACGACACCGGCGCGCAGCTTGTTCGCGACGGCCAGGATGCGTGAGCCCTTCTCGGTCCAGATGCCGGCCGAGAGGCCGTACTGGGTGTTGTTGGCCTTGGCGACGGCCTCGTCGGGCGTGCGGAAGGTGAGGACCGACAGCACCGGGCCGAAGATCTCGTCGCGGGCGATGGTGTGCGCCTGGGTGACGTTCGTGAACAGCGTCGGTGCGAACCAGTAGCCGGCGGAGGGGAGTTCGCAGGCCGGGGACCAGCGCTCGGCGCCCTCCGCCTCGCCCTGCTCGGCCAGTGCGGTGATCCGGGCCAGCTGCTCGGCGGAGTTGATCGCGCCGATGTCGGTGTTCTTGTCCAGCGGGTCGCCGAGGCGGAGTGTGGACAGGCGGCGCTTGAGGGAGTCCAGCAGCTCCTCCTGGACCGACTCCTGGACGAGGAGGCGGGAGCCCGCGCAGCAGACCTGGCCCTGGTTGAAGAAGATGCCGGTGACGATGCCCTCGACGGCCTGGTCGATCGGCGCGTCGTCGAAGACGATGTTGGCGCCCTTGCCGCCCAGTTCGAGGGTGAGCTTCTTGCGGGTGCCGGCGACCGTGCGGGCGATCTCCTTGCCGACGGCCGTGGAGCCGGTGAAGGCGACCTTGTTCACGTCGGGGTGCGCGACGAGCGCGGCGCCCGTGTCGCCGTAGCCCGGGAGGATGTTGACGACACCCTTGGGCAGGCCGGCCTGACGGCAGATGTCCGCGAAGAACAGGGCGGACAGCGGGGTCGTCTCGGCGGGTTTCAGGACGACCGTGTTGCCGGTCGCGAGAGCCGGGGCGATCTTCCACGCCAGCATCAGCAGCGGGAAGTTCCACGGGATGACCTGGCCCGCCACGCCCAGCGGCTTCGGGTCCGGGCCGAACCCGGCGTGGCCGAGCTTGTCGGCCCAGCCCGCGTAGTAGAAGAAGTGCGCGGCGACCAGCGGGAGGTCCGCGTCGCGGGTCTCCTTGATCGGCTTGCCGTTGTCCAGCGTCTCCAGGACCGCCAGCTCACGGCTGCGCTCCTGGATGATCCGGGCGATGCGGAACAGGTACTTGGCGCGCTCGGAGCCGGGCAGCGCGGACCACTTCTCGAACGCCTTGCGGGCGGCCTTGACGGCACGGTCGACGTCCTCGGAACCGGCCTGGGCGACCTCGGCGAGGACCTCCTCCGTCGACGGCGAGACCGTCTTGAAGACCTTGCCGTCGGCTGCCTCGGTGAACTCGCCGTCGATGAACAGGCCGTACGAGGCGGCGATGTCGACGACCGAGCGGGACTCGGGCGCGGGTGCGTACTCGAATGCGGATGCCATGGGGATCAGTCCACCGTCACGTAGTCGGGGCCGGAGTAGCGGCCGGTCGCCAGCTTCTGGCGCTGCATCAGCAGGTCGTTCAGGAGCGAGGAGGCGCCGAAGCGGAACCAGTGGTTGTCCAGCCAGTCCTCACCCACGGTCTCGTTGACCAGGACCAGGAACTTGATCGCGTCCTTGCTGGTGCGGATGCCGCCGGCCGGCTTCACGCCGACCTGGACGCCGGTCTGGGCCCGGAAGTCGCGGACCGCCTCCAGCATGAGGAGGGTGTTCGCGGGCGTGGCGTTGACGGCGACCTTGCCCGTCGACGTCTTGATGAAGTCGGCGCCGGCCAGCATGCCGAGCCAGGAGGCGCGGCGGATGTTGTCGTACGTCGACAGCTCGCCGGTCTCGAAGATGACCTTCAGGCGCGCGCTCGTCCCGCAGGCCTCCTTCACGGCGACGATCTCGTCGTACACCTTCAGGTACTTGCCGGCGAGGAACGCGCCCCGGTCGATGACCATGTCGATCTCGTCGGCGCCGGCGGCGACGGCGTCACGGACGTCGGCCAGCTTCACGTCGAGCGCGGCACGGCCGGCCGGGAAGGCGGTGGCCACCGAGGCGACCTTCACGCCCGAGCCGGCGACGGCCTCCTTGGCGACGGCCACCATGTCCGGGTAGACGCAGACCGCGGCCGTCGCCGGGGTCGTGCGGTCCGTGGGGTCGGGGTGGACCGCCTTGGCGCCGAGCGCCCGGACCTTGCCCGGGGTGTCCGCGCCTTCCAGCGTCGTCAGGTCGACCATCGAGATGGCGAGGTCGATGGCGTACGCCTTCGCGGTGGTCTTGATGGAACGGGTGCCGAGGGACGCGGCGCGCGCCTCCAGGCCGACCGCGTCGACGCCGGGCAGCCCGTGGAGGAAGCGGCGCAGCGTGCTGTCGGACGCGGTGACGTCGACGAGAGCGTGAGCTGTGGGTGCGGTAGTGGGCATGGTCACCAGACGAGCATATCTACGCGCGTAGCAGCTGTACACCCCCGCGCTCGTCCCCGAGGCCGAGATCACGGATGAGCGCCGGTTCACGGGCGCGTGCCCGCACCACGGACGGCGTCGTGCAGAATCGGGGCCATGACCACCCCGGACCACCCGTCACCCGCGTCACAGCCTCCGGTGCCCGCCGCCAAGGAACGCGTCTACCGCTCGCCCCTGGCGCTGGTGGGCGGCGCGCTGCTGCTCCTGGTCGTCCTCTGGCTGGGCTTCGACGCCCTGTTCAAGGGCCACGGCCGGACCCCGTGGCTGGCGCTGGCCGGGATGATCCTGATCGTGCCGCTGATCCTCGCCTTCACGCTCCGCCCGGCGGTGTTCGCGGGCGAGGACCGACTGCGCGTCCGCAACCCGTTCCGGGTGATCACCCTGCCCTGGGGTGAGATCGCCGGCCTGCGCTCCGGCTACTCCAACGAGGTCCTCGCCAAGTCCGGCGCCAAGTACCAGCTGTGGGCCGTCCCCGTCTCGCTGCGGGCCCGCAAGAAGGCGATCCGCCGGCAGCAGCGGGCGGCGGCGGACGCGGCCCGGGGCGGGGCGCGGGGCGGCGGGGGCGGGGCGCTCGTACCGAGCGGCTCCGGCCTCGGCGGGTTCAGCCTGGCCGGCCCGGACGCCGGGCCCACCCGGGCGCAGACCGACCAGATCATGGCCGACCTGGGGGACATGCTGGAGCGGCGCGGGGAGGCCGAGTCGGCGCAGGGCGAGATCACCGTCCGCTGGGCCTACGAGGTGGCCGCGCCCGCGGTCGCCGGAGCGGTGCTGCTGGCGATCCTCCTGGCCGTGGGCTGAGGGGACCAGCGGGGGCCGGGGACCGTCTGCGGTTGCTTCCGGGGACCAGGGCCAGGGCCGAAGCAGTTCGCGGCGCCGGGTCGGGTGCCTGCCAGGGAGTGACGGGGGCGGTCCGCAGCTGTGGCCGAGGGCGGGTCTCGGTGTTCTTCGTCCTCATGCTTCGGGTTGAGGGACGTACTCCCTGTGTGACCTGCCGGACCGGGTGGCTCGGCTCGTGCCACGGCGGCGCCCGGGCTGTTCACGGCCGGGAGCGGGACGCCGGGTGCGACCGTACCGGCAGCGGCCGGGCGTCGTGGTGGCCGGCAGCCGGGCCCCCAACCGTTCGCCGCTGTCGAGTGTCTGGAAAATCCATGAGCAAGTCCCCCGGACGGCCGCTGCCGCTGCCCGCCGCAGCCCTGCCCGCCGGCGCCCCCTCCTGGAGCGGTGATCACCCCCGCCGCTGGCTCGACGCGCTGCCGCCCCGCTGGGTGCCGTCGCCCTCCCGGACCGGGCACCTGATGACCGCGTCCGCCGCCGCAGCGGGGGTCACCGGGCTGCTGGCGCTGCCCGCCGGATGGCGCCCGTGGGCGGCGGCCCTGCTGGCGCTGCACGCGCTGTGGCTGTGCGCGCGCCCGGAGATCGTGCCGGTGTCGGCGCCCGTGCTGGCGGCGCTGCTGGTCGTGCTGCGGCCCGGGAAACTGTGGCCGGCCGCCGTGCTCCTCCTGGCGCCGGTCTGGGCGGTGGCCGTACTGCGGCTGGTGGCGCGGCGCCGGCAGCGGGAGCGGGCGCGGGACGCGGCCGGTGGGGTGACCGCGTCGCCGCCGGACGCGGACCGGCCCCTGCCGCGCGGCCGGTTCCTCATCGTCTGCGGCGGGGTGCTGCTCGCGCTCGGGCTCGGTGCCGTCGCCGTCCTTCCGGCCCACGGCCCGGACACCGGCGAGGCGGCGCGGGCGCTGCCGGCGCTCGCCTGGCTGGTGGCGGGCCAGGGGCTGACCGCGCTCGTCTCCGGGCTGCTGGGCCGGCGCCGGGCCGCCGCCCTGCGCGCGGCGGCGGCACCCGTGCTGCGGGTGCTCGTGCGGGAGGGCGCCGACGGCGACACCGAGGTCTTCGCCGCCGACGACACGGCTGGGGTGCGTCCCCTGTTCCGCGTCGCCGTCACGGAGGTCCAGGACGGCGCCCCCGACGACGAGGTGGACGAGGAGGAGCTGGAGGAGTTCCTGGAGCGCGTCGACCGGGAGGGGCCGGGGCCGCTGCGGGAGGCCGTGCTGTACGGCGTGCCCTGCGACGGCGCCGAGATCCTGCTGGTCACGGCCGCCGAGAAGGCGGACGCGCCGCCGGTGCCGGAACGGTCGTCGGGGCCCGTACGGCCGCTGTCCGAGGCGTCCGTACGGCGGCTGACGGCGGTGGACAAGCGCCGGCAGGCCCGGCAGACGGCGTACGCCGAGCTGCGCCGGTCGGCCGGGGAGGCGGTCCTGGGGGAGGCGGACGGCGCGGCCCCGGCGGGCATACGGCAGTGGCGGGCCGGGCTGCTGCACCGGCTGTGCGCGCTGGTGCTGGTGCTGTGGGGCAGCGGCCTCTTCTGGAGCGAGACCGGCGGGTGGCGTCACGCGCTCGGCGCCCTCGCCGGATTCGTCGGGGCGCTGTGCCTGCCCCACTGGCTCGCCTGGCGGATCACGGCCGACAGCGAGGGGCTGTGGTTCAACGGGCTGCGCGGCACCCGGCACATCCCGTGGGAGCAGATCAGGACCGTCGCCTGCACGGGCACCGAGCTGAAGGTGGACAGCCGGCGGGCCTCCTTCACCCCCTGGTCGGCGACCGCCCCCCGCTGGCCCTGGCTGGAGCGCCGGTTCGGGCTCCTGCACCCGCACGAGCGGACCGCGAGCGAGATCACCGCCCTGTGGCGCGACCCCTCGCTGCGCCCGTCCGTACCCGCCGACGCCGGCCGGCGGGGCCGGCCGCTGTGGCCCCTGGCGCTGGTGCTCGCGGCCGGCTGGACGGCGGCCCTGCTGTTCCTGTCGTGAGGACTGGTCGTGTCGTGAGGACTGGTCGTGTCGTGAGGACGGACAGCAGGGCCCACGGCCGTCAGATGCCGGCAGCCGCCGACAGGTCACGCTTGACGGCCGTCAGCAGCTCCGTCGCGCGGGCGCGGGCGGCCGGCAGGTCGGCGTGCGCCGCGACCGGTACGACGACCTCCAGGTAGCACTTCAGCTTCGGCTCGGTGCCACTGGGGCGGACGATGACCCGGGCGCCGCCGAGGGTGTAGCGCAGGCCGTCCGTGGGCGGCAGCTTCTCCGTGCCCCGGGTCAGGTCCTCGGCACGGGTGACGGGCAGGCCCGCCAGCTCGGTCGGCGGCTGCTCGCGCAGGCGGCGCATCGCGTCCGCGATGAGCGACAGGTCCTGGACGCGCACCGACAGCTGGTCGGTCGCGTGCAGGCCGTGCTCCACGGCGAGGTCGTCGAGCAGGTCGAGGAGGGTACGGCCCTCCTCCTTCAGCACGGACGCCAGCTCGGTGATCAGCAGCGCGGCGGTGATGCCGTCCTTGTCCCGCACGCCCTCCGGGTCCACGCAGTAGCCGAGGGCCTCCTCGTAGCCGTAGCGCAGGCCGTCGACGCGGGCGATCCACTTGAAGCCGGTCAGGGTCTCCTCGTACGGCAGCCCCGCCTTCCCGGCGATGCGGCCCAGCAGGGAGGAGGAGACGATCGACTCGGCGAAGGTGCCCTGCGCGCCACGGCGGACCAGATGGGCGGCGAGCAGGGCGCCGACCTCGTCGCCGCGCAGCATCCGCCAGTCGCCGCCGTCCTTCACGGCCACCGCGCAGCGGTCCGCGTCGGGGTCGTTGGCGATCACCAGGTCCGGGTCGGTGGCGCGGGCCCGCGCGAACGCCAGGTCCATCGCGCCCGGCTCCTCCGGGTTCGGGAAGGCGACCGTCGGGAAGTCCGGGTCCGGGTCGGCCTGCTCGGCGACCAGCACCGGCTCGGGGAAGCCGGCGCGGGCGAACGCGGCCAGCAGGACGTCCCGGCCGACGCCGTGCATCGCCGTGTAGACCGTGCGGGCGGTGCGGGGGGAGCCGGGGTCCAGTACGGCGTCCGTGCGGGCGAGGTAGGCGTCCAGGACCGACTCGTCCAGGGTCTCCCAGCCGCTCTCCGGACGGGGTACGTCGTGCAGGGAGGCGATCGCGTCGATCTCGGCGGCGATCTCCGCGTCGGTGGGCGGGACGATCTGGGAGCCGTCGCCGAGGTAGACCTTGTAGCCGTTGTCCCGGGGCGGGTTGTGGCTGGCGGTGACCTCCACGCCCGCGACCGCGCCCAGGTGCCTTATGGCGAAGGCCAGCACGGGGGTGGGCAGCGGGCGGGGGAGTACGGCCGCGCGCAGGCCGGCGCCGGTCATCACGGCGGCGGTGTCCCGGGCGAAGTCGGCGGACTTGTGGCGGGCGTCGTAGCCGATGACGACCAGTCCACCGCCGTGGCCGTTCTTCTTCAGGTACGCGGCGAGGCCGGCGGCGGCGCGGATGACGACGCTGCGGTTCATGCGCATCGGGCCGGCGCCCAGCTCGCCCCGCAGGCCGGCGGTGCCGAACTGGAGCGTGCCGGAGAAGCGGGCCGACAGCTCCTTGACGGCACCGGCGTCGATCAGCTCGGCCAGTTCGTCGCGGGTCTCCTGGTCCGGGTCCTCGGCGAGCCAGGCCTTGGCCCGGGCGATGAGATCGTCGTGCACCTTGGAATCAACCTCTCCTGTGTTTGCCTGGTCCAACCGGGGGCTCCGCCCCCGGACCCCCGTCCTTCGCCCACCCCCCACCCGACTCGGTCGGCCGGAAGGCGGACGAACGGCCTGCCGCCGACGCCCCCACCGGGGCCGACCGCGGCATGGAAGGGAGCTTGCCGCATCGCGCGCTGCCCGTGGCCGCGCACCGCGCAGGGCCGCCGGCAGTGCCGCGCCGCTGTGAACCGCTGGTGGCCGCTCGCAGTACCCCGCCCGCACCGGGTCGCCGGCAGCACGGCGAGCCGCCGGCAGCCGGGCGCGCACCCCTGAGAACCGAGCGCAGCACTGCCGCCGCTCACAGCCACGCCGCAGTACCGCCCGCCTCAAAGCTGCCCGCGGCACCGCTCCGGCTCGGAGCCGAGCGCAGCGCTCCCGCTCAGAACCGAGCGCAGCGCTCCGTTCGAACCCGAGCGCAGCGCCCCGCGCTGGCCGAAGCCGAGCCCGGCGCCTCGCCCGAAGCCGGCCGCGGCACCGCTCCCGTTCAGAGCCGAACCGGTACCCGCCCGAAGCCGCGCCCTGCCCGAAGTCGAGCCCGGGGCCCTGCCCGAAGCCGAGCCCGGCGCCCTGCCCGAAGCCGGGCGCGGCACCGCCCCTGCTCAGAGCCGAGCGCTCCGCCCCGCCCGAAGCGAGCCGGCGCCCTGCCCGAAGCCGAGCCCGGCGCCTCGCCCGAAGCCGGCCGCGGCACCGCTCCCGTTCAGAGCCGAACCGGTACCCCGGCCGAAGCCGGTCACGGCGCCGCTCCCGTTCAGAGCCGAGCGCTCCGCCCCGCCCGAAGCGAGCCGGCGCCTCGCCCGAAGCCGAGCCGGCGCCTCGCCCGAAGCCGAGCCCGGCACCCCGCCCAAAGCCAGCTGCCGTACCGCTCCCGCCCAGAACCGAGCCGGACACCCCGCTCCGCCCCAAACCAACCGCGACACAGCCCCCGCTCAAAGCCGAGCGCAGCGCCCCGCCCAGCCCAGCGTCCTTCTCAGATCCTGCCCAGTACCCGCGCCAGCAGTTCGCCCATGCGGGCTGCCGAGTCGCGGCCGGCCTGGAGGACCTCCTCGTGGTTGAGGGGTTCGCCGGTCATGCCCGCGGCCAGGTTGGTGACCAGGGAGATGCCGAGCACCTCGGCGCCGGCCTCGCGGGCGGCGATGGCCTCAAGGACCGTGGACATGCCGACCAGGTCCGCGCCGATGACGCGGGCCATGCGGATCTCGGCCGGGGTCTCGTAGTGCGGGCCGGGGAACTGGGCGTAGACGCCCTCCTCCAGCGTGGGGTCGATCTCCTTGCACAGGGCGCGCAGGCGCGGCGAGTACAGGTCCGTCAGGTCGACGAAGTTCGCGCCGACGATCGGGGACGTCGCCGTCAGGTTGATGTGGTCGCTGATCAGCACCGGCTGGCCGGGCCGCATGCCCTCGCGCAGACCGCCGCAGCCGTTGGTCAGCACGATGGTCTTGCAGCCCGCCGCGACGGCCGTACGGACGCCGTGCGCCACCGCGGCCACGCCACGGCCCTCGTAGTAGTGGGTGCGGCCCAGGAAGACCAGGGCGCGCTTGTCACCGAAGGAGTACGAGCGGATCTTGCCGCCGTGGCCCTCGACGGCCGGCGGCGGGAAGCCGGGCAGCTCGGTGACCTGGAACTCGGCGTCGGGTGCCCCCAGGGCGTCGACGGCCGGAGCCCAGCCGGAGCCCATCACGAGGGCGACGTCGTGGGTCTCGGCGCCCGTGAGGGCGCGCAGGCGCGCGGCGGCGGCGTCGGCGGCGGCGTAGGGGTCGCCCTGGATGTCGTCCGGAAGAAGAAATGCGTTCACGCCGATGAGGGTAACCGGTCTTCGCCTACGCGCGTAGATGACAGAGCCAACGGGTTTGCCTTCGTTGTCTTGCCGTTTTCCACAAACGGCCGGAAAAACAGGAGGAAACGCGGCGCGGAGGATCAGCAGGGGCGCTTGCGGAGTTCCATCACATAGTCGTGCGGAGCCCCCGCCGACTCCGCCGCGTCGGCGATCTCGCCCAGGTAGCGCGCCGACGGCAGCCCGCCCTCGTACGCGTTGAGGACGTACGCCCAGGCCGGCTCCTCACCGTCCAGGGTGTGCACGCGCACGCGTACCCGGCGGTAGATGTCGAGGCCCACGCCCTCCCACCGGTCGAGCGACTCCTCGTCCATGGGTGCGATGTCGTACAGGCCGACGAAGACCTGGGCCAGCGGGTCCTCGACGATCGTCGCCAGCGCGCCCTCCCAGCCCAGCTGCTCGCCGCCGAAGGTCAGCCGCCAGCTGTTCAGCCAGCCGGTGGCGCGCAGCGGGGAGTGCGGGGCGCGGCGGGACATGAGGCGCGCGTCGAGGTTGCCGGCGTACGCGGCATAGAGCGACATGGGGAGAGGGTACGGCAGACGCACCGCGCGCCCCGGGTGTCCCGTTAGCGACCCGGTGGCGCCCCCCGGGCAGTGGCACCTTGAAGCGTGCGGGACAATGGAGTACGTGACTCGGATCGTGATCATCGGTGGCGGACCCGGCGGATACGAAGCGGCGCTGGTGGCCGCTCAGCTCGGCGCGGAGGTGACCGTCGTCGACTGCGACGGTCTGGGCGGAGCGTCGGTGCTGACCGACTGCGTGCCGTCGAAGACCCTTATCGCTACGGCCGAGGTCATGACGACCTTCGATTCGTCGTACGAAGAGCTCGGCATCATCGTCGCCGACGACACCCCGCCGCTGGAGCAGGCGGCCCGGGTGGTCGGCGTGGACCTCGGGAAGGTCAACCGCCGGGTGAAGCGGCTGGCCCTCGCCCAGTCCCACGACATCACCGCCTCGGTCACCCGTGCCGGCGCCCGGGTCATGCGCGGACGCGGCCGGCTGGAGGGCATGCAGGCCCTGGACGGGTCCCGGAAGGTCGTCGTCACCGCCGCCGACGGCACCGAGGAGACCCTCACCGCCGACGCCGTCCTCATCGCCACCGGCGGTCATCCGCGTGAGCTGCCCGACGCCCGGCCCGACGGCGAGCGCATCCTCAACTGGACCCAGGTCTACGACCTCACCGAGCTGCCGGAAGAGCTGATCGTGGTCGGGTCGGGTGTGACCGGTGCCGAGTTCGCCGGCGCGTACCAGGCCCTGGGCTCGAAGGTCACGCTGGTGTCGTCCCGCGACCGTGTGCTGCCGGGTGAGGACCCGGACGCGGCCGTCGTCCTGGAGGACGTCTTCCGGCGCCGTGGCATGAACGTCATGGCCCGTTCCCGCGCGCAGTCCGCCAAGCGCGTCGGCGACCGGGTCGAGGTGACGCTGGCCGACGGCCGGGTCATCAGCGGCACCCACTGCCTGATGGCCGTCGGTGCCATCCCGAACAGCGCGGGCCTCGGTCTGGAGGAGGCCGGCGTCAAGCTGCGCGAGTCGGGTCACATCTGGACGGACAAGGTGTCCCGGACGACCGCTCCCGGCGTCTACGCGGCCGGTGACGTGACCGGAGTCTTCGCTCTCGCGTCCGTCGCCGCCATGCAGGGACGTATCGCCATGTACCACTTCCTGGGCGACGCGGTGGCCCCGCTGAACCTGAAGACGGTGTCGTCCAACGTCTTCACCGACCCCGAGATCGCCACCGTCGGCTACACCCAGGCGGACGTGGACGCGGGGAAGATCGACGCGAGGGTCGTCAAGCTCCCGCTGCTGCGCAACCCGCGCGCCAAGATGCAGGGCATCCGGGACGGCTTCGTGAAGATCTTCTGCCGGCCGGGTACCGGGATCGTCGTCGGCGGTGTGGTGGTGGCGCCCCGCGCCTCGGAACTGATCCACCCCATCTCGATCGCCGTCGACAACAATCTGACGGTCGAACAGATCGCGAACGCGTTCACGGTGTACCCCTCCCTTTCGGGGTCGATCGCTGAGGTCGCCCGGCAGCTGCACACCCGCAAGGCGAGCGCGGAGGCCTGACGGCCCGGCGGACTTCCCCCTGGTCACAGGGAGTTGTGGCGTGTGCGGTCGGCATAGTCGGGTCGGGCGGGTTCTATACCACTTCCCGCCCTGCCATGCGAACAACTTCTGTTATTCGGCGCAAACTGCTGAAAGCAGACGGTCGCTGGGGTTACTGTCAGTTTCGTGTTCGCTGCTGAACGTCGCCAATTGATCCTTGAAATGGTGCGAGCGAACGGTGCCGTGTCGCTCCGTGAGCTCGCCCGCGTCGTCCAGACCTCCGAAGTGACCGTACGGCGGGACGTGCGGGCACTGGAGGCAGAAGGACTCCTCGACCGCCGGCACGGCGGTGCGGTACTGCCGGGCGGGTTCACGCGAGAATCCGGCTTTCCGCAGAAATCCCACCTCGCGACCGCCGAGAAGACGGCCATCGCCGACCTCGCCGCGAGCCTCGTCGAAGAAGGCGAGGCGATCGTGGTCGGGGCCGGTACGACCACGCAGGAGCTGGCCCGCCGGCTCGCGCGCGTGCCGGGCCTGACGGTCGTCACCAACTCCCTCTTGGTGGCCCAGGCGCTGGCCCACGCCAACCGGGTGGAGGTCGTGATGACCGGAGGCACCCTGCGCGGCTCCAACTACGCCCTCGTCGGCTCCGGTGCGGAACAGTCCCTCCAGGGCCTGCGCGTGTCGAAGGCCTTCCTCTCCGGAAGCGGTCTGACGGCCGAGCGCGGCCTGTCCACGTCCAACATGCTCTCGGCATCCGTCGACCGGGCCCTCGTCCAGGCCGCCGCGGAGGTCGTGGTCCTCGCCGACCACACCAAGCTCGGCACGGACACCATGTTCCAGACCGTGCCGACGGACCTCATCACCCGGCTGGTCACCGACGAGCCCCCGTCCCACGACGACCGCGCCGCCACGGAGTTGCAGGCGCTCGCGGACCAGGGCGTGCAGATCGCCGTGGCCGGGGCGAGTGGAAGCCCGGGGGGTGAACAGGTCCCGGCAACCCGCCGCGCCCCACTGCCGGGGCCGCGCAGGGGGCACGTGGCGCTTCGCTCGGGGGCGGGGCTGGGGGAGTCCGCGGGGGCCGAGCGGGGGCGCGTCGCCGATCTGCGCAGGCGCTGAGGCGCTGGATGCCGTGCGGGGGCGGATCGTCGGGCGGCTGCGGGCCCGGGGTGGCCGTTCGCGCCCCACGTGGCGCTTCGCTCGGGGGCGGGGCTGGGGGAGTCCGCGGGGGCCGAGCGGGGGCGCGTCGCCGATCTGCGGAGGCGCTGAGGCGCTGGATGTGGTGCGGGCCCGGGGTGGCCGTTCGCGCCCCACGGGGCTGGGGGAGTCCGCGGGGGCCGAGCGGGGGCGCGTCGCCGATCTGCGCAGGCGCTGAGGCGTTGGATGCGGTGCGGGGGCGGGTCGTCGGGCGGCTGCGGGCCCGGGGTGGCCGTTCGCGCCCCACGTGGCGCTTCGCTCGGGGGCGGGGCTGGGGGAGTCCGCGGGGGCGCGTCGCCGATCTGCGCAGGCGCTGAGGCGCTGGATGCGGTGCGGGGGCGGGTGGGCGGGCGGCTGCGGGTCCGCGATGGCCGTGCGCCCGCGTGGCGGCCAGGCCCGCTGTCCCCCGGCCGGCCGGGCAGGAGGCGGTAGGGGGCGAAGGCTGTGACGGCTGCCGGAGGGGGTATCGGCGGCGGGACATCCGGGTCACCGTTGCCACAGGGTGCGCCCCTGCTCCCAGCCCGCCCGGCAGGGCCAGGCCGAGTGCCTCGGCGAGCGTCTCGCGGCCGAGGCCAACCAGGGCGCGCACCCGCGGCCCGCTCTCCGGCGGCGGCCACGGCCGCGTGGTACCAGCCCGGGACCAGGACGAGCAGTACGACGCCCGTGACGACCGGCACCGGGCGATCGCCTCGTCCGGAGCTGGGTGTGATGACGGGGAAGGCGAAGCCCACGCGACCGGCTCCGGGCGGAAAAGGGGTCGGCCCCCGGTGGGTACCGGGGGCCGACTCAGTCTGCTGCGGCCGGACTTCAGTCCTTGATCTCGCAGATCGCCGCGCCCGACGTGATGGACGCGCCGACCTCGGCGGTCAGGCCCTTGATGGTGCCCGCCTTGTGGGCGTTCAGGGGCTGTTCCATCTTCATGGCCTCCAGGACGACGACCAGGTCGCCCTCCTTGACCTCCTGGCCCTCCTCGACGGCGATCTTCACGATCGTGCCCTGCATCGGCGAGGCGAGGGTGTCGCCGGAGGCGACCGGGCCGGACTTCTTCGCCGCGCGGCGCTTCGGCTTGGCGCCGGCCGCGAGGCCCGTGCGGGCCAGGCTCATGCCCAGCGACGAGGGCAGCGAGACCTCGAGGCGCTTGCCGCCGACCTCGACGACGACCGTCTCGCGGCCCAGCTCCTCCTCCGCCTCGGTGTCGGCGGGCGCGGCGAACGGCTTGATGTCGTTGACGAACTCGGTCTCGATCCAGCGCGTGTGGACCGTGAAGGGCTCCGTGGAGCCGGTCAGCTCGGGAGCGAACGCCGGGTCCCGCACCACCGCGCGGTGGAAGGGGATCGCCGTCGCCATGCCCTCGACCTGGAACTCGTCCAGCGCGCGGGCGGCCCGCTCCAGGGCCTCCTTGCGGGTACGGCCGGTCACGACCAGCTTGGCGAGCAGCGAGTCCCAGGCCGGGCCGATGACCGAGCCGGACTCCACGCCCGCGTCCAGGCGGACGCCGGGGCCGGACGGCGGGTCGAACCGGGTGACCGTACCGGGGGCCGGGAGGAAGTTGCGGCCCGGGTCCTCGCCGTTGATGCGGAACTCGAACGAGTGACCGCGCAGCACCGGGTCGTCGTAACCCAGCTCCTCGCCGTCGGCGATGCGGAACATCTCGCGGACCAGGTCGATGCCCGCGACCTCCTCGGTCACCGGGTGCTCCACCTGGAGGCGGGTGTTCACCTCCAGGAAGGAGATCGTCCCGTCCTGGCCGACCAGGAACTCGCAGGTGCCGGCGCCCTCGTAGCCGGCCTCCTTCAGGATGGCCTTCGACGCGCGGTACAGCTCGGCGACCTGCTCTTCGGACAGGAACGGCGCCGGAGCCTCCTCGACCAGCTTCTGGTGGCGGCGCTGGAGGGAGCAGTCACGGGTGGAGACGACGACCACGTTGCCGTGCTTGTCGGCCAGGCACTGGGTCTCCACGTGGCGCGGACGGTCCAGGTAGCGCTCGACGAAGCACTCGCCGCGGCCGAAGGCGGCGACCGCCTCGCGCACCGCGGACTCGTACAGCTCGGGGACCTCTTCGAGGGTGCGGGCCACCTTCAGACCGCGGCCACCGCCACCGAAGGCGGCCTTGATGGCGATCGGCAGGCCGTGCTCCCGGGCGAAGGCCACGACCTCCTCGGCACCGCTCACCGGATCGGGCGTACCGGCGACCAGCGGGGCGCCGGCGCGCTGGGCGATGTGCCGGGCGGCGACCTTGTCACCCAGGTCGCGGATCGCCTGCGGCGGCGGGCCGATCCAGATCAGGCCGGCGTCCAGGACGGCCTGCGCGAACTCGGCGTTCTCCGACAGGAAGCCGTACCCCGGATGGACGGCGTCCGCGCCGGACTCACGCGCCGCGTTCAAGATCTTGTCGATGACCAGGTAGCTGGTGGCCGGGGTGTCACCGCCCAGAGCGAACGCCTCATCCGCGGCGCGGACATGCAGAGCGTCCCGGTCCGGGTCGGCGTAGACGGCCACGCTCGCGATCCCGGCGTCCCGGCAGGCCCGGGCCACGCGGACAGCGATTTCGCCACGGTTGGCGATGAGCACCTTGCGCACGATTGAGGCTCCCTCCTTGAAACAAGCCGAGTTTAGGGACTGCCGACACGGCACTTCGACCCGTCCCCCGTGGTGAGCTTGCCCACACGGAGCGTGATACGAGGCCCGCTCGACCCGCGAAAGCCCATGTCGCACCTCGGTACGCAGGACTCCTGCGGAAAACCCTAGCCCTGCCATGTGGCCAAGGTCTCTGTGAGAGCGTGCTGCGGCCCACTCGGATTCTTTGTCGAGTCCCTACGAATGGCCCAATGATTCTTTGCTGCCGCCCGAACCCTTGTCCCTGGGTTTACCCGTTAGTAGCGTTCGCGCTGTCTCGAACGAACCCGAGGTAACAGGCTGTCGGTGTGAGAGTGGGTGGGGCCCGGTGGTGCGCAGACCGGTGGCAGGGGTCGTGGCGGTCGTCCTCCTGGCGGAGGCAGTCTTCATCGCCGCGCTGAACTGGTTCCTCGGAGTGGTCGTCGACCGGCAGGACATGTCACTGGCCGGCCTCGACCCGGACGTCATGTCGATGTCCTCGAAGATCGGCGGAGTCGTCTTCGGCCTCTACTTCGCGCTGTGCGCGCTGGTGGCCGTACTGGTCGCGATACGCGACCGCGCCCCGGCGGGTCTCGGCCGCGTCCTGCTGATCAGCGCGGCCGTGGTGCACGGCCTGCTCGGCGCCTTCGCCTGGGGCCTGGTCGGCTGGACGGCGTTCCTGTTCATGGTGGTCGTACTCGGGCTGATCGTGCTGCTCCTGATGACGTACGACCGTGCGGGCGGCCCGGAGAGCGCGGCACCCGGCGGCGCGCCGGGAGAGGGCGCCGGTCCCACCGCGCGGGCGGAGCCGGGCGCCGCCCCCGCCGGGGCGGGCGCGCCGGTGAGCCGTACGGACGAGCCGCAGGACGGGGACGACGAGCCACAGGACTCCGTCCCCGCCCGGATCACCGCTCCGGTACCCACAACTCCGTGATACCCACGCCCAGTTCGGCGAGGAGCTTGCGGACCAGGGGCAGGCTGATGCCGATCACATTGCCGTGGTCGCCGTCGATGCCCTCGATGAACGGCGCCGAACGGCCGTCCAGGGTGAACGCGCCGGCGACGTGCAGCGGCTCCCCCGAGGCCACGTAGGCGGCGATCTCCTCGTCGCTGGGCTCGCCGAACCGGACGACGGTGGAGGCGGTCGCCGACACGTACCGCTTGGCCTCCGTGTCCCACACGCAGTGCCCCGTCTGGAGCACTCCGGCCCGCCCGCGCATGGTCTTCCAGCGGGCGGTGGCCTCCTCGGCGTCGGCCGGCTTGCCGAGCGCCTGCCCGTCCAGCTCCAGCACCGAGTCGCAGCCGATCACCAGGGCGCCCTGCACCTCCGGCTTCGCCGCCACGACGCTCGCCTTGGCCTCGGCGAGGGCGAGTGCCAGCTCCGCCGGGGTCGGCGCGGTGACGGCGTCCTCGTCGACGCCGCTCACGATCACCTCGGGGGCGAGTCCGGCCTGCCGGAGCAGGGCCAGCCGGGCGGGGGACTGGGAGGCGAGCACGAGTCGCCTGCGGCGTTTGGCAGTCATGCGGTCAGGTTAGTCAGGGTGCGCCGTCCGGCTCACCTCAGACCGTTGACGATCATGAACAGCACCATGGCCAGGGCCACGAGGAGACCGAGCCGCCGGAGCATGTTCTGCGCGTCGCGCAGTTCCTTCGGCGGTTCGTTCTCGGGGTCTGACCACAGCATTCCACCAGCGTGGGGCTTTGGCCGGGGAGGGCGCCTGAGTACCGGTACTCATTCGGAGCCCCGTGCTGTGCCGCTGTGCGCGGTTCCCCGCGCCCCTTCACGGAATCGTCCCTAGCCCGGCCAGTACGTGCGGGTCCAGGACGTCGGGCCGGGGCGGGGGACACGGTGGGCCGCGATCCTCGACGGGTCGGACCACGCGTCCCTCGGGGACTTTGCGCCGGACGGCGTCGCCGCTGCCGCCGCGGCGCGGGCGCGGACCACCGCCAGAGCGGCGGCCAGCTCCTCCGGGGTCGGGTTGCCTCGTACGACCTTGATGTTCATGACTGCTCCCAGGGGCAGCAGGGCTTGGCGGGGGACCTAGAGGGGGATGTTGCCGTGCTTCTTCGGAGGCAGGGATTCCCGCTTGGTGCGCAGCTGACGCAGCCCGCGGACGATGTGCGCGCGGGTGTCGGACGGCATGATCACCGCGTCGACGTAGCCGCGCTCGGCCGCGACGTAGGGGTTGAGGAGGGTGTCCTCGTACTCCTGGATCAGCCGGGCGCGCACCACCTCGACGTCCTCCCCGCTCGCCTCCGCCTCCGCGATCGTGCGGCGGTGCAGGATGTTGACCGCGCCCTGGGCGCCCATGACGGCGATCTGGGCGGTGGGCCAGGCCAGGTTGAGGTCGGCGCCCAGGTGCTTGGAGCCCATGACGTCGTAGGCGCCGCCGAAGGCCTTGCGGGTGATCACGGTGATCAGCGGGACGGTGGCCTCGGCGTAGGCGTAGATCAGCTTGGCGCCGCGCCGGATGATGCCGTCGTGCTCCTGGTCGACGCCCGGCAGGAAGCCCGGCACGTCCACGAAGGTCAGGACCGGGATGTTGAACGCGTCGCAGGTCCGTACGAAACGGGCCGCCTTCTCGCTCGCCGTGATGTCGAGGCAGCCGGCGAACTGCATCGGCTGGTTGGCGACGACACCGACCGGGTGGCCCTCGACCCGCCCGAACCCGGTGAGGATGTTCGGCGCGAACAGCGCCTGCGTCTCGAAGAACTCGGCGTCGTCCAGGACGTGCTCGATCACCGTGTGCATGTCGTACGGCTGGTTGGCGCTGTCCGGTACGACGGTGTCCAGCTCGCGGTCCTCGTCGCTGAGGGAGAGGTCCGCCTCCTCCGGGAAGGCCGGGGGCTCGGAGAGGTTGTTGGACGGCAGGTACGACAGCAGCTGCTTGACGTACTCGATGGCGTCCTTCTCGTCGCCGGCCATGTGGTGGGCCACACCGGAGGCGGTGTTGTGGGTGCGGGCGCCGCCCAGTTCCTCGAAGCCGACGTCCTCGCCGGTGACGGTCTTGATGACGTCCGGGCCGGTGATGAACATGTGCGAGGTCTGGTCGACCATGACCGTGAAGTCGGTGATGGCCGGGGAGTAGACCGCGCCGCCCGCGCAGGGCCCGACGACGAGCGAGATCTGCGGGATGACACCGCTGGCGTGGGTGTTGCGCCGGAAGATCTCGCCGTACGCCCCCAGGGAGGCGACACCCTCCTGGATGCGGGCGCCGCCGGAGTCGTTGATCCCGATGACCGGGCAGCCGGTCTTCAGGGCGAAGTCCATGACCTTGACGATCTTCTGGCCGTAGACCTCGCCGAGGGCGCCGCCGAAGACGGTGAAGTCCTGCGAGAAGACCGCGACCGGGCGGCCGTCGACCGTGCCGTAGCCGGTGACGACGCCGTCCCCGTACGGGCGGTTCTTCTCCAGCCCGAAGTTGGTCGACCGGTGCCGGGCGAACTCGTCCAGCTCGACGAACGACCCCTCGTCGAGCAGCAGTTCGATCCGCTCACGCGCCGTCAGCTTGCCCTTGGCGTGCTGCTTCTCGACGGCGCGCTCCGAGCCGGCGTGCGTCGCCTCGTGGATACGGCGCTGGAGATCCGCGAGCTTCCCCGCGGTCGTGTGGATGTCGGTCTCTTGGATCTCGTGACGCTCTTCCGGCTCGGACATCGGGATGCGGCTCCCTGCCTGCTCAAAAGGGGGGACGGTTACTCATCCGTAGAGTAGTGGCGGGCCCACGGATCAGCAGTGCGTCGTTTACCACACCTAGGGTGGCTTGCATGACGCCGCAGAATCCATCAGACGACAGCCGCTGGTCCGACCTGGACCGTCCGCCCCTGAACGCCGCGGCGCTGCGCCGCGGGCTGGTCAGGGAGAAGGGCCTGTACTGCGACATCGAGGTGGTGCAGCAGACCGGTTCCACCAACTCCGACCTGGCCGCCCTGGCCGCCGCCGGGGACGCCGACGAGGGCGCGGTCCTGGTCGCCGAGGAGCAGACGGCGGGCCGCGGCCGGCTGGACCGCCACTGGACGGCTCCGCCGCGGTCCGGCCTGTTCTTCTCCGTCCTGCTCAAGCCCACCGACGTGCCGGTGGCCCGCTGGGGGTGGCTGCCGCTGCTGACGGGCGTGGCGGTGGCGACCGGGCTGTCCCGGGCGGCGGGCGTCGACACGGCGCTCAAGTGGCCGAACGACCTGCTGGTGACCGTGGGCGGGGAGGAACGCAAGGCCGGGGGCATCCTCGCCGAGCGGGCCGGCGACGACGGCGTCGTCATCGGCGTCGGCATCAACGTCACGCTCAGGGCGGACGAGCTGCCGGTCCCGCAGGCGGGCTCCCTGGCCCTCGCCGGGGCGCTGGGCACGGACCGGGATCCGCTGCTGCGGGCGGTGCTGCGGTCGCTGGAGGACTGGTACGGGCGCTGGCGGGCAGCGGGGGGCGATCCCTCGGCGTGCGGACTCCAGGAGACCTACACCGCGGGCTGCGCGACCCTCGGGCGCGTGGTGCGGGCGGAACTGCCGGGCGACCGCTCGGTGGTGGGGGAGGCCGTGGCGCTGGACGGCGACGGGCGGCTGATCATCGCCACGGACAAGGGCGTGCAGGAGCCGGTGGGGGCCGGGGACATCGTCCACCTGCGGTTGGCGTGAGGCGCCCTCTGCCGGGGTCGGCCGGGGGTGGGTGTCGCTTGCCGGCGCTGGGAGGGTGCCGCGGCGGACCCGCGGCCGGGTACGGCGGATATGCCCCCGGACCTGCGCCGATCCGTCGCCTCGGCAGCGACGCCGGCCCGGGTTGCCCGGTGCCGGGAAGTGACCCGTCGGCCCCACCCGACGGAGTGAGCTGGCGCACACCTGCCGTAGAGTTGAGGCCGGTCGATACCTGACCGCGGCAGATCGGAAGGGCAGCAGGCGTGACCGTCGACGACACGGGCTCCGGCGCTGGCGGGGACGGCCGGGTGGACCCCCACGCCCCCGACACCGGCGATGACCCGCTGGCCCTGCGTCTGGAACAGCTCATCCTGGGCGCCGAGCGCCGCTACACCCCGTTCCAGGCCGCCCGCAGCGCAGGCGTCTCCATGGAGCTGGCGTCCCGGTTCTGGCGGGCGATGGGCTTCGCGGACATCGGCCAGGCCAAGGCCCTCACCGAGGCCGACGTCCTGGCCCTGCGCCGCCTCGCCGGCCTGGTGGAGGCGGGACTGCTGAGCGAGGCCATGGCGGTGCAGGTGGCCCGGTCCACCGGGCAGACCACCGCCCGGTTGGCCGAATGGCAGATCGACTCCTTCCTGGAGGGCCTGACCGAGCCCCCCGAGCCGGGGATGACCCGCACCGAGGTGACGTACCCGATCGTCGAGCTGCTCCTGCCCGAGCTGGAGGAGTTCCTCGTGTACGTCTGGCGGCGCCAGCTCGCCGCGTCGGCCGGCCGGGTCGTCCAGACCGCCGACGACGAGGAGATGGTCGACCGGCGGCTCGCCGTCGGCTTCGCCGACCTCGTCGGCTTCACCCGGCTCACCCGTCGCATGGAGGAGGAGGAGCTGGGCGAGCTGGTCGAGGCGTTCGAGACGACCGCCGCCGACCTGGTGGCGGCGCGTGGCGGCCGGCTCATCAAGACCCTCGGCGACGAGGTGCTGTACGCGGCGGACGACGCCGGTGTGGCCGCGGACATCGCGCTGCGGCTGGTGGAGACGCTGGCCAACGACGAGACGATGCCCGAGCTGCGGGTCGGCATGGCGTTCGGCACGGTGACCACCCGCATGGGCGATGTGTTCGGTACGACGGTGAACCTGGCCTCCCGGCTGACCTCGATAGCGCCGCGCGACGCCGTCCTCGTGGACAGCGCGTTCGCCGAGGAACTGATCCGCACCGGCGAGGCGCCCGCCTCGGAGGCGGAGGCGGCGGAGGCCGCTGCGGCGGCCGAGAAGGAGGGCGAGGACCCGCCGACGTACCGCTTCGCGCTCCAGCCGATGTGGCAGCGTCCGGTACGCGGGCTCGGCGTGGTCGAGCCGTGGCTGCTCACGCGCCGCGACGGCCAGTCGTAGCCGCCGGCCGCTGGGCCCTGTGGTGTGGATCAGGCCGGCTGCGAGGTGCGGTGCCTCCGAGCCGAGCCGAGGCAGCTGCGAGGCGGAGGAGGGCGCCGACGCGATGGGGGTCCCCCGCGTGAGCGCCAGCCGAGCATGGGGGAGCCGGCAACCGACGACAACGCGGCAGATGTGCGTGCCAGGCCCCGCGACGCCGGGATGATCCGAACGACAGGGCCTAGCCGTCCCGGTCGCCGAGTACGTCCACGCACAGCCCGATCACCGGGACGCACACCCCGCCCGGGCGGGGTTCCGCCGGGCTGCGGCTCGGGGTGGGAGTCGGGGTCGGTGTCGGGGTCGCCGGGGTTGGGCGCGGGGCGGACGCCATCGGCGCGGGCGGCCGGGGTGTCCCGCTCGGCGGGCCCGGGGTCCGGCCCGGCAGGGCGGTCGGTACGGCGGTGTCGCCGGGCGCTGTCGTGGCCGTGCCCGGGTCCGGTGCCGTGCGGACCGGGGAGCCGCTGGGCGTCGGCGCGGGGCTCCTGCCGCCCATGGCGGAGGTCGCCGAGGGCAGTGCGGTGGGGGCGGCGGCGAAGGTGGCCGCGGTGTCGGCGGAGCGCTCCGCGGGCCCGCCGCCCGGGTCGAGCCGGGGCTCGGCCTGCGCCGTGCCGGGGGCGCCGACTCCCGAGTCCGGGGCGGCCCGGACCAGGCTGAGCACGCCCGCGGCCACGGCGAGGCCGCCCGCGGCGAGCAGCACCTTGCGCGGCCGGGGCTTGCGATGCCGGCCGCGCCGTACTCCCGGCGTACCCTCCGGCGCGGGTTGCTGCTCCGCGCCGGAGTGTGCAGGTATCGGTGTCATGGGTCCCGCACGCTATGCGTTCGTGTGGGCGGTGTGCGCGGAGAAGGCCGGGATGTCACTCGAACGGGTGTAGCCCCCTGGACTTCACGGGAGGGGGCACGGCTGCGATGATCGGGCCGACGGCAGTTAACCCGCGTTAACCGGAGGGTGTCATGAGCGAGGAGCGGTTCGGGGAGTTCGTGCTGGTGCGGCGGCACGGACACGTCGCGGAGCTGGTGCTGGACCGGCCCAAGGCGATGAACGCGGTCTCCACGGAGATGGCCCGCTCCCTCACGGGCGCGTGCGCCGCGCTCGCCGCCGACCGGGACGCCCGGGTGGTCGTCCTGACCTCGTCGCACGAACGGGCGTTCTGCGTGGGGGCGGACCTGAAGGAGCGGAACTCCTTCACGGACGCCGACCTGGTACGGCAGCGGCCGGTGGCGCGCGCGGCGTACACCGGGGTGCTGGAGCTGCCGATGCCGACGATCGCGGCGGTGCACGGCTTCGCGCTGGGCGGCGGTTTCGAGCTGGCGCTGTCCTGCGACCTGATCGTGGCGGACCGTACGGCCGTGGTGGGGCTGCCGGAGGTGTCCGTGGGCGTGATCCCGGGCGGCGGCGGCACCCAGCTGCTGCCCCGGCGGGTCGGTGCGGCGCGCGCGGCCGAGCTGATCTTCTCGGCGCGGCGGGTGGAGGCGGCGGAGGCGGCCGAACTGGGGCTGGTGGACCGGCTGGTGGAGCCCGGCCGGGACCGCGAGGAGGCGCTGGCGCTGGGCGAGCGGATCGCCGGGAACTCGCCGGTGGGCTTGCGGGCGGCGAAGCGGGCGCTGCGGTTGGGGCACGGGCTGGATCTGCGGGCCGGGCTGGAGGTGGAGGACGCGGCATGGCGCTCGGTGGCCTTCTCGGGCGACCGGGCGGAGGGGGTCGCGGCGTTCAACGAGAAGCGCGAGCCGCAGTGGCCGGGGGAGTGAGGCACCCCGTGCTGCGGCTGGGCGCTGCCCCGCAGGCCGCGGTGGCGGTCAGCGCCCCGAAGGGGCGCGGGGAACTGCGCGACCGGCCACAGCGCACCCGCACCCGGCAGCGGTCCGCCGTCCCGAGTCAGTAGCCGCACGCGACCGGCCACGGCGTACCCGCACGCGGCAGCGGTCCGTACGCGACCGGCCACGGCGTACCCGCACGCGGCAGCGGCCCGCCGTCCCGAGTCAGTAGCCGCACGCGACCGGCGACGGCGTACCCGCACGCGGCAGCGGTCCGCACGCGACCGGCCTCAGCGCACCCGCACCCGGCAGCGGTCCGTCGTCCCGAGTCAGTAGCCGCACGCGACCGGCGACGGCGTAGCACGCGGCAGCGGTCCGCACGCGACCGGCCACGGCGTAGCACGCGGCAGCGGTCCGCACGCGACCAGCCACAGCGCCCCCGCACCCGGCAGCGGTCCGCGGTCCCGGGTCGGTGGCCGCGTGTGGCCGGTCACCGCGCACCCGCAGCCGGCGAAGCACCGGAGTCCGCCACCTGATCGCCGCACCCATGCCCCCAAACCGCTCATTCCTCCCTAACCTGGAGTAATGGGTGAGGACAAGCGGCTGGCCGCAGTCGTGGCGCTGGCGCAGGGCATGGCGGCGGCGCACACCCCGCGGGAGTCCTGGCAGGCCGCCGCCCTCGGCGCCTGCCGCGCGCTGGACGGCAGCTTCGCCGCGCTGTCGGTGTGGGAACGCGAACTCGGCCGGCTCCGGGTACTCGTGAACGTGGGCGACCGCGCCGCGGACGAAGAGGAGTTCCCGGAGGCCGAGACCTACCCGGTGCACCAGTTCCCGGAGATCACCGAGTTCCTGCACGAGCGGTGGGCCGGCGGCGGCGGCCCCAACGCCTGGGTGGAGACGGCGGAGGGCACGGCGAAGGGCACCCCCGGGTACTTCCACCAGCGTGTCGCCGCCCTGCGCCGCCGCGGTCGCGGCTGCTGCGTGGTCGCCCCCGTCGTCCTGCACGGCCGGGCCTGGGGCGAGCTGTATGTGGCGCGGGCGGTCGGCGAGCCCCTCTTCGCGCGGGCCGACGCCGACTTCGCGACGGTCCTCGCCGCCGTCGTCGCCGCGGGCATCGCGCAGACCGAGCGGTTGGAGGAGGCCCGCCGGCTCGCCTACACCGACGCCCTCACCGGCCTGGCCAACCGCCGTGCCGTGGACGTACGCCTGGAGGAGGCCGTGGAGCGGCACCGCGCGGAGGGCGTGGTCGTCAGCCTGGTCGTCTGCGACCTCAACGGGCTCAAGCGGGTCAACGACACCCTCGGGCACGCCGTCGGCGACCGCCTCCTCGAACGCTTCGGCTCGGTGCTGTCGCTGTGCGGCGCGATGGTGCCGGGGGCGCTGGCCGCACGCCTCGGCGGGGACGAGTTCTGTCTGCTCGCGGTCGGGCCGCCCGGCGACGACGTGGTGAAGGCCGCCGACGAACTGTGCCGGCGGGCGGGGGAGCTGGAGCTGGGGGAGGGCGTCGCCTGCGGGGTCGCCTCGACCGAGGACGCGATCGGTGAGGTGCGGGACGCCCGCCGGCTGTTCCGGCTCGCGGACGCCGCCCAGTACCGGGCGAAGGCGCTGTGCCTGGACCGGCCGGTGGTGGCCGGGCGGGAGGGGCCGGACGATCCGGTCGTGCGGCTGGCCGACGCGCCGCCGCCCTCGCGGGCCGAGCGGCGCCGGTTCCGCGGGCGCCGGCCGTGAGGCGAAGCCCACACCGTGCGGTAAGGGTCGCTCCCGGTCCCCACTAGTGACACCAGGGCATTCAATGCGTACGCTCCTGAATATGGATATGCACACTGTGGTGGTGGGGACGTCCGGGGTCACGGCGTCCGACGTTCTCGCCGTGGCGCGCGGCGGTGCCCGCATCGAGCTGTCGGCGGAGGCGGTGGCGGCCCTCGCGGCGGCCCGGGAGATCGTGGACGCGCTCGCGGCCAAGCCCGACCCGGTCTACGGCGTCTCCACCGGCTTCGGCGCCCTGGCGACCCGGCACATCAGCCAGGAACTCCGCGCCCAGCTGCAGCGCAACATCGTCCGCTCGCACGCCGCCGGCATGGGCCCCCGGGTGGAGCGCGAGGTCGTACGGGCCCTGATGTTCCTGCGTCTGAAGACCGTCTGCTCCGGGCACACCGGTGTGCGGCCCGAAGTCGCGCAGACCATGGCCGACGTGCTGAACGCCGGGATCACCCCGGTCGTGCACGAGTACGGCTCCCTCGGCTGCTCCGGCGACCTGGCCCCGCTGTCCCACTGCGCCCTCACCCTCATGGGAGAAGGGGAGGCGGAGGGCCCCGACGGCACCGTCCGGCCCGCAGGCGAACTGCTCGCCGAGCACGGGATCGCCCCCGTCGAGCTGCGCGAGAAGGAGGGCCTCGCCCTCCTCAACGGCACCGACGGCATGCTCGGCATGCTGATCATGGCCCTCGCCGACCTCGACACCCTCTACAAGTCCGCCGACGTCACCGCCGCCCTCACCCTGGAGGCGCTGCTCGGCACGGACAAGGTGCTGGCCCCCGAGCTGCACGCCATCCGGCCCCATCCGGGTCAGGGCGCCTCGGCCGCCAACATGCTCGCCGTGCTCAAGGGCTCGCAGCTCACCGGGCACCACCAGGACGACGCACCGCGCGTCCAGGACGCCTACTCGGTGCGCTGCGCCCCGCAGGTCGCCGGCGCCGGCCGCGACACGCTCGCGCACGCCCGCCTGGTCGCCGAGCGGGAGCTGGCCTCCGCCGTCGACAACCCGGTCGTGCTGCCCGACGGCCGCGTGGAGTCCAACGGCAACTTCCACGGCGCTCCCGTGGCCTACGTGCTGGACTTCCTCGCCATCGCCGCCGCCGACCTCGGCTCCATCGCCGAGCGCCGCACCGACCGGCTGCTGGACAAGAACCGCAGCCACGGCCTGCCGCCGTTCCTCGCCGACGACGCCGGCGTGGACTCCGGCCTGATGATCGCCCAGTACACGCAGGCCGCGCTGGTCAGCGAGCTGAAGCGGCTCGCCGTACCGGCCTCCGCGGACTCCATCCCGTCCTCCGCCATGCAGGAGGACCACGTCTCCATGGGCTGGTCGGCCGCGCGCAAGCTGCGCACCGCCGTGGACAACCTCACCCGGGTCATCGCCGTCGAGCTGTACGCGGCCACCCGCGCCATCGAGCTGCGCGAGGGCCTCACCCCGGCGCCCGCCTCGCAGGCGGTCATCGAGGCCGTCCGGGCCGCGGGCGTGCAGGGTCCGGGTCCGGACCGGTTCCTGGCGCCCGACCTGGCCGCCGCCGACGCGTTCGTGCGCGGCGGTGACCTCGTGGCGGCCGTGGAGAAGGTCACCGGTCCGCTCCGGTGAACGCGCGGGGGCCCCGGCAGTTGCCGGGGCCCCGAACACTACGGCGGAAACGTCACTTCAGCTTGGCGGCCTGCGCCTTCACGACCGGAGCGGAGACCGTGTAGGCCTTCTTGCTCATCATCGCCCCGATGTTGATCGTGGTGTACGTGGCGAGGGTGTTCCCGTGCCGCACGACCTCGGCGTGCAGCGGCAGGGCGCCGTCCTTGCCCGCGTCGTTGGTCGCGGTGAAGGCCACCGACGCGTCACCCGTGCCGGAGGACTTCTCCTCGGCGACCTTGGTGAACTTGCCCTTCTCGCCGTCCTGCTCGCCGGAGAAGCCGCCCGCGCAGGCCTTGACCGCGTCGGAGACCGACTTCAGGGCCTGTTCGGCGCCGTCGCCGTCGTACGAGGCCAGGGTGACCACGGTGACGTCCAGGTCCATGGACTTGTTGATCGCGTCCTCGAACTTGCCGTCGGCCAGGTCGTCCAGGGACGTGGCGTCGTCCGTGGGGTCCTTCTTGTCCTCCGTGGCCATACGGCTGGTGTTCGCCGCCGGCTCACCGGGCGCGATGCCGGTGAACGCCTGGAGCACCGGCCGGCACTTGGCGTCGTCGGACGTGACCTTGCCGCGGTCGGGGATGCCGCCCTCGACGGGGCCCACCTCGTACCCGGGCACCTCGCCCTTGGCGATGATCAGCTTCTTCAGTTCGGCGGCGCTCAGCGCCTTCGCGGCCGGCTTCGCCGCGTCCGGGCCCTTGGCGTCCCCGGATTCCTTCGACCCCCCGTCGCCACAGCCCGTGACGAGGGCGAGCGACAGCGCGCTCACAGCCGCGGTGGCGCACAGCCGCACGCCCGATGATCTCTTCATGAGCGAACTATGGGCGGGCTGTCAAAGTTTCGTCAAGGACGATTAAAAGCCCAGGCGCTCCCGGCGCACCGAATACACGACGAATCCGGCACCCACGGCGAGGAAGAGGCTGCCGCCGACGACGTACGGCGTGGTGTCGAAGCTTCCCGTGTCGGCCAGTTCGGTCTCCGCCGCCGCCCGGTCCGCGCCCTCGGCGGTCGCCACCGTCACCGCTCTGGCCTGCGTGACCTGCGTCGGCGCGGACGTCCGCGCCGTCTGTCGCGCCGGGGCGTCCTGCGAGGCGTTCGCGGACGGGACGAACCACAGGGCACACAGCAGGGTGCCCGCGGCGGTGGCGGTCAGCAGCGGACGGCGAGCGGATGACACGGAATATCGATCCCCTTGTGACGCTGGCGAATTGGCCGTGTGGGGCGATGTTAGTGAAAGGCGCGGGTCACAGGAAAGTCACGGGAGGTTTCGGCCGTACGCTCCCGGCATGAGCGCAGAAGAGACATCACGTTTTGTGCGGCTTCGCGTGGAGCTGGTGCTGGAAGTACAGGACGACGACGAGGTGGCCAAGGCCGCGCTGCGCCGGATCGCCCAGGATCCGGAGCTGCCGGAGGGCGAGCGGGCCCAGGCCGAGGCCGCTGTGACGGAAGACACCGCGGAGGCCCTGGCGTATCTCGTGGATCCCTTCGACCTGGTCAGCGAGGTGCCCGGAGTGGAGCTCCAGCAGGCGTCCTGGTCCAGCGAGCGGGTCGACTACGACCCCGATTCGCCCGACTGGGACCTGGACGAGGATGATGGGGCGGACGACGAGGAAGAGGACGGCATCGGCTGAGCGTCGCGGGGCACCCAGGGCCCCGGACGGCAACCGCCGTCCGGGGTTTCGTCGTCCCAGGGGACGCACGGACCGACTCCCGCACCGACACCGCCGCGGACGCGACCGCGTTCAGCGGACGTGGGATGCCCCACAGGCCCATGGGCTGGGGAACGGGAGGAACCGGCCGTAGCGTTGAAGGTTCTTGGCGGGGACTCTCGGGGTTATCGCGACTCGGCAACGATGGAGAAGTTTGTGATGACGGACAGTAAGCGGCGCAGGCGCCTGACGGCCGCGTCCGCTCTGCTCGGTGGTGTGCTGGTGCTGACGGCGTGTTCCGGCAGCGACGCCGACGCCTCCTCCGGCGGCAATGACACCTCGCAGGCCAAGGTCGACGAGGCGGCGGCCAAGAAGTCGTCGGAGGCGCAGATCACGATCACGCCCAAGGACGGCTCCAACAACGCGTCGATCAACAACTCCGCGGCCGTCACCGTCCGCAAGGGCACGCTCACGACCGTCACGATGACCAGCCAGGACGGCAAGACCGTCGCCGGCCAGCTGTCCGCCGACAAGACGAGCTGGAAGCCCAGCGTCCAGCTGCAGCGCTCCACCACCTACAAGCTCGCCGCGGAGGCCAAGGACTCCGAGGGCCGCATAGCCCACGAGAACGCGTCCTTCACCACGGTCTCCCCGGCCAACAGCTTCATCGGCACCTTCACCCCGGACAACGGCGCCACGGTCGGCGTCGGCATGCCGGTGTCGATCAACTTCGACAAGGCGATCACCAACAAGGCGGCCGTGCAGAAGGGCATCACGGTCAGCTCCAGCAGCGGCCAGGAGGTCGCCTGCCACTGGTTCAACGCCAACCGCATGGACTGCCGGCCGGAGGAGTACTGGAAGGAAGGCTCCACCGTCACCCTGAAGCTCGCGCTCGACGGCGTCCAGGGCGCCGACGGCGTCTACGGCGTCCAGCAGAAGACGGTCACCTTCCACATCGGCCGCAACCAGGTCTCGTACGTCGACGCGCAGACCAAGCAGATGAAGATCACGCAGGACGGCAAGGTCGTCAAGACCATACCGATCTCCGCCGGATCGCCCGACAACAAGACGTACGAGGGCCAGATGGTGATCTCCGAGAAGTTCAAGGAGACCCGGATGAACGGCGCGACGGTCGGCTTCACCGACGACGACGGCAAGGGCGAGTACGACATCAAGGACGTGCCGCACGCCATGCGCCTGACCACCTCCGGCACCTTCATCCACGGCAACTACTGGGGCGCCCCCTCGGTGTTCGGCAACGTGAACACCAGCCACGGCTGTGTGGGCCTCCAGGACAAGAAGGGTGCCAACGACCCGAGCACGCCGGCGGCCTGGTTCTACAACCACACGCTGATCGGTGACGTCGTGGTCGTCCAGAACACCGGCGACAAGACCGTCTCGCCGGACAACGGCCTCAACGGCTGGAACATGGACTGGGCGCAGTGGAAGGCCGGCTCGGCCGTCTGACGCCCCCTCACCCGCTTCGCCGGTGCCGCCCCCAGGGGCGGCACCGGTATTTTCATGGGCGCTCACCCAGGGGTACCGAGGGCAGGTCGCAGCCTTCTCATCCTTCTCGGAAGGCTCCGCGCCTGGCCGCACTGCGCAAGGGGAAGATCAGCCTGCACGAGAACGCGGCCACCTGACGGCGCATAACACAGGCGGGCCGCAGCGGACTTCGCGGTTGTGTAACGGTGTCCCGGCCGCCGCGTAACAGTTTCCGGGCACGCTTTCTCACCGTCCTCTCATCTATTGAGCCCACTGATCATCCCCCTGCATACTGCGTGATCCGGGGGGTTGACGTGCATGCGTGCGAGTCCACCCCCGACCGGGTGAATCGGGAATTCGCCCGGTACTTCATCTCCAGGGGGAGAACTTGCGCAGACAAGTGAAAAGAGCGGCTGCGGCCACCGTGGCAACGGCCGCAGCGGTCGCCCTCGCAGCGGGTATGACCAGCCCGGCGTCGGCGAAGCCCGGACGCGCCTCGGTAGCTGCCACCGCCGCCTCCAAGGGCGCCGTCAAGCACCACGTCACCCTGATCACCGGTGACCGCGTCGCCCTCGACGCCAAGGGCCGCATCGTCGGCCTGCAGCGGGCCCAGGGGCGCGAGCACATACCCTTCCAGGTCCGCAAGGCCGCCGGACACACGCTGGTCATCCCCGCCGACGCGGCCCACCTGGTCGCCTCCGGCACGCTGGACCAGCGCCTGTTCGACATCACCGAGCTGAACAAGGCCGCCACCCGCAAGGCCCAGAAGAACGGCCTGAAGGTCATCGTCGGCTACCGCGGCTCCGCGACCGCCGCCAAGGCCGACGTCCGCGACGCGGGCACCCTGCGCCGCAGCCTGAAGGCGCTCAACGCCGACGCCGTGCAGACCCCGGTCAAGGACACCGCCGACCTGTGGGACGCCGTCACCAACGGCGACAGGACGGCCTCCGGCATCGCGCACGTCTGGCTCGACGGCGTCCGCAAGGCCGCCCTCGACAAGTCCGTGCCGCAGATCGGCGCCCCCACCGCGTGGGCCGCCGGCTACACCGGCAAGGGCGTGAAGGTCGCCGTCCTGGACACCGGCGTGGACACCACCCACCCGGACCTCAAGGACCAGGTGATCGAGTCCAAGAACTTCACCCCCGCCGCCGACGCCACCGACCACTTCGGGCACGGCACGCACGTCGCCTCCATCGTGGCCGGCACCGGCGCCAAGTCGGGCGGCAAGTACAAGGGTGTGGCCCCGGACGCCAAGCTCCTCAACGGCAAGGTCCTGGACGACAACGGCTCCGGTGACGACTCCGGCATCCTCGCCGGCATGGAGTGGGCGGCCTCCCAGGGCGCCGACGTCATCAACCTGAGCCTCGGCGGCTACGACACTCCCGAGGTCGACCCGCTCGAAGCCGAGGTCAACAAGCTCTCCGCCGAGAAGGGCGTCCTGTTCGCGATCGCCGCGGGCAACGAGGGCCCCCAGTCGATCGGTTCGCCGGGCAGCGCGGACGCCGCGCTCACCGTCGGCGCCGTCGACGACAAGGACAAGCTCGCCGGCTTCTCCTCCACCGGCCCGCGCGCCGGCGACGGAGCCATCAAGCCGGACGTCACCGCGCCGGGCGTGGACATCACCGCCGCAGCGGCCAAGGGCAGCGTCATCGACCAGGAGGTCGGCGAGAAGCCCGAGGGCTACCTGACCATCTCGGGCACCTCGATGGCCACCCCGCACGTCGCGGGCGCCGCCGCCATCCTGAAGCAGGAGCACCCCGACTGGGGCTACGCCGAGCTGAAGGGCGCCCTGACCGGCTCCACCAAGGGCGGCGCGTACACCCCGTTCCAGCAGGGATCGGGCCGCATCCAGGTCGACAAGGCCATCAAGCAGTCGATCGTCGCCGACCCGGTGTCGGTGAGCTTCGGTGTGCAGCAGTGGCCGCACACCGACGACAAGCCGGTCACCAAGAAGCTGACGTACCGCAACCTCGGCGACGAGGACGTCACGCTCACCCTGAGCAGCACCGCCACCAACCCCAAGGGCGCGGCGGCCCCGTCCGGCTTCTTCAAGCTCGGCGCGACGACGGTGACGGTCCCGGCGCACGGCACGGCCTCGGCCGACTTCACCGTCGACACCAGGCTGGGCGGCACCGTCGACGGCGCCTACTCGGCGTACGTCACGGCGACGGGCGGCGGCCAGACCGTCCGCACGGCCGCCGCGGTGCAGCGCGAGGTGGAGTCGTACGACCTCACCCTGAAGTTCATCGGCCGTGACGGCAAGCCGGCCCCGTACTACAGCGCCGACGTCAGCGGCGTGGCGGGCCTGGCCAACGGCGTCTGGCTGAACCCGTACGACAAGTCCGGCACGGTGAAGGTGCGCGCGCCCAAGGGCACGTACATCCTCAACACCTCCCTCTACGGCGACCCGCAGGACGCGTCCAAGGGCATCGACTGGATCGCGCAGCCGAAGCTGACCGTCGACAAGAAGCAGACGATCACCATCGACGCGCGCAAGGCCAAGCCGGTGGACATCACCGTCCCGGCCTCCGGCGCGAAGTCCGAGTTCGCCTCGCCGGAGTACGACGTCACCATCGGCAACGGCCAGTACGGCTACGGCTGGTTCCTGGACTCGTACAAGAACTTCCGCACCGCCCACCTGGGCCCGCAGCTGCCCGCCGGAACGCTGTGGCAGCAGTGGGACGGCCACTGGAGCAAGGGCGCGACCGAGGAGTACGACGTCACCTCCGGCGGTGCCGTCAAGCAGCTCGCCACCGGCTACACCAAGCACTACAAGGCGAGCGAACTCGCCACGGTGAAGGCCCGGCTGGGCGCTGCGGCGAGCGGCAAGAAGGGCTCGATCAACGCGGTGGGCTGGCTGCCCGGCAGCACCGGCGCCTCCTCCATCAGCATCCCGCAGAAGCTGCCCGGCACCCGCACCCTGCACCTGTCCGCCACGGGCGGCGTGCGGTGGCAGCTGGAGTTCGAGCAGGACGGCGGGGTCGACCAGGACGGCTTCCCGGTCCCCGAGGCGGGCTACGACCTCGGCCAGTTCACCTTCAAGGGCGGCCAGACCTACACCAAGACGGTCAACACCGCCGTCTTCGGCCCGCACGTCAGCAAGGACTTCGGCCTGTTCCGCGACGGCAACGAGATCTTCGGTGTGCTGCCGCTGTTCGCCGACTCCGCCAAGCACCCCGGGTCCTCGCAGTTCACCTCGGTGAACACCACGCTGTACCGCAACGGCACCAAGGTCGGTTCGAACACCGACCCGCTGTTCGGTGAGAAGACCTTCAAGGTGCCGGCCGGTGACGCGGCGTACAAGCTGACCACCTCGGTCAAGCGGTCCGCGAAGGTGTCGGAGGCCTCGACGCGCATCGACGCGGCCTGGACCTTCCGCTCCAAGAAGCCGGCGGACTTCGCCCAGCTGCCCGCCTCCGCGCTGCACTTCGGCGCCACGACCGGCCTGGACAGCCGGGTCACGGCCGGCAAGACGGTCACCTTCCCGGTCACCGTGGAGGGCGCCGCCGCCGGCGGCAACCTGAAGTCCCTCGCCGTCTACGTCTCCTACGACGGCAAGAACTTCAAGAAGGTCACCGTCAAGAACGGCAAGATCACCGTCAAGAACCCGGCGAAGAACAAGGCGATCTCGTTCCGCGCCAAGATCACCGACAAGAAGGGCAACACGTCGGCGATCACCCTCTACAACGCGTACTTCGGCAAGTAGGCCGTCGTGACGTGAGCCGTAGCGCTCTCTGACGAGGGGTGCACCGGAGGAAAGCCTCCGGTGCACCCCTCACCGCGTTGCCGCGCGGGTCGCGTCGGCGCCCCAGCTGGCCAGGAGACGGAGGGAGTCCGCGGAGGAGGAGTCCGGGTCGGCGTGATAGGTGACCAGGGACTGCTCCGAGCCGTCCGTCAGGCGGAAGCTCTCGAAGTTCAGGGCCAGCTCGCCCACCAGCGGGTGGTGCAGGTGCTTGACGCCGTGGCTCTTCTCCTTGACGTCGTGCGTGGCCCACAGCCGGCGGAACTCCTCGCTCTTGACGGACAGTTCACCCACCAGGGCCGACAGACGCGCGTCGTCCGGATCGCACCCCGCGTCCATCCGCAGCGCGCACACGATGTCGATCGCCTTCTGCTCCCAGTCGACGAACAGCTCCCGGTAGTCGGGGCGCAGGAAGACCAGCCGCGCCCAGTTGCGCTCACCGGGCGGCAGCTCCCCCCAGTCGCCGAAGAGGGCCGCCGCCATCCGGTTCCAGGCGAGGATCTCCGCGCGCCGGCCCACGATGTACGCCGGTACCCCCTCCATGGCGTCCAGCAGCTGCCGCAGCACCGCCCGCACCTGCTGCTGCCGTGCCGCCGGCTTCTTCTTGTGCGCCTTCGGCTTGGCCAGGTGGGTCAGGTGCGCGTGCTCGGCGTCCGTCAGCCGCAGCGCCCGGGCGATCGAGTCCAGCACCTCGGCCGAGACGTTCCGGCCGTTGCCCTGTTCGAGGCGGGTGTAGTACGCCACCGACACCCCGGCCAGCTGCGCCAGCTCCTCGCGGCGCAGCCCCGGCACCCGGCGGTGCCGTCCGAAGTCGGCCAGCCCCACGTCCTCGGGCTTCAGCCGGGCCCGCCGGCTGCGCAGGAACTCGCTCAGCTCCGCCCGCCGGTCCAGGGGCCGGCCGGTGGCCACGCCTGCGTCCGGCTGCTCGTCCCTGCTGTCCATACGTCCAGTATTCCTGGTCGTAGGCGCAGGAACCTGACCCCGTCGGTGGTAGGAACGGCGGTCGTACGCAAAAGCGTGGTCTGGGTGGGGGGCGCCTCGCGCGGGAGGCTGGACACCGTGCCCGGCAGGAAGGCAGCCGGGCGCGAGACCCCCCGCTAGGAGATCCTCCGCATGACCACTGTTGCCGCATACGCCGCGCCCGCCGCGAAGGCCCCGCTGGAGCGGACGACCATCGAGCGACGCGCGGTCGGCGAGTACGACGTCCTGATCGACATCAAGTTCGCCGGTATCTGCCACTCCGACATCCACCAGGCCCGCGAGGGCTGGGGCGAGGCGATCTTCCCGATGGTCCCCGGCCACGAGATCGCGGGTGTCGTCGCCGAGGTCGGCCCCGGCGTGACCAGGTTCCAGGCCGGCGACCGGGTCGGGGTCGGCTGCATGGTCGACTCCTGCCGCGCGTGCGAGAACTGCCTGCGCGGCGAGGAGCAGTACTGCCTCAACGGCATGGTCGGCACCTACAACGCCGTCGGCAAGGACGGCGAGCCCACCTACGGCGGCTACTCCGAGAAGATCGTCGTCGACGAGAACTACGTCGTCCGCATCCCCGACGGGCTGTCCCTGGACGTCGCCGCGCCGCTGCTGTGCGCGGGCATCACCACGTACTCCCCGCTGCGCCACTGGAACGCGGGCCCCGGCAAGAAGGTCGCGGTCGTCGGCCTCGGCGGACTCGGCCACATGGCCGTCAAGATCGCGCACGCCATGGGTGCCGAGGTGACGGTCCTGTCCCAGTCCCTGCGCAAGAAGGACGACGGCCTCAAGCTGGGCGCCGACCACTACCACGCCACCAGCGACCCGAAGACCTTCGAGGAACTGGCCGGCACCTTCGACCTGATCGTCTCGACCGTGTCCGCGCCGATGGACTTCGGGGCCCTGCTGTCGCTGCTGAAGGTGGACGGCGCCCTGGTGAACGTGGGCGCCCCCGAAGAGCCCGTCTCGCTCAACCTGTTCTCGGTGATCGGCGGCCGCAAGACCCTCGCCGGCTCCATGATCGGCGGCATCCGCGAGACGCAGGAGATGCTGGACTTCTGCGCCGAGCACGGCATCGGCGCCGAGATCGAGCTGATCAGCGCCGCCGAGGTCAACGAGGCGTACGAGCGCGTACTGGCGAGCGACGTCCGCTACCGCTTCGTGATCGACACGGCCACGATCTGACTCCGTCGGCGGGGGCGGGGCTGTTGGCGGGGTTGCCGGCCGGGGCCGGGCCGTTGGCAGGGGTGGGGTGGGGTTGCGGCTCGGCAGTCGCCATCCGGCCGTCGGCCGGGTCGGGGCGCGGCTTGGCAGCGACAGCAGACCGTGGCTCGGCAGCGGCGGTGGGCCGTGGTTCGGCAGCGGCGGTGGGCCGTGGTTCGGCAGCCACGGCAGACCGTGGTTGGCAGCGACAGCAGACCGTGGCTCGGCAGCCACGGCAGCCACGGCAGCCACGGCAGCCACGGCAGCCACGGCAGCCACGGCAGCCACGGTCCGCCGACCAGCGCCGTGAGCGCGCCGGCCGGCACCTCCGGCGGTGGCAGCCGGGCGCGCGTCGCGAGGTCGACGGCCACGAGCACCACCGCACCCGTCGGCGCTGAGCACAGCAAGGGCCGGGTGCGGGGCGCGAGGTGCGGCGAGGTGCGGGTGAGACGGTGGGCGAGCTGGGGCGCGGTCAGCGCGACGAAAGCGACCGCGAGGGTCGACGCCGAGCACGGTCAGCCCGAGCCGCACCCGGTCCACATGGACCCCGGGCCCGGCCACGGTCTCGTCCCGAACACCGGCGCCCCGGCGACCCGCCCCCCACACCCACCCCGGCACTCAGCCGGCCGGCAGCACCGCCGACGGCACCGCCTGCGCACACCCCCGGCCGTTCAGGCTTCCGGTGAGCCGCGCCTGACCTGGAGACACGGCTGCACGACGGCCGACAGGGCCACGCCGACGCCGCCCCGGCCCCCGCGTCACTCGACCCCGAAGCCCTCCCCGGTGCCGTAGGCCCGTACGACCACGCCCCCGTCCGGCGCGGGCCGCACCACATGGGCCCGCCCGGCGCCCGTCACCCGTGCCTCGCCGTCTCCCACCATGAGCAGCGTGTTCTCGTCCACGGCGACCCCGTACGGCGCGTCCCCCCGCGCGACCGCCGACACCAGGCGCGCCAGCGTGCCCCACTGGGCCGCGTGCACGTCCACCGCGAACGGCACCAGGCCGAGCCCCGCCCGTACCTCGACCTCCGCCAGATCCTCCCCGGTCTCCTCCGGGCACACCGGAACCCCGTCCAGCAGCCACCCGCCGACCACGGCCCGCCGCGCGGCCACGGCGGCACCTGCGGAGAAGCCGGCGTACGGCATCCCGCGCGCGGCCAGCAGCGCCGGCAGCCGCTCAAGGCAGTCCGCGAGCGCGTCCTGGTACGCGGGCGTGAGCCCACCGCACACCAGCAGCCCGTCGATCCCGTCCAGCACGGCCTCCGGCTCGAACCGGCCGCCGAGCGGCACGAGCAACGGCACCGGCGTGCACGGCGGCCCGGCCTTCCGCAGTGCCGCCGTGTACCGCTCGAACTGCGCGGCCCCGTCGCCCTCGTCGAGGATCAGACACCCCACCCGGCGCTCGCCGCCCAGTTCCCGCAGGAACGGCTCGTACGCCTCAGCGTGGTCCCAGCCCCCACCGATGAGAAAAACCCGACTGCCCATGCCCTCCCCTTCGCTCCATGTCGATCGCTCTCGGCATGAGGAGCGAATCTACGGGGCGGACCGGCGGCCGTCGCCCGAATTAGCCGCCGGCGTCGCGTACGCGACCTCAATCTTCCGTGTCGGCGTCCCTTCGGTAGCAGTCCGGCGAGGCGGAGGACGCGAATTGGGGCAGATCGTTACGGAAGAAGCGGTGGCTGTCGGGGTTGGTCCTGACCGACGATGAAGGGGGCGGGATCGCTGCTCCAGGTGTTGTTCACTGTGTCTGTAGCAGGGTCGTACCTCCATGCAACGCTCTGCCTCCAATAGAAGGCCGGCTTCTTCGAAGAGGAGATGGAGCCGGTAGGGGTGAGCTGCAAAAGCGCGTCACGGATCACTTCGACTTTCTCGCTCTTCAGCCGGGTGGACACTGTTGGCTGTACATAGAGCCGCACGCCATGGCCCACCTTTTCCAGGCGAATCAAGTGAGGAAGGGTCACGTCCACGGTCGGTGACCGCCGTAGCTCGAAGAAGTTGTACAGCGAAACAGCCAGGGCGACGACAGCGGCAGCCGTGGCAGACCATTTGTGCACGGCCTCGAAGCGTCGCCGCCTATGAGATCTGACCGGCCTCCTCGTGGCGTCTTCCATCCCCCCACTCTGCCGGGAAGACGCGACCCTCCGTCCGCCGCACAACTCCGTATGGCGAGCGAAAAGACGCCCGCTCACGGACACTCCTCCCGCGACCGCAGCCGGGCCGCCGGCTCGGGACCGCCGACGCAGCGAGACGGGCCAGGTCGCTTCAAGCGTGGCGGACAGCAATGCCCGACGGCAAACGTGATGTGCCGTCGGGCAAGTGGCGACCGCTCGTCGCGAACCCTGCGCGCGCGTGGGCTCGGCAGCCCACCCGCGATGTCAGCCCTGGGCCTTGGCGACCCCGATCGGGCAGGACACGCCGGTGCCGCCCAGGCCGCAGTAGCCTGCGGGGTTCTTGTCGAGGTACTGCTGGTGGTACGCCTCGGCCGGGTAGAAGGGGCGGCCCTGCGCCGGGAGGATCTCCGTGGTGATCGTGCCGTAGCCGGAGGAGGTCAGGACCTTCTGGTAGGCCTCGCGGGAGGCCTGTGCCGTGGCCGCCTGCTCCGGGGTGTGGGTGTAGATCGCCGAGCGGTACTGGGTGCCCACGTCATTGCCCTGACGGAAGCCCTGCGTCGGGTCGTGGGACTCCCAGAAGGTCTTGAGGAGACGGTCGTACGAGATCTGGCGCGGGTCGTAGACCACGCGGACCGCCTCCGTGTGACCGGTCAGGCCCGAGCAGACCTCCTCGTACGTCGGGTTCTCGGTGTAGCCGCCCTGGTAGCCGACCAGGGTCGTGTACACGCCCGCCGGGAGCTGCCAGAACTTGCGCTCCGCGCCCCAGAAACAGCCCAGGCCGAAGTCGGCGACCTCCAGGCCCTCCGGGTACGGGCCGAGCAGCGGGGTGCCGAGAACGGTGTGCCGGTCGGGGACCTGGTAGGCGAGTGCGGGGCGGCCCTTGAGTGCCTGCTCGGGGGTGGGCAGCTGGGGCGTGCGGCCGAAGAGCATGGGGTCTCCCTGTCGGTCTGGGGTGGGGGCCGGCGGCCTGGCCGGCCGGCAGCCCGTACAACGTCCGGGAGACCCGCCGCATTCCGGTCAGGCAGGCGCCGCCGCGGCCTCCTGCACCGCCCGCACCACGGTGTTGCGGACCTGGCAGTAGTACCCGGCCATGTCACCCCGGTAGCGCCACGGCAGCGCGTTCACATGGCCGTCCACCAGCTTGAACTGCTCCAGCGCCGCCTCGTTGCGGTCCTGGAGGTGCAGGTAGAACGCCAGCAGGTGCCGCAGCTCCGGCAGCCGCGGGTGGGACGGGTCCGCCGCCGCGGCGTCCCGGAGCGCCGCCTCGACCCGGGCCAGCATCTCCGGCGTGTTGTCGGCCGCGGTGTCCTCCGAGTCGTCGTGCTCGAAGTGCGCGATGAGCGGCAGCGCCGTCAGCAGGCTGCCCAGCGGCGCGTCCGTGGCCGCCCGCTCGGCGAACTCGAAGGCCAGCCGCTGCGAGCCGCGCCACTTGGCGCACCAGTACTGGAGCGCCGAGAAGTGGGCCTCGTAGTGGTGCGGGGCACGGGCGGTGACCTCCGCCCACAGCTTGTCCATCTCGGCGTTCGGATAGCCGAGGCCCAGCGCCACCCATATCTCCGCGATGTACGGCGTCGGGTCGTCCGGGTTCAGCGCCGCAGCCCGGGCGATCTCGTCACGGGCGGAGACCAGCGTGCGGTGGAAGCCCTCGGCCTGCTCGCGGGTCGTGTACTGGGCCGTCTTCGCGCCGCGCAGCTTCCAGGCGAGGATCACCGTGCTGCGTGCCCGGACGACGGCCGCGTCCGGATCGTCACGCCGCTCGGCCTCCCACGCCAGCAGCCACGCGTCCTCCTCGGCAGCGCGGTCCGCCAGCAGGTACGTGAGCGCCGACCGGCGGTCCCAGTCCGGGCCGATCGCCGCGAGCAGGTCGGCGGCCGGCCGCCAGTCACCGCCGCGCACCGCGGTGAGCGCGGCGGTCCACTCCGCCGGCAGGGGCGCGGCGAGGTCGGTGTTCTGCCGCTCTGCGGGCAGCAGCCCGAGCTTCTCCGCGGCCTGCGCGGCTTCCGCGGCCTCGGTCGCCTCCGCGTCGTCGTCGGGGCTCGGGTGGAACAGCTCTCTCAGGAACACCCAGGCCAGCCACAGCACGAAGATCAGCGTGGGCACGGCCAGGATGCCCAGGATCCAGAAGAGGACGGTCATCGGGGGTCGGTCCGTTCGTTTCGGGGACAGCGGCGGGTTCGGGACAGCGGCGGGCTGGCGCAGCAGGGGGAGGGAAAGAGGTACGGCAGTGGGTGGGGCGGCGCGAGCCTGCCGGAGAGGCGGCAGGCCCACGGCCCGTCAGGCGTTCTGGGTCGCCGGCGGCAGCAGCGCCCGCAGCTGTGTGGTGTCGGGGTGGTCGGCGAGTGCCGCCTCGACGGCCGCCTCCAGTGCCGCCTCCGGGCCGTCGTCCTGTGTCTCCGAGCCCCAGCCGGGCAGCCGCACCGTCGCCGGGCGGGACCAGGAGAACTCCCAGTGCAGCAGCGAACGGGAGCTGAACTCGGCCAGCACCATGGTGCGCAGCGAGCGGCGCAGCACGGGCCGTACGAACTCGCGGAACGCCCGCCCCTTCGCGGCAGCCGCCTCCTGCGACAGCGGCAGCTGCTCGGCCAGCCGCCACAGCCGGCCGTCGTCGATGACGTCCAGCAGCACGGACAGCGTCGCCGGCTGCCCGGTGTACTGGGCCAGCGCCCGGTGCAGCGGGGTCTGCGCCGCCGACAGGCCCGTGGCCATCGAGGTGTCCAGCAGCTCC
Source organism: Streptomyces sp. NPDC052721 (assembly GCF_040678315.1). Lineage (NCBI taxonomy): Bacteria > Bacillati > Actinomycetota > Actinomycetes > Kitasatosporales > Streptomycetaceae > Streptomyces > Streptomyces sp. NPDC052721. Next base: position 87,471 of record NZ_JBFATL010000013.1, on the reverse strand, counting down.
TCCCAGCCGGCCGCGCGCGGGTAGCGGAGCAGCTCGTCGGCGAGGACGGCGTCCTCCAGGGCTGCCAGGGTGCGCGCCGGGTCGGTCAGCAGGGCCAGCGCCGCCCCCTTGGCTTCGTCGGCGCGGCCGTCGGCGGGCAGTGCCTCGATCCGGCGCACCCGCTCGGCGATCGGCGGGTGCGAGTCGTACGGCCCGGCCGGCTCCTCCGGCAGCTTTGAGCGGAGCCCCGCCAGCTCCAGTTCACGGGCCGTCAGCAGCCGGCCGAAGCCGCCGAAGAACTCGCCGCGCGGCGGCAGCAGCCGGGCCTGCAGACCGAGGGTGGCGTAGGACTCCAGGTAGAAGTCGTGGGAGGTGGACAGGACCGGGATCTCGCGCAGCGCCGACGCGGTCGCGTCACGTCCGGCGATCCGGGCGGGGGTCAGGTCGGCGGCGAACTCCTGGCCGCGCGCGGTGGAGAGGGAGGCACGCAGGTAGAGCTTGCCGTACGCGGTGTAGATCTTCGCCATCGTCCGGTACGTCGCTCCGACGCCGGTCGTGTCGACTTGCTTGGCCTTCTTGCCCTTGGCGACCCGCTTGGCGGACGCCCGCTCCTGCCGGGCCCGGTCGGCGGCCACCTTGTCGTCGGCCTTCTCGTGGAACTGGCCGATGACCCGGCCGATCTGCACGCGCCCGCGCACGACCAGCGCGGAGAGCCGGGTGTCCCCGCCGGTGAAGTGCCCGAACTCATGGGCGAGTACGGATCGCAGCTGAGCCTCGGTCAGGCCGGTCAGCAGCGGGACGCCGAGGTAGAGCCGGCGCGGGCCGGGGAGCAGGCCGAGCAGCCGCGGATGCTCGCTGACGGCCGCGTTGACCTCGCCGGTGAGCAGGATCCGGTCGGGCGCGCGGGTGCCGGCCGCCGCGGCCAGCTCCCGGACCAGCGCCCACAGGCGGGGCTCGTCGGCATCGGTGACGGGGATGCCGGGGCCGTCCTCGCCCTTCGGGGTGCGCAGCATGACCATGCCGCGGACGACGGGGATGGCCAGCAGCACCGTGACGAAGCCGACCTTCGCCGTGAGCGGGCCGTGTCCCCAGCTGAACACGAGGACGTCGATGCCGATCAGCGCGGCGAGCAGAACGAGGCTCAGCAGATAGAAGCCGAGCAGCAGGACGAGGGCGCGCAGCGCGCGCAGAGTTGCGCCCATCGGGCAGATCCCCCCACAGGACCTCAGAAAAGGGACATGGCGGAGCGCCGGACCGGCGGCGGGCCGGTCGGTCGCGGGTGGTGCTTGGTGGTGCCGGCGGTGGTGCTTCGTGGTGCGGGTGGTGCGCTGTGGGGGGATGCCGGAGTATGCCCTACCGCAGGTCAGAAGGGCAATGCGGGTGGTGTGGAAGGGAACGGCGTGGTGGTCCCGGGCAAGCGGGGTCGGTGGGCCGGATCAGCCGGGGAGGCTGGCCGGGTTGCCGCCGTTGGCCTCGTAACCGGCCACCGCCAGCGCGCGGTGCAGGGCGAACTCGGCGGCCGGGTCGGTGAACAGGGTCCACGGCAGCGCGCCGACGTGACCGTCGATGTGTATCAGCTGCTGCATGGCCTCCGCCCAGCGCTCGGCGCGGACCAGGAAGAAGAGCAGCAGATGCCGGACGTGCGGCAGCGTCGGGTCGTCGGGGTCGGCCGCGTGCACCGCGTGCAGCGCGCCGTGGATCGCCTTGGTGACGACCTCGCTCTGGTAGAAGCTCGCGACCAGGTTCACCTCCGGCAGGTGCTCGAACACGGCGAACAGCGGCAGCGCGGCGAGCAGCGAACCCTCCGGAGCGCGGGCCGCGGCGGCCTCCGCGAAGGAGTACGCCTGCTCGCGCGAGCCGTGCCACTTCTCGCACCAGTAGTGCAGCGCGGCCAGATGCGCGCCCATGTGATGCGGGGCGCGGTCGAGGATCTTCAGCCACAGCTGGTCGAACTCGGCCTGGGAATAGGCCAGTCCGCGCGCGATGGACAGCTCTGCGACGTAGGGCACGGGGTCACCGGGAGCCAGCAGGGCCGCCTGCGCACAGGCCTCCCGCGCCTCCTCCATGATGATCCGGAAGTCGTCCGTGCCCGGCGTCGACGTCCGCCAGGCCTGCTGCACCAGGAACTCCGCGTGGACGGCGGCGCCTCCCGCGTCCTTGGGCTGCTCGGCCCGCCACACCCGCAACCACTGGCCGCCCGGCGTCTCGTGCACCCCGCCGGGCCGCTGCTGCAGCTCCAGCGCGGCGGCACCGGCGAAGGCCTGCACCCGCTGCCAGCGCCGCTCGCCCTCGGACTCGGTGCCGGCCAGCAGCTGCGCGGCGGCCCGGTAGTCCTGGGTGCGCTGCACCAGCTCCAGGACCTGGAGCAGGTCCTCGTCGGGGCCGGGCAGGCGCACGTCCAGCTCCTCCTGGGGCACGAAGCCGTAGGCCGCGGGGTCGGCGGCGTCCGGGTGCCCCGGGGGAACCTGCTCGATCACCCCGCGCCTGCGCCGTATGACCGGGAACAGCACGAAGCTCAGCAGGAGCAGCGCCATGAGCAGCCAGAGAATCGACATGCCTCAAGCGAACCAGACGCCGCCGACAATTGGCGAACCCCGCCGCCAGGCTGTGGACAACTCCGGACGGGGGCATGACAGCGGGACGGTCCGGAGCGTGACAGCGACATTGCGCGGCACGGCCAGACCTCATGGCGGGCGTCAGGATCCCGCCGGGCGCATTACGCTCGGTGCACATGAGCGACAGGCACATCAGTCAGCACTTCGAGACCCTCGCGATCCACGCGGGCAACACCGCGGATCCCCTCACCGGCGCGGTCGTCCCGCCGATCTACCAGGTCTCGACCTACAAGCAGGACGGCGTCGGCGGGCTCCGCGGCGGCTACGAGTACAGCCGTAGCGCCAACCCGACCCGGACCGCCCTGGAGGAGAACCTCGCCGCGCTGGAGGGCGGCCGGCGCGGCCTCGCCTTCGCGTCCGGCCTGGCGGCCGAGGACACCCTGCTGCGTACGCTCCTCACCCCCGGCGACCACGTGGTGATCCCGAACGACGCCTATGGCGGCACCTTCCGGCTCTTCGCCAAGGTCGCCACCCGCTGGGGGGTGGAGTGGTCGGTCGCCGACACCAGCGACCCGGCGGCCGTGCGGGCCGCGATCACCCCGAAGACCAAGGCCGTCTGGGTGGAGACCCCCTCCAACCCGCTGCTCGGCATCACCGACATCGCCGCCGTCGCCCAGGTCGCCCACGACGCGGGCGCGAAGCTCGTCGTCGACAACACCTTCGCCACGCCCTATCTCCAGCAGCCGCTGTCGCTCGGCGCCGATGTCGTCGTGCACTCCCTGACCAAGTACATGGGCGGTCACTCCGACGTGGTCGGCGGCGCGCTGATCGTCTCCGACCCGGCGCTCGGCGAGGAGCTGGCCTACCACCAGAACGCGATGGGCGCCGTCGCCGGCCCCTTCGACTCCTGGCTGGTGCTGCGCGGCACCAAGACCCTCGCGGTGCGCATGGACCGGCACAGCGAGAACGCCACGAAGATCGCCGACATGCTGTCCCGGCACGCGCGTGTGACGAGCGTGCTGTACCCGGGGCTGCCCGAGCACCCCGGCCACGAGGTCGCCGCCAAGCAGATGAAGGCGTTCGGCGGCATGGTGTCGTTCCGGGTCGAGGGCGGCGAGCAGGCCGCGGTCGACGTGTGCAACCGTGCCCAGGTGTTCACCCTCGGCGAGTCCCTCGGCGGGGTGGAGTCCCTCATCGAGCACCCCGGCCGGATGACGCACGCCTCCGCGGCCGGCTCCGCGCTGGAGGTCCCGGCCGACCTGGTGCGCCTGTCGGTCGGCATCGAGAACGTCGACGATCTGCTGGAGGACCTGCGGCAGGCCCTCGGCAAGTAGCGGGGATCACCAGCCGGTGAGCGGTGGGGTCGTCTGCGAGGGCGGCTCCACCCAGGGGTGGGCGTCGGCCGCCCACACGGCGAACGCGACGGCCGCGACGCAGGCCAGCAGCCACAGCACCCGGCGGACGAGCCGCCGCTGCCGCAGCAGACGTTCCCCACGCCGCACCGCGTCCCCGTACAGCTCCGGCGGCACCGGGGCCCCGCCCTGCCCCATGATCCGCCGCACAGCGGCCTCCCGCTCACCCCGTTTCACCACGACCTCCCACGGCCGGACCGGCGCTTTCGCACGAAGGAGCCGCCCTGGTGGCGGTCGTGCGAGGGGACGCGCCGTACGAGGTCGTCGGCGCGGCTCATGACGGTGCCACCTCGGTGTCCGCCGTGCGGGGGGGCGGCCGTGCGGGCGGGGTGCAGTACGTCGGCCGTCGCGCGGTCGCAGAGGGTGTGGACGCGTTCCGTGGGCAGGCCGAGCAGGGCCGCCGTCTGCTCCTCGGCCACACCCTCGTAGAACCGCAGGACGAGGACCAGTCGCTCCTGCGGCCCGAGTGCGGCGAGCGGACTGCGCGGATCCGGCCGGGCACGGCCGAAGACGCCGTACCGGTGCCAGGTGGTGCGCGCGAAGCGGGTGGCGAGGTACTGGCGGGCGCAGTCGTACGGATCCTCGCCGCGCAGCCGGTCCCAGCGGGCGTAGGTGTGGGCGAGCGCGAGCGTCAGCAGGCGCCGCGCGCGCGGGTTGGCGTCCGGCGCCTCCGCGGTGAGCAGCATGGCGGCGTGCAGCAGGCGCCCGGCCGCGCCCGCGACGAACGCCTCGAACTCCCGGGCCCGGCGGGCATCACGGGCCACGTGCCGATCACCCACCGCGCCTCCCCCCGTCGGGGTCCCGCTCCGTACCCGGCCCACGCGCCTCGCACCGCCGGCTCCCCGTCCGGAGCGAGCCGCGTGCGCCGGCCCACGAGGGGTCCCTCTCGGGAGCCTGCCTTACGCGCCTTGCCCTCGGCGGGTCCCGGCTGGTGCCCGTCTTGCGTGTCCGCCTTCGACGGGCTCCTGTGCGGAGCCTGTTTACGTGTCTTACGTGCCTTGCCCTCGGCGGGCCCCGGCTGGAGCCGGTCTTGCGTGTCCGCCTCCGGCGAACCCCCATGCGGAGCCTGTCTCACCTCTGCCCCGACGGGCGTCCGCCCGGAGCCCACCGGCGAACCCTCTCCGGACCCGGTCTTGCGCGCCTGCCCCGGCGAACCCCTCTTCGGACCCGGTCTCATATCAGGCCAGTGGCGGGGCCGGGGTCAATACCCCGGCGCCTCTGCTGTGCGGCGGTGCGCGGTCAGGAGGCCGGGGGCTGCTCCGCCGCCGGAACCCCCTGCACCGTCATCCGGGCGGAGAGCGCGTGATTGAAGCGGGTGAGGAGCGTGCAGAACTGCTCGCGCTCCTCCGGCGCCCAGTCGTGTGTCAGCTCGGCCATGAGCTGACGCCGGGACGACCGCACCTCCTCCAGCCGCGCGGCGCCGCGCGGCGACAACTGGAGCACCACCGCGCGCCCGTCCTCCGGGTGCGAGGTGCGCTTGACCAGCCCGGTGTCGACGAGGGGCGCCACCTGCCGGGTGACCGTGGAGGAGTCGATGCCCATGCTCGCGGCGAGCGCCTTGACGCCCATCGGGCCTTCTTTGTCGAGCCGGTTGAGCAGCAGGTACGCGGCGCGGTCCATGGAGTTGCGCACCTGGCCGACGCCGCCGAGCCGCGTCTGTTCGGCACGGCGGGCGAACACCGCCACCTCGTGCTGGAGGGTGTCGAGAAGACCGGTGTCACCGACGGTCGTCATGTCCATCGACATTTCAGGTGTTGTGGGCATGGCCGGAGGCTCGCTTCATGAAGGGCTGCTGGGTTGGGGGACAGGGTACGCGGCCCGGCGCCGAGCCGTACCAGCGCTGCACAAACCGGTCTCGCTGCTTGGTCACACCCGCCGTACGCGAACGTGAACTGCGATCCTGGAGTCATGAGCTATCGCACGGCTGACTCCTTGCGCTCCGTGACCCTCGATGATGTGCGCGGCGCCCAGAAGATGCTCTCCGGGGTGGCCCGGGTGACCGCCATGGAGGGCAGCCGGCACCTGTCCCAGCTGGTCGGCGCGCCCGTGCACCTGAAGTGCGAGAACCTGCAGCGGACCGGCTCGTTCAAGCTGCGCGGCGCCTACGTGCGGATCGCCGGGCTGCTGCCGGAGGAGCGGGCGGCCGGTGTGGTGGCCGCGAGCGCCGGCAACCACGCGCAGGGCGTGGCGCTGGCCTCCTCGCTGCTCGGTGTGCACGCGACCGTGTTCATGCCGAAGGGCGCGCCGCTGCCGAAGATCAGCGCGACCCGGGAGTACGGCGCCGAGGTGCGCCTGCACGGCCAGGTGGTCGACGAGACGCTGGCCGCCGCTCAGGAGTACGCCGCCGGGACCGGCGCGGTGTTCATCCACCCCTTCGACCACCCGGACGTGATCGCCGGCCAGGGCACGGTCGGGCTGGAGATCCTGGAGCAGTGCCCGGAGGTCCGCACGATCGTCGTCGGCATGGGTGGCGGCGGGCTCGCGGCGGGTATCGCGGTGGGGGTGAAGGCGCTGCGGCCGGACGTGCGGATCGTCGGCGTGCAGGCGGAGGGGGCCGCCTGTTACCCGCCCTCGCTGGCCGCCGGGCGCCCGATGTCGTTGCTGAACCCGGCGACGATGGCCGACGGCATCAAGGTGGGGCGGCCCGGCGTGGTGCCGTTCGGGATCGTCGGTGAGCTGGTCGACGAGGTGCGCACGGTGAGCGAGGACCAGTTGTCGGCGGCGCTGCTGCTGTGCCTGGAGCGGGCCAAGCTGGTCGTGGAGCCGGCCGGGGCGAGCCCGGTGGCGGCGCTGCTGGCCGCGCCGGACGCCTTCGAGGGCCCGGTCGTCGCGGTGCTCTCCGGCGGCAACGTCGACCCGGTGCTGATGCAGCGCGTGCTGCGCCACGGCATGGCCGCGCAGGGCCGCTACCTGGCCGTCCGGCTGCGGCTGACGGACCGGCCGGGCGCGCTCGCGACGCTGCTCGGGGTGCTGTCGACGGTCGACGCCAACGTCCTCGACGTGAGTCACGTCCGCACCGACCCCCGGCTCGGTCTCACGGAGGCCGAGGTGGAGCTGCACCTGGAGACGAAGGGCCCGGTGCACTGCGCCGAGGTCGGCCGGGCCCTGCGGGACGCCGGCTACACCGTCATGCCCTGACCCGCAGCGGCCGACCACGGCCCCCACCTGTTCGAGTGAAGTCTCTTGAGGGACGCGATACATCGCGTTATGGTGTGTAGTGTGGTCGCCGGCCCGCCTGTCCACGTACGCCGGCACCCGCGCACACCGGAATCGGCATCCGCGAAAACCGCGGGCGCGGCCGGGCGAACAAACCTAGCCTTTGCGAAGAATCCGTCCCTGAAATCCCCGACGACGTGGAGACACATATGCCAGGTGCCATCTATGCCGAAGGTCTGGTGAAGACCTTCGGCGACGTAAGGGCACTGGACGGCGTCGACCTCGATGTGCCCGAGGGCACGGTCCTCGGCCTCCTCGGGCCGAACGGCGCCGGCAAGACGACGGCCGTCCGCTGCCTGACGACCCTGCTGCGGCCCGACAGCGGCAGGGCGGTGGTCGCCGGCGTGGACGTGCTGCGGCACCCCGACGCCGTGCGCCGCTCGATCGGCCTGTCCGGCCAGTTCGCGGCGGTCGACGAGTACCTGACCGGCCGGGAGAACCTGCAGATGGTCGGGCAGCTGTACCAGATGCGGGCGAAGGCGGCCAAGGCGCGCGCGTCGGAGCTGCTGGAGCAGTTCCATCTCGCCGACGCCGCCGACCGGCCCGCCAAGACCTACTCCGGAGGCATGCGCCGCCGGCTGGACCTCGCCGCGGCCCTCGTGGTCTCGCCCCCGGTGATGTTCATGGACGAACCGACGACGGGCCTCGACCCGCGCAACCGCCAGCAGCTGTGGGAGGTCATCAAGCAGCTCGTCTCCGGTGGTACGACGCTGCTGCTGACCACGCAGTATCTGGAAGAGGCCGACCACCTGGCCCACGACATCGCGGTCGTCGACCACGGCCGGGTCATCGCCAAGGGCACCTCCGACCAGCTCAAGGCCCGCACCGGCGGCGAGCGCGTCGAGGTCGTGGTGCACGAGCGGGAGGAGATAGCCGTTGCCGCGGAGGTCCTGCGCGGCTTCGGCAAGGGCGAGACCACGGTCGAGGAGCACACCCGCAAGCTCACGGTGCCCGTCACCGGCGGCGCCAAGCTGCTCGCCGAGGTCATCCGCGAGCTGGACTCGCGAGGGATCGAGATGGACGACGTCGGGCTGCGCCGCCCCACCCTCGACGACGTCTTCCTGTCCCTGACCGGACACGCGGCGGAGAGCGCCGACCAGGACGAGCGGAACGGCAAGGAGGCCGTGAAATGAGTGCCGTCACCGAGACCGCGCCCGTCGCGGCGCCCGGCAACCCCGTGGGCAGATCCGTCCGCGACTCACTGGTCATAGCCCGCCGGAACCTGATCCGCATGGGCCGGATTCCCGAGATGCTGATCTTCGGGCTGATCCAGCCCATCATGTTCGTGGTGCTGTTCACCTACGTGTTCGGCGGCTCGATCCAGGTCGGCTCGTCCAGCTCCACCCAGGCCTATCGCGAGTTCCTGATGGCCGGCATCTTCGCCCAGACGGTCACGTTCGCCACGGCGGGCGCCGGCGCGGGCATCGCCGACGACATGCACAAGGGCCTCATCGACCGGTTCCGCTCCCTGCCCATGGCACGCGGCGCGGTCCTGACCGGGCGCACCCTCGCCGACCTGGTCCAGACGGCGCTGACGCTGCTCGTCCTCGCGGTCGTCGCCGTACTGGTCGGCTGGCGCACGCACGAGAACTTCGGCAAGGTGCTCGCCGGATTCGGCCTGTTCCTGCTGCTCGGATACGCGTTCTCGTGGATCGGCGCGCTCATCGGCCTGTCCGTGCGCACTCCGGAGGCGGCGACCTCGGGCGGTCTCATCTGGCTGTTTCCGCTGACGTTCATCTCGAACGCGTTCGTGGACGCGAACCAGATGCCGGCCTTCCTGCGCCACATAGCGGAGTGGAACCCGTTCAGCGCCACCGTGCAGGCCTGCCGCGAGCTGTTCGGCAACCTTCCCCCGGGCTTCCGGACACCCGACGCCTGGCCCATGCAGCACCCGGTCCTGGCCTCGCTGATCTGGTCGGTCGTGATCATCCTGGTCTTCCGCACCCTCGCGGTGCGCAAGTACCGCTCCGCGACCGGCTGACAGCACCACCGCGGCGGACCCGGGTCCGCGCGACGGCCCGGGGCGTGACAAGGCCCCCGGCGGCCCTCAGGGCGCCGGGGGCCGGAAGCCGGCCAGGAGGCGGGATCAGCCCGTGTACGGCTCGGCCTTCAGGATCCGGACCGAGGCCTTCTTGCCGTTCGGCAGCTCGTACTCCGCGTCCTCGCCGACCTTGTGGCCGATGACGCCCGCGCCGAGCGGGGACTGCGGCGAGTAGGTCTCGATGTCGGCGCTCGCGTACTCGCGCGAGGCGAGCAGGAACGTCAGCGTGTCGTCCTCGTCACCGTCGAAGGCGATCGTGACGACCATGCCGGGCGCGACGGCACCGTCCGCGGCCGGCGGCTCGCCGACCTTGGCGTTCTCGAGGAGCTGGGTCAGCTGGCGCACACGCAGCTCCTGCTTGCCCTGCTCCTCCTTGGCCGCGTGGTACCCGCCGTTCTCACGCAGGTCGCCCTCCTCGCGCGCAGCCGCGATCTTGGCGGCGATCTCCGTGCGCGCAGGACCAGTAAGGTACTCAAGCTCGTCCTTGAGCTTGTTGTACGCCTCCTGGGTCAGCCAGGTGACGTTCTCGCTGGTCTGGGTCACAGGGTGCTCCTCGTCGGTACTGGGAATACAAAGCATCGCCCTACCCAGAAGAATGTTCCCTCATGGATGGGCGAAACCACGAGCCTAACAATTCAACGCCGGAAGGGGGAGGACATAAGCCATCAGAATCACATCAACGCAGGTCAGCGCCTACGCATTCCGGGTGAACCGGGCAGTGCCCGCGCGTGTCCGCCGGGTGTCAGCCGGCGTGACAGCCCAGCAGCTCGGCCGTCGTCCCCTGGGCCGTCGTACGCAGCGTGACGACCTTGTCGATCCGTGTGGACGACCCGGAGAAGCGGAAGTCGGCCCGGCCCACCTCGGCGCCGTCGGCCGACTGCGAGCGCAGGGTGCAGTAGCCGGACGCGCCGGCGTCCTTGCGGACCTCCAGGTGCACCTGGACCGCGTCGTCGGACGCCTTGAAGGTGATGACCTCGGCGCTGATCTCGTTCCCGGCGACGTAGTGGTAGAAGAAGAAGCCGACCAGTGCGAGCAGGACCGCGCCCAGCACCGAGCCGGCGATCTTGAGCTTGCGGTCGGCGCGCTGATCCGAGGAACGGCCGTAGCGGCCCTCGGGCAGCCGCGTGCTCGCGGTACTCATGATCGTCCTCTCCGCGGAATTATTCGCCCCCCGATTCGGTCACTATAGAAGCCGCCCGCCCGCCACCCGACCGCCACCCCTCAACGACGTTCGGGACGGCACCTGTTTCATCGCACCCGGAGCCACGGGGGCGCCGACTTACCGAGGATTGAGTCTTGACTGACCAGTTGCGACTGATGGCCGTTCACGCGCACCCCGACGACGAGTCGAGCAAGGGCGCGGCCACCATGGCGAAGTACGTGTCCGAGGGGGTGGACGTGCTGGTGGTGACCTGCACCGGCGGAGAGCGCGGGTCCATCCTCAATCCCAAGCTGCAGGGCGACACCTACATCGAGGAGCACATCCACGAGGTCCGCCGCAAGGAGATGGACGAGGCCCGGGAGATCCTCGGCGTCAAGCAGGAGTGGCTCGGCTTCGTCGACTCCGGGCTGCCGGAGGGCGACCCGCTGCCGCCGCTGCCCGAGGGCTGCTTCGCCCTGGAGGACGTCGACAAGGCGGCCGGTGAGCTGGTGAAGCAGATCCGCTCCTTCCGCCCGCAGGTGATCACCACCTACGACGAGAACGGCGGCTACCCGCACCCCGACCACATCATGACGCACAAGATCTCCATGGTGGCGTTCGAGGGCGCGGCGGACACCGAGAAGTACCCCGAGGACGAGTTCGGTCCCGCCTACCAGCCGCTGAAGCTCTACTACAACCAGGGCTTCAACCGTCCCCGCACCGAGGCGCTGCACCAGGCCATGCTCGACCGCGGCCTGGAGTCGCCGTACGGGGAGTGGCTCAAGCGGTGGAACGAGATGGAGCGCACCGAGCGCACCCTGACCACGCACATCCCGTGCGCGGACTTCTTCGAGATCCGCGACAAGGCGCTGATCGCCCACGCCACGCAGATCGACCCGGACGGCGGCTGGTTCAAGGTGCCGCTGGAGCTCCAGAAGGAGGTCTGGCCGACGGAGGAGTACGAGCTGGCGAAGTCTCTCGTCGATACCTCCCTCCCCGAGGACGACCTCTTCGCGGGCATCCGGGACAATGCCTGACATGAGCGCAAGCGTGAGCCTGGCAGTGACGCATCTCGCCCCCCTCGCCAAGGAGGTGGACGAGAACAAGGTCACCCCCGGCGTCCTCGGCTTCATCGTCTTCGCGGTGATGGCCGTGGCGGTGTGGGGCCTGATGAAGTCGATGAACAAGCACATGCAGAAGGTCGACTTCAAGGAGTCCCCGGACGCCGACGCGGACAGCGCCCGGGAACAGGCCGACTCCGCGGCCCAGCAGCGCTGACCCGCCGGGTCAGCGTCCCGCCGGTACCGCCACCCCCATCACCTCCCGGGCGTGGCGGTCCGGAGTCATGCGCAGCCGCCAGGCCTGCCAGCCGGCCTCCAGCTGGACGCCCCGCTCCAGCAGCAGGGTGTACGCCGAGGCGTAGTCCTCCAGCTTCTCGTCCCGCAGCGGATGCGTGGCGCGGGCCAGCTGGGCCAGCTCCTCCAGGGCGACGGCCGTGCCCACCTCCACCCCGCCCGGCGCCGCGTACGGCAGCAGGGTGCAGCGCAGGAAGCGGGCCCAGTCCTCGCCGCGCCGGTCGCCGTAGGACGTGAACAGGGTGAGCGCCTCGTCGCACAGCGCCAGCGCCTGCTGCGTCCGCGCGTTGCCCGCGTCCACCACCGCCAGCTCCAGGCAGGTCCAGGCCTCGCCGTGGGCGACGCCGATCCGCTGGAAGTCCGCGCGCGCGTCCACCAGGAGCTGACGGGCGAAACCGGAGTTGCGCAGCGAGCCGGTCTGCGCGGCCCGCTGGTCCCTGGTCGCCCGTGCCGAATGGTGCCGGGCGCAGGCCAGGCCGTACACGTCCCGTATCCGGGAGAACATCGTCCGGGACCGCTCCAGCTCGCGCACCGCCTGGTCCAGCTCGCCGGTCTCCTCCAGCGCCTGCCCCAGGTAGTACAGCGTCCACGCCTCGCCGCGCGCGTCCTCGTTCTCCCGGTGCCGGGGCACCGCCTGGCGCAGCCCCTCCACGGCCGCGGAGGCGTCACCGGCCACCAGCCGGGCCCGGGCCAGCTGGGTCAGCGCCCACGCCTCCCCACGGGCGTCCCGCGTCCTGCCGTACCGCTCCAGGGCCGCCCGCAGCTCCGTCTCCGCGCGCGGTACGTCCCCCAGCCGCAGCGCCAGCTGGCCCAGCTGGAAGTGCGCCCAGGCCTCGCCGTGCACCGAACCGCCCTCGCGGTGCAGGACCAGGGAGCGGGTGAGCAGGTCCAGCGCCTGAGCCAGCCGGGCCCGGTCCCGCTGGACGGCCGCCAGCGCGTGCATCGTCCACGCCCGGTCCGTCGCCAGCTCCGGCGCCGCCTGCAGGTCCAGGGCCTCCTGGAGCTTGGCCGCCGCCTCGGTGAGATTGCCCTGGTGGTGCAGCGTGATCCCGAGCGAGGTCAGCGCGCGGGCCGCTCCCGCGTCATGGTGGGCCTCCCGGTACAGGTCCACGACCGAGGTCAGTGTGGTCCGCGCCTTGTCCAGCTCGCCCAGCTGCCGGGCCGCGATGCCGGTACGCCACTGCACCGAGCGCACCAGCAGCCCCTGGTCCACCGACTGCGCCAGCTCACTGATCTCACCGAGCCGGTACAGGTCGCCGCGCAACAGGCAGTAGTCGCACAGCGCGCCCAGCAGGTTCAGCACGGCCGCCTGGTTCACACCCTCCGCGTGCCGCAGGGCCGCCGTGATGAAGCTGGACTCGTCGTCCAGCCAGCGCAGGGCCTCGTCGAGCGAGGGGAAGCCGTGCGAGCCGAACTGGTTCGACCGCGTCGACATGTTCCCGTCGACCAGGCGCAGCACCGAGTCGGCCAGCTCCGCGTAGTTCACGATCAGCCGCTCCTGCGCCGCCGCCCGCTCGGCCGGGTCCTCCTCGTCCAGCAGCCGGGCGTGCGCGAAGGCCCGCACCAGGTCGTGCAGCCGGTAGCGGCTGCCGCGCACATGGTCGATCAGGCCCGCCCGGGCCAGCGCCACCAGATGCCGGCCGGCCTCCGCCTCGTCGGTGGCCAGCAGCGAGGCCGCCGCCGCCGCGCCCAGCGAGGCCCGGCCCGCCAGGGCGAGCCTGCGCAGCAGCCGGCGGGTGGACTCCGGCTGGTCGGTGTAGCGCAGCCACAGCGCCCGCTCCACCGGCTCCACCGGGCCGTACGCGCCCAGGTCCGCGGCCAGCTGCCGGGGTGAGCGCGGGCCCAGCGCCGAGCCCGCGGTCCGCAGCGCCAGCGGCAGCCCGCCGCACAGCTCGCGGACCCGGTCGGCGGAGTCGGCGTCGTACGGCCCCGACGCGTCCTCCGCCGCCGCGCTCAGCAGCTCCTCGGCGCCCGCCGCGTCCAGCGCCCGCACCGGCAGCTCGTGCACCCAGGCCCCCAGCTCCGCGGGCAGGTCGAGGGGCGTACGGCTGGTCACCAGCACCAGGCTGTCGGACCGCTCCGGCACCAGGGCGCGCACCTGCTCCGGGTCCGAGGCGTCGTCCAGCACGATCGTCACCGGCAGTCCGGTCAGATACCGGTGGTACAGCTCGGCGAGCCGCTTGACCTGCTGGTCGGGGGAGGACCTCTCCCGGAACAGCAGCTGCTCCCGGGGCGCGCCGAGCCGGTTGAGCAGGTGCAGCAGGGCGTCCCTGGTGGACAGCGGCGCCTCCTCCCGGCTGTCGCCGCGCAGGTCCACCACCACCGCGCCCCGGAAGTGGTCCCGCAGTTCGTGTGCCGCGCGCACCGCGAGCGTGGTCCGGCCGGAGCCGGGCTCGCCGTGCAGCACCACCAGCGTCGGCCGGGTCTCGGTGGCCGCACGGGCCGCCTGCGCCCACTGTCTGATCCGCCCCAGCTCCGCCCGGCGTCCCGCGAACGGACCGTCCGCGTCCGGGAGCTGCCCGAAGGACTGCTCCAGCACCGAGCGCCTGCGGGCCGCCGCGCTCTTGTCCGCGCCGCGCAGCGCCGGGCCGCCGCCCTTCTTCTTGGCGCCGGTGGAGGCGCTGAGCACCCGCTGCTGGTCCAGGAACGGGCGGATGCCCCGCACCTCCAGCGCGGTCAGCCACTGCAACCGCAGCTGCTCCGGGCCGCCGGGCTGACCGGCCGCGCCCGCGCGGTGGTGGGCGGCGGGCAGATGCGCACCGGCCACCTTCACCACCGTCGCCGCGGCGCCCACCGTGGCCGCGGTGACGCCCGCGCCGAGGGCCGTGCCGGTACCGGTGCCGAGGGTCAGATCGGCCACGGCGGCGGCGACGGCGGCGACCGCCGCGACGAGCAGGGCCGTTCCGGCGCCTTCCCGTGCGTACCGCTGGCCGAAGGTCAGCCGGCCGGCCTCCGCCTCGTCCAGTGCGCGCGTGTACGCCTCGTACTCCTCGCCGGCCGCTCCCGCCATCGCGTCCAGCGCGCCGCGCGCCCGCGACAGCAGCACCTGGCCGTCGATCCGCCCGCCCGAACGCCGTACCTCCTCCTCCACGGCCCGCACCAGCAGCCGCTCGGCCTCCGCCCGATGACCGTCCCGCATGTCCCGTCCCCCTCCGGCGGCAACTCCGTTGCCTACGAGTGTCCTTCGGGGACGGTGGGATGGCGAGGGGGTCGCGATCAGCGGGGGTGGTGAGGGTTTCGTGCCGACTGCCACCGGACGTGAAGAGCCGCCGCTGTGGCTGTCGTGATCCCGCATCGACGGCACGGGTGAGCCGGCCCGGCTCGTCGGACGACAAGAGGGTGGTGACGGCCGGCGCATGCGCGCGAGAGTGGAGCGCTGACGACCGCCGAGGGCCGCACCGTCCACCCCGAGGTCATCACCGCGCCGCTCGCCGGTCCGGCGCAATCCTCCCTGCCCGGGGCGCCCGCGGGCGACGCGGTGCTACAGCTCACTGGGGCATGAATTCCTTCGACTCGCAAATCCGTCGGAGGCATAAAACTACTCAGTCCGCAAATCCGGCAGAGGCATATAGCTCGTTCGGCCGCAATCGTTTTGGCGAGAAACTCCGAGCTTGACGGCGTTGTGGAGTTTGTTTACATTCCAGTCGGTCAAGTTCCCGCCGATCGGCATCCGAAGGTGCAATGAATGATCCCGCCGTGCGTGCGGTCGAATCGGAGCAGGATTATGTGTCCTCCTTGTACGAGTTGCTCACCGAGCGGCTTTCCGAGGTGCGAGCAAATCGAGCGAGCGTGCTGAAGGCCCCGGCGGACAGCGCCGGTGAGGCATACGAGAGAGAAACCGCCGCCGAACGTCTGACCAAGGAAATCGGCCGGCTGGAGGGCGCCGAAAAGGGGCTGGTCTTCGGGCGCATCGACTGGACGGACGGCACGGCCCTGCGCATCGGGCGGATCGGACTGCACAGGGAGGAGGATGACCTGCCTGCGCTCGTGGACTGGCGCGCGAACGCGGCGCGGCCTTTCTACGAGGCGACACCGGTCCACCCGATGGACCTGCGGCGGCGCCGGCACCTGCGCCTCGACGAGCGCACGGTCGTCTCGGTGAGCGACGAACTGCTGGACGGGACCGCCCCGACCGACGAGGACGTCGTGGGGGACGGCCCGTTGACCGAGGCCCTGTCGGCACGGCGCACGGGCAGGATGCATTCGGCCGTCGCGACGCTGCAGACCGAGCAGGACGAGATCGTCCGCTCCGCCCACCGTGGGGTGACCGTGGTGCAGGGCGGGCCCGGCACCGGCAAGACGGTGGTCGCCCTGCACCGGGCGGCCTATGTCCTGTACGCGTTCCCGCGCGCCGCGGAGGAGGGTGTCCTGGTGGTGGGCCCGAACGCCCGGTTCCTCGACTACATCTCCCAGGTCCTTCCCTCGCTCGGAGAGAACGACGTCGCTCTGGCGACCTGCCGGGAACTGGCCGCAGTGTCCACGGACACGGTGGACCCGTTCGACACGGCGCGCCTCAAGGGCGGCTCCGGCCTCGCCGACGCCTTGGCCGGCCTGCTGCGCGTCCACCAAGCCCCCGCCGGTGACTTCACCGTGCGGGTCGGACAGGAACTGGTTCACCTCCCCGGCGAGGAAGTCGCCGCGGCACGCGAAGCCGCCGTGGCAGCCGCACCGGGGCACAACCCCGCGCGCCAGGTGTTCAAAGAGCTCTTGGTCGACGCCGTCACCGACGCGATGCGACGAGACATGGGCGACCTCCTGGAGCAGATCGACGCCGATGCCGAAAGGATGACGGGCATCGACCTCGACCGGTTCACGGGAGCCGCCCAGCGCCGTGCCGAAGGTGCGGCCGACTCAGGTCCGGTCCACGAGCTGGACCTGGACGCCATCCGAGCCGATCTCCTCGACGACGCCGGCGTCGACCGAGCGGTCGAGGGGTTGTGGCCGCGGCTGGTACCCGGTGACCTCGTGAAGGCACTCCTGACGAACGCCGACGCTCTCGCCGAGCGCCTGCCCCACCTGACCGCGCAGGAGCGGTCCCTTCTGCTGCGCGGTCCGCACGACCCGTGGACCGATGCCGATCTGCCGTTGCTGGACGAGGCGGCGAGCCTGGTCGACGGGCCGCCCGAGCGGACGTACGGGCACGTCGTCGTCGACGAGGCGCAGGAACTGACCGCCATGCAGTGGCGGATGATCGTCCGCCGCTGCCCGGCAAAGGCGATGACACTGGTGGGTGACTTCGCCCAGGCAGGCCCGGTCGCGACAGCACGCGACTGGAAGGAAGCACTGAGCCCCCACGTCGGACCGCGGTTCACACTGCACAACCTGACCGTCAGCTACCGCACGACGCAGGAGATTCTGGAGAGCGCCCGGGACCTGCTCACGCGGATCGCTCCGGACCAGAAGCCCACACGGTCACTGCGAAGCGGTGAGAGCCCCCGCACCGTGACCACACCTCCGGACGGGTTGGTCACCGCCGTCGTTCAGGAGCTGCGCGCCCAGAGCACCGCGCACCCGGGCGAGCTTCTGGGAGTGATCTGCGCGGACACCAGGGTGAGCGAGCTGACGGCCCAGGGCATCGCTCACCACGCAGGCATCGTCCCGGCGTCCGAAGCACGCGGCCTGGAATTCGACGGAGTCGTCGTCGTGAACCCCGAGGAAATCATCACGAACCGCCCCGGTGGGGAAAGGGACTTGTACGTAGCCCTGACCCGGGCCACCAAGCGCCTCTGCACCATCACCGTCCAGCCCGCCTGACGGCTCGGTGCCCGCGTCGTCGCCACGGGCGCACCCGGCACGGGATGGAGCAGAGCAGCTGCTCGGACCAGTCCGCGCACTCCTCCGCCGGGGCGGGGCACGCACCTTCCTGGTCACGTGCCGTATGCATCTCATTACTCCCGGGTCTGGCCCTCGATTGCAGGGCCGGACGCTCCGGATCGTGCGACGATGCCGGTATGAATCGACTGGCCGACTCCCAGTCGCCTTATCTGCTCCAGCACGCCACCAATCCAGTGGACTGGTGGCCATGGGGAGAGGAGGCGATGACAGAAGCGAAGCGGCGGGACGTGCCCATCCTCTTGAGCGTGGGCTACGCGTCCTGTCACTTACGTCTTCTGTTGGTTCACTGGTGCCATGTGATGGCCCACGAGTCCTTCGAGGACCAGACCACCGCCGACTACCTCAACGAGCACTTCGTCAGCGTCAAGGTCGACCGCGAGGAGCGGCCGGACGTGGACGCCGTCTACATGGAGGCCGTCCAGGCGGCCACCGGGCACGGCGGCTGGCCCATGACCGTGTTCCTCACCCCGGACGCGCAGCCGTTCTACTTCGGCACCTACTTCCCGCCCGCACCCCGGCACGGCATGCCCTCCTTCCGTCAGGTGCTGGAGGGCGTCCAGCAGGCGTGGACCACCCGCCGGGACGAGGTCGCCGACGTCGCCGGGAAGATCGTCCGCGATCTTTCCCAGCGGGAGATCGTGCGGCAGGCCGCCGAGGCGCCCGGCGAGCAGGAACTCGCTCAGGCCCTGCTGGGGCTCACCCGCGAGTACGACCCGCAGCGCGGCGGCTTCGGCGGCGCGCCGAAGTTCCCGCCGTCCATGGTGCTGGAGTTCCTGCTCCGCCATCACGCGCGGACCGGCGCCGAGGGCGCGCTCCAGATGGCCCGGGACACGTGTGAGCGGATGGCCAGGGGCGGCATCTACGACCAGCTCGGCGGCGGGTTCGCCCGGTACTCCGTGGACCGCGACTGGGTCGTGCCGCACTTCGAGAAGATGCTGTACGACAACGCCCTGCTCTGCCGGGTGTACACCCACCTGTGGCGGGCCACCGGCTCGGATCTCGCCCGGCGGGTCGCGCTGGACACCGCCCAGTTCCTGCTCCGCGACCTGCGCACCACCGAGGGCGGATTCGCCTCGGCCCTCGACGCCGACAGCGACGACGGCAGCGGGCGGCACGTGGAGGGGGCGTACTACGTCTGGCGGCCGGCGCAGCTGCGCGAGGCCCTCGGTGACGACGCCGACCTCGCCGCCCAGTACTTCGGCGTGACCGATGAGGGCACCTTCGAGCACGGCCAGTCCGTCCTGCAACTGCCGCAGACGGAAGGCGTGTTCGACGCCGAGAAGATCGCCTCCGTCAAGGACCGGCTCCTCGCCGCACGTGCGCGGCGCCCCGCGCCCGGCCGGGACGACAAGGTCGTCGCCGCCTGGAACGGACTCGCCATCGCCGCGCTAGCCGAGACCGGCGCCTGCTTCGACCGGCCGGACCTCACCGAGGCCGCCGTCGCCGCCGCCGACCTGCTGGTCCGCGTCCACCTGGACGAACACGGCCGGCTCGCCCGCACCAGCAAGGATGGCCGGGTCGGCCCCAACGCGGGTGTGCTGGAGGACTACGCCGACGTCGCCGAGGGCTTCCTCGCGCTCGCCTCCGTGACCGGTGAGGGCGTCTGGCTCGACTTCGCCGGACTGCTGCTCGACCATGTCCTCGCCCGCTTCACCGACACCGAGACCGGCGCCCTGTACGACACCGCGTCCGACGCCGAGCAGCTCATCCGCCGGCCCCAGGACCCCACAGACAACGCCGCACCCTCCGGCTGGACCGCCGCGGCCGGCGCGCTGCTGAGCTACGCCGCCCACACCGGCTCCGAGCCGCACCGGGCCGCGGCGGAGCGGGCGTTGGGGGTCGTGAAGACGCTCGGGCCGCGCGTGCCCCGGTTCATCGGATGGGGGCTGGCGGTCGCCGAGGCGCTGCTCGACGGGCCGCGCGAGGTGGCGGTCGTCGGACCGGCCCCGGACGACGAGCGGACAGCGGCCCTGCACCGTACGGCGCTGCTGAGCACCGCCCCGGGTGCCGTCGTCGCCTGCGGCACCCCGGACAGCGACGAGTTCCCGCTGCTCGCCGGCCGCATCCTCGTCGACGGCGCGCCCACCGCGTACGTCTGCCGCGGCTTCGTCTGCGACCTGCCGGTGACGGACCCGGACGCGTTGCGAGCGAAGCTGACGCCTTCCTGAGAAACTCGGCCACCGGCCCAGGGCCCGGCACCGGCTCCACTGGGTCCGGCGGGGCGCGGTGCGGCCGTCGGTGCGGGCTGGCGGCGCCTGTCAGCCAACGGGTCTGGCGTCGGCTTTACGAGGTGCGGTGGGGCGCGGTGCGGGCTGGCGGCGCCTGTCAGCCAGCGGGTCCGGCACCGGCTCCACGAGGTCCGGCGGGACGCGGTGTAGCCAGTGTGCAGACGAAAACCGTCGGCAGGAGGAGCCCGAGCCCCCACCCCGCTGCCACGCGGACGTCGTCCCGCACTCGGGCGCCGGTCGTCCGTGCCGTGTTCATGCCCCCAGCCAACCCCGCCGGCCGGTCCCCGCGGATCGGCCGGCGTACTCAACCGCTCTGGGTACGCATGCTCAGCGCCCGCTCCACGACCGCCTCCAGCTGGTCGTGGTGCGCGCCCTTCCAGTACGCGCGGCCGCAGGCCGTGCACTGGGCGAAGACGTCGTACGAGCGTCGGGTGCCGTGCTTGAGCTGGTCGGCGACCTCGTCCTTGGTGGCCTCCTTCAGCAGGCCGTTGCAGGCGGTGCAGCGGGTCCAGGGGCGCAGGTCGGGGGCGAAGCGGTCGAGGACGTCCTGGAGCTGGTCCTCGGGGCGGGTGCTGTAGACGAACGCGCCCGCCCACAGTTCCCGGCGGCGCAGCAGGCCCCGGTCGCGGCTGAGCATGACCCGCTTCTCGGCCGCCGAGCGGGCGGCGAGCGCCGGGTCGCCGATGTCCGTCGACTCGTACGCCGTGTCCACGCCGAGCAGCCGCAGCCGGCGGGCCAGCGTGCCGAGGTGGACGTCGAGGAGGAAGCGGAGGGGCGCGCCGGGCACCCGCTGGGGGCGCTCCACCGGCCGGATGACCAGCCGTTCGGCCGGCTGCGGGATGTGCGAGGGCGGGACCTCGCGGCCGTCGACGACCAGCGCGCCGACCTCGGTCAGTGGCACCCCGAGGGACTCGACGACGTGGCCGAGGGTCGAGACGCCGTCGCTGACGAGCGTCCGGTGCGGTTTCCGCTGGACGAACACGGCCAGTTCGGGGGCGAGCTCGACGTGGATCTCGGGACCGTTCACCCGGTCAGGATGCCACGGGCGCGGACCGGGGGCCTCAGGGTTTTCCGGCGGGGAGGCCGTGCTCCAGGACGTCCAGGGCCCGGTCCGTCATGACGCGCAGGTCGTCCTGGAAGCCGTTCTCCGCCCAGGACATGTTGACCTCCATCAGGCCGCCGACGAGGGCCATCGCGTAGACGCGCACTTCGAGGCTGTCCGCGGCCAGCCCGGAGCGTTCGGCGAGGGCCGTGCGGAGCAGGCGTCCGGTCTCCGACATGCTCTCGACCATCCGGGAACGGACGGCGGGGACCTGGACCGCGAGGTGCGCCCGCACCCGCACCACGTCGGGGTCCTCCGCCATCATCGCGTCGATGGCCTTGTGCATCACGTGCCGTACCGAGTCCATCCACGACTCTTCCGCGGGCCGGGCGCGCAACTCCTCCAGCATCAGCGGGTCGTACTCGTCGGTGAGGACGATGTCCTCCTTGGTCGGGAAGTAGCGGAAGACGGTCGACGGTGACACCTCGGCCCGGTCGGCGATCTGGTCGATCGTCGTGGCGTCGTAGCCCTGCTCCTCGATCAGCGCGTACGTCGCGGCGCGGATCGCCTCGCGGGTCTTGATCTTCTTGCGTTCACGCAGGCCCAGCTGGGGGCGGTCGGCGGGGGAGAGCGGGGAACGTGCGGGCGTCATGCCGGTCATTGTCCGGCATCGGCCGTGGTGGGGGCCACGGCCGGGGACTCCTCCCGCGCCGTCCGCCGAGGCCGCGAGACGCGCGGAGCCGGTCCTGACGCCGATCAGCTGGACGGCCACCACGGAGTCCCCGGCGCGACCAGGGCTCCGAGTGCCCACCAGCGGCGGGGCGGCAGAGGTGGTGGCCACCATTGAATGAGAGTGATTCTCAAAAGCGTCGACGTGTCAATAAGCAAGGGCCGCGGCTCGGCAGCCGTGGCCCTTGAGGCAGCGGAGGGCGGACTACGCGTGCTGGTACGCCACCAGCGAGATCCCGACGTAGTGGACGACGAACGCGGCGAGGGTGAAGGAGTGGAAGACCTCGTGGAAACCGAACCAGCGCGGTGACGGGTTCGGGCGCTTGATGCCGTAGATCACGCCGCCGGCGCTGTAGAGCAGGCCGCCGACGACCACCAGGACCAGGACCGCGACGCCGCCCGTGCGCAGGAAGTCGGGCAGGAAGAAGACGGCCGCCCAGCCCATCGCGATGTAGCAGGGCGTGTAGAGCCAGCGCGGGGCGCCGACCCAGAAGACCCGGAAGACGATGCCGGCCGCCGCGGCGGCCCAGATGCTCCACAGCAGCCACCGGCCCTTGGTGCCGGGCAGGAGCAGCAGGGTCAGCGGGGTGTAGGTGCCGGCGATGATCAGGAAGATGTTGGCGTGGTCGAGGCGGCGCAGCACTCCGTCCATGCGGGGGCTCCAGTTGCCCCGGTGGTAGAGCGCGCTGACGCCGAACAGGAGGCAGGCCGTCAGGGCGTAGATGCCGCAGGCGACGCGGCCTCTGGTCGAGTCGGCGAGGGCGGTGAGCACGAGGCCCGCGATGAGTACGGCCGGAAACATGCCGAGGTGCAGCCAGCCGCGGAGCCTGGGCTTGACCGGATGCGGCAGGGAGAGCGCCACGGGGCCACGGCCGGCGGCCGGCGTGTCCGTGGGCGCGTCGGAGGCGGACGCAGTCATGGCCGCATGGTACCGACGCTGCCGTACGTCGCTCATCAATGAACGTTCAATCAAGTCATCCGGCAAAAAGTCCTTCAGTTGAACTCAACGTGGACGCAAAGAGTCGTGGTAACCGTGGGATTCCTCACGCCGCTCACTTGTGATGCCCTCTGGACAGATGGGCACTAGACTCGGATGATCAAATGAGTGCGGTCGGCACCGGATGAGCAGGCTACGAAGCATCCGGGTCGCGGCCCCCACGGGGCGAGAACACAAAAATCCCTCACTTAGGAGCAATCGTGGCGCGCGACATCGCGGCTCCCACCGTCGTCCCCACCCACCACCAGGAACTGATCTCGTGGGTCAACGAGATCGCCGAACTGACGCAGCCGGACAGCGTGGTCTGGTGTGACGGCTCCGAGGCCGAGTACGAGCGACTGTGCGAGGAACTGGTCGCCAAGGGAACGTTCAGGAAACTCGACCCGGTCAAGCGCCCGCACTCCTACTACGCCGCCTCCGACCCGTCCGACGTCGCGCGCGTCGAGGACCGGACCTTCATCTGCTCGGAGAAGGAGGAGGACGCGGGCCCGACCAACCACTGGAAGGCCCCCGCCGAGATGCGGGAGATCTTCACCGGTGACAAGGGCCTGTTCCGGGGCTCCATGCGGGGCCGCACGATGTACGTCGTGCCCTTCTGCATGGGCCCGCTCGGCTCCCCGCTGTCCGCGCTGGGCGTGGAGATCACCGACTCCGCCTACGTCGCCGTCTCGATGCGCACGATGACGCGCATGGGGCAGGCCGTCCTGGACGAGCTGGGCGACGAGGGCTTCTTCGTCAAGGCCGTCCACACGCTCGGCGCCCCGCTGGAGCCCGGCCAGGAGGACGTCCCCTGGCCCTGCAACCAGACCAAGTACATCTCGCACTTCCCCGAGTCGCGCGAGATCTGGTCCTACGGCTCCGGCTACGGCGGCAACGCCCTGCTCGGCAAGAAGTGCTACGCCCTGCGCATCGCCTCCGTCATGGCCCGCGACGAGGGCTGGCTGGCCGAGCACATGCTGATCCTCAAGCTCACCCCGCCGCAGGGCGAGTCCAAGTACGTCGCCGCCGCCTTCCCCTCCGCCTGCGGCAAGACGAACCTCGCCATGCTGGAGCCCACCATCTCCGGCTGGACGGTGGAGACGATCGGCGACGACATCGCCTGGATGCGGTTCGGCGAGGACGGCCGGCTCTACGCGATCAACCCCGAAGCCGGCTTCTTCGGCGTCGCGCCCGGCACCGGCGAGCACACCAACGCCAACGCGATGAAGACCCTCTGGGGCAACGCGGTCTTCACCAACGTCGCGCTCACCGACGACGGCGACGTGTGGTGGGAGGGCATGACCGAGGAGCCCCCGGCCCACCTGACCGACTGGAAGGGCAACGACTGGACGCCGGAGTCAGGGACCCCGGCCGCCCACCCCAACGCCCGCTTCACCGTGCCGGCCTCGCAGTGCCCGATCATCGCGCCCGAGTGGGAGGACCCGAAGGGCGTGCCGATCTCGGCGATCCTCTTCGGCGGGCGCCGCGCGACGGCGGTGCCGCTGGTGACGGAGTCCTTCGACTGGAACCACGGCGTGTTCCTCGGCGCCAACGTGGCCTCCGAGAAGACCGCCGCCGCCGAGGGCAAGGTCGGCGAGCTGCGCCGCGACCCGTTCGCCATGCTGCCGTTCTGCGGCTACAACATGGGCGACTACATGGCCCACTGGGTCGACGTCGCCAAGGACAAGGACCAGTCCAAGCTGCCGAAGATCTACTACGTCAACTGGTTCCGGAAGAACGACGAGGGCAAGTTCGTCTGGCCGGGCTTCGGCGAGAACTCCCGGGTCCTGAAGTGGATCGTGGAGCGGCTGGAGGGCAAGGCCGAGGGCGTCGAGACCCCGATCGGCATCCTGCCGACGAAGGGCGCCCTGGACACCGACGGCCTCGAACTCTCCGCATCCGACCTGGAGTTCCTGCTCACGGTCGACAAGGAGGTCTGGCGCGAGGAGGCCGCGCTGATCCCCGGGCACCTCGACACCTTCGGCGACCACACCCCGAAGGAGCTGTGGGACCAGTACCGGGCGCTGGTGGAGCGCCTGGGCTGAACAGCCCACCGATGACTCCGCGGCCGGTCGCCGTGCCCTGACCAGCGATCGTCACGACCGGCCGCGGTGAACGACCCACCGGGCCCCGCACAACGGCGTGCGGGGCCCGGTCGCGCACGCCCCCTTGCCCACGCGATCTTCACAGCTGTTTCATGGCCTCTACAGGCGTCTCACCGACACCGGTGAGGTGCTCGATTCAGCCTGTGGGGGGCACAGTTGAATACAGCACACCGCTCCAGACGGCTCACGGCCACACTGCTCACCGCCGTACTCGCCGGGACCGGACTGACCGTCGCCGCCGCGCCCGCGGCCCACGCGGCGGCCTCCGACGCCGTGGCCAAGCTGCCGATCTCGTCGTACTCCGGCCTGGCCGTCGACTCCGTGCACCAGCGCGTCTACATCGCCGACCAGCGCGACGGCCAGGCCGCCGGAACGGTGCTGGTCTACGACTTCGAGGGCCAGAAGGTCGCGTCACTCGCGCACACCAGCTCGGTCTCCGGCGTCGCGCTCAGCGAGGACTCGTCGACGCTGTACGTGGGCGAGAGCGGACGCGTCGTCACGTACGACACGGGCACGCTCCAGCAGAACGGCGCGCACAGCGCCGCCTACGACACCTGCGGACGCCAACTCGCCTACGCGGGCGGCACGGTGTGGAGCACCGACGCCTACGTCTTCCAGAGCTATCTGTGCGCCACGGCGACGACGTCCCTGGACATGCTCACGGACGGCGCGGTCTCCCGGACCGGCTGGAACGACGTCGGCCGGCTCCAGCTGGCCCCGGGAGCCCGCGCGCGGAACCGTCTCCTCATGGGGCAGCCCAAGGAGAGCGGTGCCGCGAACCCCTTCCTCGCCTCGTTCGACGTCAGCGGCGCCGCCCCGGTGCGGGACGCCTCCCGCCGGTTCGCGGACGGCGACGGCAAGGGCGCCCTCGACCTGGAGGACATGGCGGCGAGCCCGGACGGCACCAAGGTCGCCGTGGCCGACGCCACCGCAGGCACCCGGCTGCTGAACGCCGGCGACCTGTCGGACGCGCCCGGCCAGTACCAGGCCCTGCCCGCCGGCGCGACCTCCACCGCGGTCGCCTTCAGCGGCGACGGCACGTACATCGCCCGAGGTGCCCAGGCCGGCGGCAGCACGCCCGACCTGCTGGTGCAGAGCGCCGACCCGGCCGACGGCACGCCGCCGCTGGAGTTCGCCTTCGAGGGCAGCCTCGACGGCAACGGGGTCACGCCGCGGGGCCTCGCCTGGTCCGAGGACGGCTCCCGGCTCTTCGCGGTCACCCGGGGCGGCACCGGCCAGGAGTACTGGCTGCACGTCATCCAGCCCCCGGCCGTCCAGTACGACACCCGCTTCGCCGGCGACCTCGCCCACAGCCCCTCCGGTGCCGTCGCGGGTGAGCCGCTGTCGGTGCGCGGCCGGCTGGAGTGGGACGGGCCCGCGCCCGCCGAGCCGCTGAAGGTGACCGCCGTACGGGAGGACGCGAACGGTAGGCACCAGCTGGGCACCGCCACCGTCCGGGACGACGGCACCTTCACCGTCCTGGACGAGCCCGGCCTGGTCGGCGAGGCCACGTACACCGTGTCGTTCCTGGGCGACCTGACCCACCGCCCCGCCACCGACGTCACCCACACGGTGACGGTCGGCAAGGCGCCCAGCTCGCTCACGCTGACCGGTCCGGACGAGGCCACGATGAGCGAGGGCGTCCACCTCACCGGCACGTTCACCGCACAGGGCAAGGCCCTGCCCGAGCGGGCCACGCTCACCGTGCGGCGCACGGACCGGCTCGGCACCGGCGCCCTGTCGTCGGTGACCGTCGCCGCCGACGGCATCTTCACCGTCGACGACCTGCCGCGCACCCGGCGCGAGGTGACCTACACCGTCAGCTGGCCGGGCGACGACCTGCACACGGGTGCCACGGCGTCGGCCACGGTGTACGTCAGGCGCTGAGTTCGCCGCCCCCGTCCCGCCCCGGTCCCCCGGATACCGGGTGCGGGACAGCCGACGGCGCGGTTCGTTCCCGTACGGGTCCGGCAGCCCGTCGGCGACCGAGCGGCTGCCGGGGGAGGGCCGTTCGCGGCGCCGGACGCAGCCTCGGGCACGGTAGGGCGGCGGGGCGGTGCCGGGAAACGCCGGTCACCCTTTCTCCGCCGCGACGCTGCTCAACCCCCACACATCTGACCGGCGCCCGGCCACGAGGGACCGGCGTCCGGCAGAAGAGAAGGCACCGCACCCCGCACCCCGGTCCGAGCCGAGCGCAGTGTGTGGCGCCCGGTCCGCGCGTCGCTGCGGGTGCGCGCGGACCGGGGCCGATCGGGGGACCCCCGCGGGGGTCAGGCGGTGCTGAGTTCCTTCGGGTCGGCGGACAGCGCGGCGGCGTGCGCGTCCATCCGCTCGGCCGAGAGGATGGCCACCGCCGTGTCGGCGCGGGAGGCGGCGACCACGAGCGCGCGCCCGGCGAGGGCGTGCGCGCGCCGGTGCAGGGCGACGGGGTCACCGGCCGCGGCCGGCGCCGCCCGCAGCGGCGTACGTCCTCCCCGCAGCCGGGCCACCTGCGCCGCGAGGCGCTCCGCGGCCGTGTCCAGGTCGGCGGACGGGGTCAGCGCGCGCAACTCGTCGGTGACCGCGAGCAGTGCGGCGAGGTGCCCTGCGAGCTGGATGTCCAGCTCCTCCTCGCGGGACCGATGGGGGAAGTCCGAGGCGGTGCCGGCCATCGTGCTGTGGACCGACTTGGTGCGGATCGGCTCGTACATGGGGATGGCCTCCTGTGCTCTGACAGGAAGCCATCTTAGCTTGGATTTCGTCTAAAGTTGAGTCGGGTCACGGAGTGAAGCGCGTCGACTACAGCTGGCTGTATCCGTCCAGGAAGTTCCCGATGCGGGTCACCGCGTCCCGCAGATCCCCCACCGTCGGCAGGGTCACCACCCGGAAGTGATCCGGCTCGGGCCAGTTGAAGCCCGTCCCCTGGACGACCATGATCTTCTCCCTGCGGAGCAGGTCCAGGACCATCCGCCGGTCGTCCTTGATCTTGAAGACGTCGGGGTCCAGCCGGGGGAACAGGTACAGCGCGCCCTTCGGCCGTACGCAGCTCACCCCCGGGATCCGCGTCAGCAGCTCGTACGCGGTGTCCATCTGCTCCTTCAGCCGGCCGCCCGGCAGCACCAGGTCGTTGATCGACTGGCGTCCGCTGAGCGCGGCGACCACCCCGTGCTGCCCCGGCATGTTGGCGCACAGCCGCATGTTCGCCAGGATCGTCAGGCCCTCGATGTAGGAGTCGGCGTGGGCGCGCGGGCCGGAGATCGACATCCAGCCGACGCGGTAGCCGGCCACCCGGTAGGCCTTCGACATGCCGTTGAAGGTGAGGGTGAGCAGGTCGGGGGCGACCTTCGCGGTCGGGGTGTGCGTGGCACCGTCGTAGAGGATCTTGTCGTAGATCTCGTCGGAGCAGACGAGCAGATTGTGCCGGCGGGCGATGTCCGTCAGACCCCGCAGCATCGCCTCGTCGTAGACCGCGCCCGTGGGGTTGTTCGGGTTGATGATGACGATCGCCTTGGTGCGGTCGGTGACCTTGCGCTCGACGTCGGCGAGGTCCGGCATCCAGTCGGACTGCTCGTCGCAGCGGTAGTGCACCGCCGTACCGCCGGAGAGGGACACGGCCGCCGTCCACAGCGGATAGTCCGGGGCCGGTACGAGCACCTCGTCGCCGTCGTCCAGCAGGCCCTGCATCGCCATCACGATCAGCTCGGAGACGCCGTTGCCGATGAAGACGTGCTCGACGTCGGTCTCGATGCCGAGGGTCTGGTTGTGCATCACGACCGCGCGGCGGGCGGCGAGCAGGCCCTTGGCGTCGCCGTAGCCGTGCGCGGTGGAGACGTTGCGGAGGATGTCCTCCAGGATCTCCGGGGGGCACTCGAAACCGAAGGCCGCGGGGTTGCCGGTATTCAGCTTGAGGATGCGGTGGCCCGCCGCCTCAAGCCGCATGGCCTCCTCGAGAACCGGGCCCCGGATCTCGTAACAGACGTTGGCGAGCTTGGTCGACTGGATCACCTGCATGTGCGTGAGCTTACGGCCCGGTAACGCCTCATGGCTCGTGTTTTCCGCCACGTGAGACACGGAGATTTGCCCGGATATCACCGTCGGCTGTCTCAGGAGCCTCTTGCGTCCCTACAATTCGCTGGCATGTCCACGGAACGGGAGTACGAGGCGGGGGCGGACGGCATGAACGGAGCGGGCGGCGCGCCCGAGATCCAGCCGAACGTGTACCACCCGCAGCCGGCTCCGGCCCCCGCGTACGAGCAGTACGCCGACCCCGCCGCCGCGCACGGCTGGCAGAACGCCTACGACGCGACCCGCGAACTGCCCGCCCTCCACGAGGCCCACGAGGCTTACGAGACCCACGGCGCCTATGAGGCTCCAGGGACCCTTGCGGCGCCCGAGGCCGCAGAGCGGACAGGGGCCGCGCTTCCGGCCGCGCCCTCCACGGCCGTCGGGACGCCCGGTGAGGGCCGGGCCGGGCGGCGGCGGGCCGCTCGGCGCGGGGGCGGCCGGCGCCGGGTGGCGGTCGTCGCCGGGGTACTCGGCGTGGCCGGTGCCGTGGCCGCGTTCGCCGCGCTGGGCGGCTCGGGCTCCCCGGCCGGCGCGCCTCCCGAGGACGGCAGGAGCGCGAGCGTCGACTCCGCTCCCGTGAGCCCGCGCGGGAACACCGGCGCGCCGAGCGTGAGCGCCCCGGAGGCCGGCGACCCCGCGCCGTCGCGCCCGGCCACCCCCTCGGACACCGGCGCCGGGGGAGACGCGAACGGCGGGACCGCCGACGGCCCGTCCGTCACGACCACGCCCTCGGCGCCGGGCGTGTCGCCGTCCGGCGCGCCGACGCCGATCTCGACGGCGACGGCGACGACGACGGTGTCGGCCGGCACGCCGACGGCGTCACCGTCCGGTACCTCCGGCAGGGGCAACGGTCACGGCCACGGCACCACCAAACGCCCGCGCTGAGCGCCGAGTTGTCCCGTGCTGTGCCACGGCGGCCCCGGCGCCGCCCGTCCGCACAGGGAAACCCCTATGACCTGACACGGTGTCTTGTCCCCGCCCCTCTCCGACATTGAGAATGCGCATGACAACCGAGTGGGCGACCGGAAGAAACTCCGGTCGCCCCAGTCGTAAGAGGGGACCCCCACGTGAACAAGCCTCTCCTTGCCGCGCTCTCCTCCCTGGCCATCGCCGGGCTGGGCGCGACCCCGGCGGTCGCCGCGCCCCACCCGGCCGCCCGGACCACCGCCCCGCACTCCGCCGCCCCGCACTCCGCCAAGGCCGCCGCGGTCACGGTCGACTTCGCCGGCACCGTGTCGCTCAGCAACTGCTCCGGCTCCGTCATCCGCTTCCCGGGCTCCGCCGACACCGACCCGGCCCTCGTGCTGACGAACGGTCACTGCCTGGAGACCGGCTTCCCGGACCCCGGCGAGGTCATCACCGGCCAGTCCTCCAGCCGTACTTTCGGCCTGCTGAACTCCGCCGGCACCAAGGTCGCCACCCTCCGCGCCAACCAGGTCGTCTACTCGACCATGACGGACACGGACGTCACGATCTACCGCACCACCACCACCTACGCGGCGATCAGGAACTCGTACGGCATCAGCCCGCTCACCGTGCAGGACACGCACCCGGTCGCCGGCACCGCCATCAAGGTGGTCTCCGGCTACTGGAAGCGCGTCTACAGCTGCAGCATCGACGGGTTCGTGTACCGGCTGAAGGAGGGCGACTGGACCTGGAAGGACTCGGTCCGCTACACCTCCGCCTGCAACACCATCGGCGGCACCTCCGGCTCCCCGGTCATCGACACCGCCACCGGCAAGGTCGTCGCCGTCAACAACACCGGCAACGAGGACGGCCAGCGGTGCACGGTGAACAACCCGTGCGAGGTCGACGCGAACGGCACCGTCACCGTCCGCCAGGGCATCAACTACGCCGAGGAGACCTACAACATCCCGGCCTGCTTCACCACCGGCAACAAGCTCGACCTGAGCGCCGCCGGCTGCACCCTGCCCAAGCCGTAAGCACGGATCACAGCGGCGTACGGCGGACGGACCGTCCCGCAAGGACGTCCGTCCGCCTGCCGTCCTCGATGACGAACCGGCCGTCGACCAGCACGTACGGAATCCCGGCCGGCAGCCTGCGGGGCTCGGCGAAGCCGGCGCCGGGCGCGACCGTCTCCGGGTCGAACAGGACCAGGTCGGCCCGGTAGCCCTCGCGCACCAGCCCGCGGTCCGGCAGCCGCAGCCGCGCCGCGGGCCGGGAGGTGAGGTGGGCGACGCACTCCTCCAGCGTCAGCACCCCCAACTCCCGCACGTAGTGGCCGAGATAGCGCGGGAAGGTGCCGTACGCGCGCGGGTGCGGCTTGCTGCCCCGCAGGATGCCGTCGGAGCCGCCGGTGTGCGCGCGGTGCCGCATGATCGCGCGGACGTTCTCCTCGTGGCCGACGTGCTGGAGGATGGTCGTCCCGAGCCGGTCCTGGACCAGCAGCCGGCGCGCCGTGGCCCAGGGGGTCTCGCCGCGCGGCTCCGCCGCCTCCCGGACCGTGCGGCCCACGAACTGCGCCAGGCCCGGATCGGTCACCCCGGAGACCTCGATCGTCTCCCACTCCACCGGCACGCCGTGGCAGCCGTCCGATCCGGTGACCTCCAGGTCGTACCGGATCCGCTCGGCCGTCGCCGGGTCGGTCAGCCGGGCCAGGATCTCCTCCGGGCCGCCCTCGCTCGCCCAGCTCGGCAGCAGCGCGGCCAGGGTGGTGCAGCCGGGGGTGTAGGGATAGGTGTCCAGCGTGATGTCCGCGCCCGCCTCCAGGGCCCGGTCGAGCAGGGCGAGCAGCTCCGGTGCCCGGCCCTTGTTCACGCCGAAGTTCATCGTCGCGTGCGCGAGGTGCAGCGGGCAGCCCGCCTCCCGGGTCAGCTCGACCATCTCGGCGTAGGCCTCCAGGGCGCCGGCGCCGTAGGAGCGGTGGTGCGGGCAGTAGTAGCCGCCGTAGGACGCCACCACGCGGCACAGCTCGGTCAGTTCGGCGTCCCCGGCGTACATCCCGGGTGTGTACGTCAGCCCCGAGGACAGCCCGACCGCGCCCTGTTCCAGCCCCTCGGCCACCAACCGCCGCATCCGGTCCAGCTCTTCGGGCGTGGCTTCGCGGTCCTCCCAGCCGACGACGAGCGCCCGGACCGTGCCCTGCGGGATCAGATAGGCCGCGTTCACGGCGATCCCCTGATCCAGCCGGTCGAGATACTCGCCGACGCTCCGCCAGTCGAAGTCGATGTCCTCGCCGTACCCGTTCCAGCCGGTGATCGCCCGGCGCACCTCCTGAAGCGTGCGGTCGTCCACCGGGGCGTACGACAGCCCGTCCTGCCCGAGGACCTCCAGCGTGACCCCCTGCGCGGCCTTCGCGCTGTGGTCGGGGTCGCGCAGCAGGGCCAGGTCGGAGTGCGCGTGCATGTCGATGAAGCCGGGGGAGAGGACCAGGCCCTCCGCGTCGATCTCCCGCATGGCGCGCGGGCGCTGGCAGCCCGCCGCGGCGGCCTCCTTGACGATCGAGACGATCCGGCCGGCGTCGATCACGACATCGGCGCGGTACGCGTCCGCCCCGCTGCCGTCGACGACGTCGGCGTCCCGGATGACCAGGTCCTCCACGCGGGCCTCCTAGAAGAACGTACGGATGTAGTCGACGACCGTGCCGTCCGCCTCGGCCACCGGGATCAGCTGCCACTTGTCGAAGGACGTGCACGGGTGGGACAGGCCGAAGCCGATCCAGTCACCGACCTCCAGGTCCGCCTCCGGGTCCGTGCTCAGCCAGGCGTGCTGGTCGGAGAGTCCGGTCACGGTGATGCCGGTGGCCGGGCGCTCCTCGCCGTTCCGGCGTACCACCTGGGCGGCGGGCAGGTCCAGGTCGTAGGCCGCGTCGCGCTTGCCCGCGTCGGCGAAGGCCTGCTCGGGCGTCGGCCGGGAGACGACCTGCGCCCACAGCCGGAAGGCGGGCTCCAGGGCGCCCTCCTCGGGCACCCGGCCGAACGGGGTGAGCCTGCGGTAGTGCCCGTCGTCGTGCGAGACGTACGCGCCCGAGCGCAGCAACTTCAGCACGGGCCTGGACAGTCCGGGAATCGTGGCGAAGACGTCGGCGACCGCGTCGAACCAGGCGCTGCCGCCCGCGCTCACCACGATCTCCCCGGCCTCGTCGAACCGCCCGCTCTTGTCGAGGCCGGCGGCCAGCGCCACCAGCCGCCGCAGATACGCCCGCACGCGCTCCGGATCGGCCCGCGGTACCTCGCCCTCGTACCCCGCCACGCCGACCAGGCGCAGGGTCGGTACGGCGGCGACGGCGGCGGCGACGGCCGCGCACTCCGCCTCCGTGCGCACGCCGGTCCGGGCCCCCTCGCCCGCGCCCAGCTCGATCACGACGTCCACCGGGCGGGCGGTGCCCGCGAGGGCCGCGTCCATCAGCTCCACCCCGCGCACGGAGTCGACGTAACAGACGAACCGGAACTCGGGGTCGGCGGCCAGCTCGCCGGCGATCCAGCGCAGGGCGGGGGCGTCCACCAGCTCGTTGGCGAGGAAGACCCGCTGGACGCCGAACGCGCGGGCCACCCGCACCTGGTGGGGCACCGCGAGCGTGATGCCCCAGGCGCCGTGCTCGATCTGGCGGTGGAAGAGCTGCGGGGCCATGGAGGTCTTGCCGTGCGGGGCGAACGCGAGACCGTGCCGGGCGGTGTACGTCTCCATCAGCGCGAGGTTGTGCTCCAGGCGCTCGGCGGACAGCGCGAGGACGGGGGTGGTGAAGCCGTCGCCGTCCCGGAAGAGGTTGCGGCGCTGGGCGGCCAGTTCGGCGACGGTCAGGCCGTCGGCGTCCGGGGGGAGGCCCTTGAAGCGGTGGTCGACAGGTTCCTCGGCAAGGCGGGTGAGCGCTTCGGTGCCCATGAAGCCCCTCTCGGGCGTTGCATATCTTGCAACAGCCATTGCGTGTAGTGCTTACAGGTGTCTAGCATCTCGCCGAACACCGGGTCAACGGATCCGCCGGCCTGGCATCGACAGGAGTCATCATCAACGACGCTGCTTACGCCTCGACCGTTGCGCACCCGCGGAATGTCATGGACGTGGACGTGGTGGCGCTCGGCGAGTCCATGGTCACCTTCCTGCCCAGCCGCCCCGGCCGCCTCGCCGACGTCCCCTCCTTCGACCGGGCCATCGGCGGCGCCGAGTCCAACGTCGCCTGCGCCCTGGCCGCGTTCGGGCACACGGCACGCTGGGTCAGCCGCGTCGGCGCGGACGGCTTCGGCGACCACCTGCTGGAGCGGATCGCCGGGTACGGCGTCGACGTCACCGCCGTACACCGGGACCCGGGCCGGCCCACGGGCGTGTACTTCCGCACCGCCGGGGACCGGGGAACGGGCGCGCACGAGGTGGCGTACTACCGGGCGGGCTCGGCGGCGTCGGCGATGTCCGTGACCAGCGTGGACCTCGCGGCGGCCCGCGCCGCCCGGGTCCTGCACCTGACCGGCATCACGGCCGCGCTGTCGGACGAGTGCCGGTCCCTCCTCCACGAACTGACGGCCCCCGTCCCGGGACGCCCCCTGGTGTCCTTCGACGTGAACTACCGGCCCGGACTGTGGGGCGACGGCGAGGGCGCCCAGCTCCTGCTGGACCTGGCGCGGCGCGCGGACATCGTGTTCGTCGGCGCCGACGAGGCCCGCGACGCATGGGGGCTGCACGGCGGACGCTCCATCGTCCAGGCACTGCCCCAGCCCGACATCGTCGTCGTCAAACAAGGCAAGGGAGGAGCGACCGCCTTCCACCAGGACACCGACGGCACGGGGGACGCCGACGGCACCGCGACACACGTCCGCGCTCCGCAGGTGGACGTCGTCGCCCACGTCGGCGCGGGAGACGCCTTCGCCGCCGGTTTCCTCTCGGCGACCCTGCGCGGGCTCCCCGTCAAGGACCGGCTCAGACACGGTCACCTCTTCGCCGCCGCCGCCCTCACCACCCCCGGCGACCTCGCCGCACCCCCCGCCCGCGGCCACGCCGACCGCCTCGCCGCCCTGGACGACGACGCATGGGGGAGACTTCGACTCGGCCCCGGCTGGACGCAAGCCGAGCAGGCCGAGGAGGAGGCGAACATCCCATGAGTCAGACCGTCGACCGCGCGTTGAGCATCCTGCCGCTGCTCGCCGAGGGCCCCGCCGACCTCGGCCAGGTCGCCGACCGCCTCGGCGTGCACAAATCCACGGCCCTCCGCCTCCTGCGCACCCTGCACGAACACGGCCTGGTCTACCGCCAGTCCGACCAGCGCTACCGCCTCGGCGCCCGCCTCTTCGCCCTCGCCCAGGAGGCGATGGAGAACCTCGACATCCGCGAGATCGCCCACCCCCACCTCGTACGGCTCAACGAACAGTGCGGCCACACCGTCCACCTCGCCGTCTACGAGGAGAACGAGGTGCTGTACATCGACAAGGTCGAGAGCCGCTACCCGGTCCGCATGTACTCCCGGATCGGCAAGCCCGTCGCCATCACCGTCGCCGCCGTGGCCAAGCTGCTCCTCGCCGACCTGCCCGAACCCGAGCGCCGCGCCCTCGCCGAGCAGCTCGACTACCCCCTGTACACGGCCCGTTCGACCCCCCACGCCGAGGCCTTCCTGAAGGAGCTGGCCACGGTGCGCGAACAGGGCTGGGCCACCGACCTCGGTGGCCACGAGGAGTCCATCAACTGCGTCGCCGCCCCCATCCGCGGCGCCGACGGCCGGGTGGTCGCCGCCATGTCGGTGTCCGCGCCGAACGTGGTCGTCACCGCCGAGGAACTCCTCACCCTGCTCCCGCTGGTGCGCCGTACGGCGGACGCGATCAGCGGCGAGTACTCCGGACGCACCCCAGTGAAGGACCGCACCGCATGACCGACAAGATCGCCCTCACCCCGAAGACCCACACCACCCCGCCCGCGAAGTTCTCGCACGGCGTACGCAAGGGCAACATCCTCCAGGTCGCCGGCCAGGTCGGCTTCCTGCCCGCCGAGGAGGGCAAGCCCCCGACGCCCGCCGGCCCCTCCCTGCGCGAGCAGACCCTCCAGACCCTCGCCAACGTCAAGGCCATCCTGGAGGAGGGCGGCGCCGGCTGGGACGACGTGATGATGATCCGCGTCTACCTCACCGACGTCGGCCACTTCGCCGAGATGAACGAGATCTACAACGCCTACTTCGAGGAGCAGGGCCTCACCCAGCCGCCCGCCGCCCGCACGACGGTCTACGTCGGCCTGCCGGCCGGCCTCCTCATCGAGATCGACGCACTCGCCGTTCTGGGCTGACCTCCCCTCACCCCCCGTATCTCCCGCACGTCCCGTACGGCACGGCACCTCATGGGGCGCCGTGCCACGCTCCCCCCTGCCCGAAAGCAGTATGCATTTACGTAGAGGACCCCCGTATGTCCTATCCGCTCGCCGCCCCTGCTCCCGCTCCCGCCGCACCACCCCACACCGGAGGTCTGCTCCTCCTCGTCGACGGCACGGCCGGACTGCTCACGGTCGCCGCCGTGGGCATCGCCCTGCTCCTCTTCCTGATCATCAAGGTCAGGCTCCAGCCGTTCGTCGCCCTGCTCGCCGTCTCCATAGCCGTCGGCCTGCTGGCCGGCCTGTCGGTCACCGAACTCTTCGGCACGGTCCAGCGCTCGGACGCGGTGTCCACCATCGAGTCCGGCATGGGCGGCATCCTCGGCCACGTCGCGGTCATCATCGGCCTCGGCACCATGCTCGGCGCCGTCCTGGAGGTCAGCGGCGGCGCTGAGGTACTCGCCTCGCGTCTGCTCGCCCTGTTCGGCGAGCGCCGAGCCCCCCTCGCGATGGGCCTGACCGGCCTGATCTTCGGCATCCCGGTCTTCTTCGACGTCGGCATCTTCGTCCTGGCGCCGATCGTCTACGCCGCGGCGAAGCGCAGCGGCAGGTCCATCCTCCTGTACTGCCTGCCCCTGCTGGCCGGCCTGTCGATGACCCACGCCTTCCTGCCCCCGCACCCGGGCCCGGTGGCCGCCGCCGGACTGCTCCACGTGGACCTCGGCTGGGTCATCCTCATGGGCGTCGTGTGCGGCGTCCCCGCCGTGCTGGCCGCCTGGGCGTTCTCCGCGTGGGTCGGCCGCCGCGTCTTCGTCGCCGTACCGCAGGACATGGTGGAGGCGGCGGCGGAGGCGAAGCAGGCCGTCCTCCAGGAGCAGCGCGCCTCGGGTGTCGAGCCGCGCGAGGAGCCGGTGCCACTGGGCACGGTCCTCGCCATCATCGGTACGCCGCTGATCCTGATCCTCGCCGCCACCTTCTCCTCGATCGCCCTCGACCCGTCCACCGGCCGCTCGGTCGTCGAGTTCTTCGGCCATCCCTTCGTCGCCCTGACGATCGCCCTCTTCCTCGCTTACTACCTGCTCGGCATCCGCCGCGGCTGGTCCCGCAAGTCCCTGGAGACCGTGTCGACGGCGTCCCTGAAGCCGATCGGCAACATCCTGCTGGTCGTCGGCGCGGGCGGCGTCTTCGGCGCCGTACTGAAGGCGAGCGGGGTGGCGCAGGCGCTGTCGGACACGTTCCACGACGTGGGCCTGCCCGTGATCGTCCTGTCCTACCTGATCTCGGTGGTCCTGCGGGTCGCCCAGGGCTCGGCGACGGTCGCGATCGTGACGACGGCGGGGATCGTGGCGCCCCTGCTGTCCGAGGGCCACCACTCCCAGGCCTTCACCGCCCTCGTCATCATGGCCATCTCGGCGGGCTCCATCTTCGCCTCGCACGTCAACGACGGCGGATTCTGGATGGTGGCCAAGTACTTCGGCATCAGCGAACGGGACACGCTGCGGACCTGGACGGTTCTGGAGTCGGTGCTGTCACTGGCGGGGTTCGCGGTGGCGGCGGTGGTCAGCGTGTTCGTGAGCTGACTGGTTCCGGCACAGGGAAGTCGTCCATACTGCCGCCGTGGAGCAGCGCATAGGATCGAGCAGCAAGCCGACCGAGGCCGCAGAGCCGGTGCGGGCCGAGCCGTTGAAGGCCGAGCCCGTGATGGGCGCCGGTTTCGACCCGGCCTTCGTCCCGGGGATCACGGGTCCGACGCCGACGGACGGGGTGACGAAGTCGCCGGAGCCGAAGGGGGCGGAGGAGCCGCCGTCTTCCGAACGGGCGTCCTCCGAACCGCGGTCCCCGGAACCGGAGTCCTCCGAACCGGCGTCGCCCGAACGGGTGGACGCCGATGAGGCGGACGCCGAGGACAAGGCCGACGGGCCGGTCTTCGAGGCGTCCGACCGCCGGGCGAGGATAGTGGCCGACCGCAAGGGCGTCCGCCTCAGCCTGGACGAGGAGGCCTGCGAGTTCCGCTGGGACGAGATCGCGGCGGTGGAGACGGAGTCCCCGCGCTTCGGCAAGCGCTACACGATCACCGTGCACACCCCTGACCGCCGCTGGTACCCGATCGAGATCGAGGCGGCGGCCAGGGCGCGCTTCAAGGAGTGGGACGAGCAGCTGGACGCGGTGCTCGACGCCTACTTCGAGGAGGCGTGACCCCTAACCGCAGTACTGGGCGGCCTTGCCGATCGACCGGTACATGCAGTCGGCGTTCTCCAGCAGCTGCAACACGGCGTCCTTGTTCCGTGAGGTCTCCCGCTCGATGACTTCGTCGGGCGGGTAGAACCCGCCTCCGGAACCGGACGCCGGATACATCTCGAAGGTGTAGTCGAAGATCTTGTGCACGCCCCAGAGATAGTCGTCGATGGACCCGTCGGTGATGTACAGATCGCTGGACTGCTCCGCCGTGTACCCGTTGCTGGCGGCCATCTTCTGCCCCACGGCCTTGAACGCGGCGGCGTCGTCCGCGGTCATGCCGGTGGCGGTGTCCGCGTAGGTGTACCCGAACGGCCACAGCACCAGCTCGCTGTAGGTGTGGAAGTCGATGCCGGCCTTGATCTGCTGCTTGCCGCCGACGACCCGGCCGCGCACGAAGTCGGAGACGACCTTCACCTCGGGCGCGGACTCGGCGGCGGACCCGCGGTAGGTCTCGGACGACGTCGACCCTGACGAGCCGCCGCAGCAGCCCCACTTGTAGTTCCAGTTCCGGTTGAGGTCCGTACCGACGTACGAGGAACCGAAGTTGGGCTGCCGGTTCTTCCGCCACGAACGGTACGACCCACTGGCGATGTCGTACTCGCCCCCGTCCGGATTCAGATCAGGGATGATCCAGATCTCCCGGCTGTTGACGACGTTGGTGACCCTAGAGTCCGACCCGTACCCCGCCCCGAGTTCGCGCAGCAGGTAGAGCGCCATCTCCACGGTCAGATGCTCCCGCGCGTGCTGATGCGCGGTGAACAGCACCTCGGGCTCGTTCTCGTCGGTGCCGACATTGTCACTGACCTTGACGGCGACGATGTCCCGGCCCTGGTAAGACTTCCCGATCACCCGCTTGCTCATGATGCCCGGATAGGCGGCGAGCCGCTGGTCGATCTCGGCGTTCATCTCGGCGTAGTTGTGGTACTTCGAGTCCGCGCTGGGAAAGTCGTAGAGCCGCGCTCCGGATCGTTGCGGCGCCGCGGCCAACGGCTCCACGTCGTAACCGAGTTGCCGAAGCTTCCGGATCTGCTCGGCCCGCCCGGACACGACGACGGTCTCTTCGTCGGCCTCGTCGACGGTGACACCGGCCGCCTGAATGGCCGTACGCGTCACGGGGGTCGTGCTCTGGTGAATCTCGTACTGCCCGATGCCGTCGTCGGCCGGTCCGGCCCTGCGCACGCTGTCGGCGGTGGCATGGTCGACGCCGGCCGAGACCGGTGCGGCGAGGGCGAGGGCCAGCAGCGCACCGAGAACGGCGGTACGTCTGCCGCCACGCGCGCCGGAGCCGCGGATGCGAAGTCGCATGAACTCTCCTTGTGGGGTGGAGGTGGGGTGTTCCCGTGCGACGTGCTGTGCGGGTTGGCGCTCATGGTGAGGGGTTGGCATGATCAGGTCAAGCATGGGTGGGTGGAACGACCGGAAACGGCAGGGCGGATGCCGACGCGCCGCTCAGTCCGCGGAGGGGTGGTCCTTCAGGGCTTCCACGAAGGCGGAGAAGGCGCGGGCCGGGAAGGTGAGGGTGGCTCGGGTGGGGACTTTGGAGTCGCGGATGGATATGCGGGTGCCGAGGTGGGCGACTTCGACGCAGGCATCCCCCTGGCCGCCTCCGGAGAAGGACGACTTCTGCCACGAGGTGGGGGTGGGCACCGGTCCTCACAGCTCCTTCGTCAACTGGTGGATGAGGTCACGCGACCGCTCAGGGGGCAGTGCCTGAGCCCTCACCCTACGGAACAGCCTTCGAAAGTGTTCCAGCTGTGGCGGCCAACGGCCGGTGACGGTGGGGATCGGCGGCGACAGGAGTGATGGGCGGATTCGGGCCAGGGGGCGTAGGGAGAGGTGGAGGCAGGGGCCGTCCAGAGACCTCGCTGCATGGCTCAGATCCGCCCATCACTGCCGTCGAGGATGGGCCCCCGGCGCCGCTGGTGCCGTCGATTCACTTGGCACGGGCTGGTAGTACGTGCCCGTCGCCAGGCCCGTCCATGTCCTCAGCCGCCGCGTCCCCCGCGTCGACGTCCACGGCCACCTCTTCCGGCACGATCCCGCGAACCGGAGGAAAGACCATCCCGTCCTCCCCGTCCGCACAGTCCAGGGCCACCCCGCACGGCACCCCGACCGGCGGGACCGCCGCGTCCAGCCGACGCGCCCCCAGCCACCGCCGGTACGCCCACTCCCGGTCGCCCTCACCCCGCGCGACCGCGAAACGCGCCGACAGTCCGGCCGCCCCGCCTCACACAAGACAGCGCCCGGACCGAAAGGCCCGGGCGCTGGGTGTGTTCGGTGGATCACGTCACGGCAGTGCGTGCACGTGGGGTCCGACCGTGTTCGACCACGCGTTGCCCGACGTGGCGTCCCAGTTCGTGGACCAGGTCATCGCGCCGCGCAGGGCGGGGTAGGTCTTGGACGGCTTGAAGGTGCCGCAGTTCGTGGCCGCCGTCAGGCAGTCCAGGGCGTTGTCGACCACCGTCGGGGAGACGTAGCCGCTGCCCGCCGCGCGGGTGGAGGCGGGGACGCCGAGGCCGACCTGGGACGGGGAGAGGCCGCCCTCCAGCTGGATGCAGGCGAGGGCCGTCAGGAAGTCGACCGTGCCCTGGCTGTAGACCTTGCCGTCGCAGCCCAGCATGGAACCGCTGTTGTAGTACTGCGTGTTGACGACCGTCAGGATGTCCTTGATGTTGAGGGCGGTCTGGAAGTACGTGTTCGACGTGGACTGCATGTCGATCGTCTGGGGGGCCATCGTGATGATCAGGGAGGAGCCCGCCTTCGACGACAGCGAGCGCAGCGCCTGCGTCATGTACGTCGCGTTCAGGCCGTTCTCCAGGTCGATGTCGACGCCGTCGAAGCCGTACGTCTGCATCAGCGAGTAGACCGAGTTGGCGAAGTTCGTGGCCGAGGCGGCGTCGTTGACCGCCACCGAGCCCTTCTCGCCGCCGACCGAGATGATGACCTTCTTGCCGGCCGCCTGCTTGGCCTTGATGTCGGCCTTGAACTGGTCGACGGTGTAGCCGCCCAGGCCGGCGGAGTCCAGGGTGAAGGAGACGGCTCCCGGGGTCGACGTCGCGTCGGCGAAGGCCACCGCGATGATGTCGTAGGACGACGGGACGTCGGAGAGTTTCTGGACCGTGGCGCCGTTGTTGAAGTTCTGCCAGTAGCCGGTGACCGCGTGCTTGGGGAGCGAGCCGCCGCCTCCGCCGCCCGTGCCGGAGGTCGTCGTGCCCGTCACGGTGGCCGACTTGGCCGACTCGCCGGCCGCGTTGGTCGCTGTGACCTGGAAGGAGTACGACGTGGATGCCGTGAGGCCGGTCACCGTCGCCGACGTGCCGGTCACGGCCGTGACCTTGGTGCCGTTGCGGTAGACGTTGTAGCCCGTCGCGCCCGACACCGCCGACCAGGACAGGGAGACCGAGGAGGACGTCGTACCGGTGACCGAGAGGCCCGCCGGAGCCGCCGGGACCGTCGGGGCCGGGTCGCCGCCTCCGCCGCCGTCGGGGCCGTAGACCGAGATGTCGTCGGCGTAGTAGGCCGCCTGGCCGTACCAGCCGTGGGTGTAGACGGTGACCGAGGTCGTGGACGCGCCCGTGGTGAACGTCGTCGACAACTGCTTCCAGGACGTCGAGTCGGGGGTCCACGTCGAGACGTCCGTCGTGCCGGTGCCCGTCACGCCGAGGTAGGAGTAGCCGCCCTGGACCCACGCGCTCAGCGTGTACGTCGCGTTGGGCTTGACCGTGACCGTCTGGGTGCACTGGGCGTTGTCCTGGCCGGCCGGGGTCGCCTTGAGGGCCGCGGTGCCGCCGTGCACCGGGGACGTGACCGTCGTGCCGCTGCCGGCCGTACACGTCCAGTTGGCCAGGCCCGACTCGAAGCCCGCGTTCTTCACGTTGTTGACGTCCGCGGCGGACGCCGGGCCGGCCGTGGCGAGGCCCGCGACCGAGAGGGCCAGGGCGGTGGCGGCGGACCATGTCGCGAGCCGCCGTCCGCGGGGTCTGGGTGTGCCTGGTGCGCGGTCCACTGGAGCCTCCGTGGGGAGTGGGCGGGGAGGAGGGAGAGGGGCGGTGGCCACCGCTTGCGCCCTTAAGTTGGTCCAGACCAATCCGGGTGTCAAGAGGTCCAGACCAAAACCGTCTCCGATCGGTGGCTCAACCTGTCCAGGTTTGGCGGGACTTGCTCCGGGAGAGTTCCACACCGGCTTCACAAACGCTGTTCTCCGGTCATACGCCCGTGGATACAGTGCTCAGGTAGTCACGCAGTGAAGTCGTCCTGGCGCATTGGGGTTACACCGGTGGGCCGGCGGGTGTGAAGAGCGGGGAGCTGCGCGTGCCAACTGCCATTGCCGTGACCAGTGCCGACATGGCGCTGCCGGAGCAGGACGAGCGGACCATGCCCGCCGTCGTGCTGACCGGCCTCGACCGCAAGCCGCTGGACCAGGCCCTCACCGAACTCCACACCCTCACCGAGCAGTACGGCTATGTCGTCGTCGTCTGCTCACAGGCCACCCCGGAGCCGGTCGTACGGCGGCTCCACACCCTGCGCTCGCTGCTGGAGAGCGACCGCATCGCCCTGTTCCGGCCGGAGTTACCGCCGCTCGGCATCGCCGTCCTGGCCCGGCAGCTGCGCCAGCTCGCCTCCTGCGACCTGAGCCCGGGCGTGCTCGCCTCCGCCGGACGGCTGCTCACCCACTACATCCACGCCGGCGCCGTCCTCGGCTCCGTCGCCAGGCTGGACCGGGTCCCGGTCGGGCTCAAGGCGCACGCCAGGTCCTGGATGCCGGGCAGTCAGTTCGCCGTCCTCGCCCATCCCGAGCCCCAGCTCGTCAAGGTCGCCCCCGGAGCCACGCTCAAAGGGCCCGAGTTCAGCACCTGGATGCTGGTCGCGAAGGGGCAGCTGCAGAGCGACTGGGCCGCCGGGCTCGGCACGCGGTGGGGCGTGCACGGGCTGCGCGAGACCCCGCTGCCCGCCGAGTCCCCGGTGTGGTGGGGGACCGGCCGCATGGTCGAGTTCTGCGGCTACCTCGCCGACCTGTCCGTCCTCTACCAACTGGTCACCTCCGTACGGCGGACCAGCTGTCACTGGTGCGGCCTCGACGTCATCGGCGACCGCTGCGTCTTCTGCTCCGCCACCGCGCCCGTGTACGAGCCACCCCGCGCCCTGGAACAGCGAACGCCCGCCTGACCTGCGCGAACCTGACCCGTCCCGCTCGACCGATTCCCCCAATGAGGTTGCACGGTTCATGAACTTCCGTCAGCGCCGCGGCGTGATACTCCTGATCCTGTCGGTCCTGTGCGCGCTGGGCGCGTTCGCCGGCGTGCTCTCCGTCATCCACGACGCGAACTCCAAGGTCGGGCCCGAGGTCGCCGCCTACCGGGTCAGGTCCGAGGTGAGGCCGTACACCGCCCTGGACACGGGCCAGTTCGAGAAGATCGAGATGCCGAAGCGGTGGCTGTCCGGCAACGCCGTCACCGACCTCCGGCAGATCCGCGGCAAGATCGCCGTGACCACCCTGCACGCCGGCTCGCTGCTCCAGACCGACATGATCGTGGACCGGCCCGCCCTCCAGTCCGGCCAGCAGGAGGTCGCCATCATGATCGACGCGGCGACCGGCGTCGCGGGGAAGATCACCCCGGGGTCGCGGGTCAACGTCTACGCCACCTTCGAGGGAAAGAAGGAGGGCGACCCGGACCAGTCGAAGATCATCGTGACCAACGCCCGCGTCATCGACGTCGGCCGGATCACCGCCCTAGAACCCGACCGCGACAAGAACCAGCAGGCCACCGAGGCCGTCCCCATCACCTTCGCGCTGTCCACCATCGACGCCCAGCGCGTCACCTACGCCGAGTCCTTCGCCCAGCGCGTCCGGCTCGCGCTCGTGGCCCCCGGCAGCGAGACCAGCGTCCCGGACAAGGACCGCACCTACGAACTCGCGACGGACAAGTGAGAGGCGGCCATGCCCACCAGGATCCTCCCGGCCGGTGCGGACCCGGACGCCGTCCGCTCCCTCACCACCCTGCTCAGCCAGCTCCCCGACGCCGAGCCACAGCCCCCGGTGACCGACTCGACCCAGCTGGTCGACGGCCTCGCCCGGCTCGCCGCCGAGTCGGTCGACGAACTGCCCGAGGTCGTGGTCGTCCACGAACGGATCGGACCGGTCCCGGCCCTGGAACTGATCCGCGAGGTCGCCCTGCGCTTCCCGGCCGTCGGCGTCATCCTCGTCACCACCGACGCGAGCCCCGGCCTGTTCGCCGCCGCCATGGACTCCGGTGCCCGCGGCCTGGTCCCGCTCCCGCTGTCGTACGAGGAACTGGCCAACCGCGTCCAGGCCGTCGCCCAGTGGTCGACCGGGGTACGCCGGCACCTCGGGCACGGCGCCGAGGTGCTCGCCGGGGCCGGCGGCACCGTCGTCACGGTCAGCGGCGCCAAGGGAGGCGTGGGCGCGACACTGACCGCCATCCAGCTGGCCCTCGCGGCCCAGGCCTCCGGCCGCGCCACCGCCCTGGTCGACCTCGACCTCCAGACCGGCGACATCGCCTCCTACCTGGACATCCAGTTCCGCCGGTCGGTGGCCGACCTGGCCGCCATCACCGACATCTCGCCCCGTGTCCTCGCCGAGGCCGTCTTC
The DNA here is from genome assembly GCF_040678315.1 of Streptomyces sp. NPDC052721. NCBI lineage: Bacteria > Bacillati > Actinomycetota > Actinomycetes > Kitasatosporales > Streptomycetaceae > Streptomyces > Streptomyces sp. NPDC052721. The sequence goes on along the minus strand of NZ_JBFATL010000013.1, from coordinate 42,726 downwards.
CGCCACGACACCGGGCTCGCCCTGCTCCTCGCGCCCGGCGAGGGCGAACGCGGCGAGGAGGTCACCGACCGCGCCACCCGCCAGCTCGTCAGCGCCCTGCGCTCGCGCTACGAGGTCGTCGTCATCGACTGCGGCGCCCAGCTCAGCGGCGCCGGAGCGGCGGCCGTCGAGATGGCCGACACCGCGCTGCTGGTCACCACCCCGGACGTCATCGCCGTACGCGCCGCCAAACGCACCGTGCGGATGTGGGACCGGCTGCAGATCCGCAAGGCCGAGGAGACGACCGCGGTCGTCAACCGGCACACGCGCAGTACGGAGATCCAGCCCGCGCTCGTGCAGCGCATCACCGGCACGGCGCTGGCGCGTACGGCCGTACCCGCCAACTTCAAGGAACTGCAGGGGGTGGTGGACGCCGGGCGGGTCCACGAACTCGACGCCAGGAGCACGGTGAAGCAGGCGCTGTGGGGGCTCGCCGCGGAGCTCGGGCTGGTGAAGGCCGCGGAGGCAGCCTCCCACCGCGGGAGCGGGCGCGGTCCCGTGAGCCTGCGGCGGCGGAAGGAGTGAGCCCCTGATGAGAAGGCCGGACGGGGACCGGGGGCAGGTGAGCATCGAGTTCCTGGGCATGACCCCGCTGATCGTTCTGACGCTGGTGCTGATGTGGCAGGCCGTGCTTGTGGGATACACCTTCACGCTCGCCGGGAACGCTGCGGACGAGGCGGTGCGGGCAGGGACGGCCGCGCCACGGGGAGGCGCGCGTCAGGCCGCGTGCGCGCAGGCGGGGCTGAAGCACCTGCCGGGAGCGTGGAAGGGGGACGCGTCGGTGCAGTGCAGTCCGTCCGGCTATGTCACGGCCGATGTCACCCTCGAGGTCCCGGTCCTCTTCCCGGGCGTCATCTCCTTCCCCGCCACCGTGCACGGCCACGCCGGAGCCGTCGAGGAGGTGAAGGACTGAGATGCCGTACCGCCGCCGACGACGTGACAGCGGCCAAGTGGCCATCGAGTACCTGGGGTTCGTGCCGATCCTGCTGCTCGTCGGGCTGGCCGGGTTCCAGATCGGCGCCGTCGCCTACGCCGCCGAGCAGGCCGGTACGGCGGCCCGGGCGGGGGCGCGGGCCGCTTCCTTGCACCAGAACGTGGGACAGGCGTGCGCCGACGCGGTCAGCGGTGGGCTCTCCGTGCAGTGCGGAGAGACCGGGGAAGGGGACGACTCGGTCACCGTCACCGCGACCGTCCACATCCCCACCATCGTCTGGGACCTCGGCTCCGCCACCAAGTCCGCCACCATGCCGCTCGACCACTGACCGAGGAGAAGCGACCCCATGAGTCTGCGGGCACGCATCAGCACCCCGGAGGAGCACGGCAGCCGGGGCGAGGACGGGCAGCTGGTCGCCGCCTACCGGGCCAAGCTGCTGGAGGAGATCGACCTCGCGGAGATGAGTTCGCTGGCCGCCGCCGAACGCCGCGCGCGGCTGGAGCGGGTGCTCGGGCACATCATCAGCCGCGAGGGCCCGGTGCTGTCGACGGTCGAGCGGTCCCAGCTGATCCGCCGGGTCGTGGACGAGGCGCTCGGCCTCGGCATCCTGGAGCCGCTGCTGGAGGACGCGTCGATCACGGAGATCATGGTCAACGGCCCGGACGCGATCTTCGTGGAGCGCGGCGGCCGGGTCGAGCAACTCCCCCTGCGGTTCGTCTCCGCCGACCAACTGATGCAGACCATCGAGCGGATCGTCTCCACGGTGAACCGGAGGGTCGACGAGTCGAACCCGATGGTGGACGCCCGCCTGCCCTCCGGCGAGCGGGTCAACGTCATCATCCCGCCGCTCTCCCTGACCGGCCCCATCCTCACCATCCGCCGCTTCCCGCGCTCCTTCACCCTCCAGGAGCTGATCGGCTTCGGCTCGCTGGACGAGCACATGGTGTACCTGCTGGCGGGCCTGGTGCAGGCGAAGTTCAACATCATCGTCTCCGGCGCGACCGGCACCGGCAAGACCACCCTGCTCAACGCCCTGTCCGGGCTGATCCCGTCGCACGAGCGCATCATCACCATCGAGGACTCCGCCGAACTCCAGCTCCAGCAGACCCATGTGGTCCGCCTGGAGTCCCGCCCGCCCAACGTGGAGGGCAAGGGGCAGATCACCATCCGGGACCTGGTGCGCAACTCCCTCCGGATGCGCCCCGACCGGATCGTGGTCGGCGAGGTCCGCGGCGGCGAATCCCTCGACATGCTCCAGGCGATGTCCACGGGTCACGACGGCTCGCTGGCGACCGTGCACGCGAACAGCGCCGAGGACGCGCTGACGCGGTTGCAGACCCTGGCCTCCATGTCCGACGTCGAGGTGCCCTTCGTCGCCCTGCACGACCAGATCAACAGCGCGGTCGACGTCATCGTCCAGCTCACCCGGTTCGCCGACGGCGCCCGCCGGATCACCGAGATCGCCCTCCTCGACAGTCACGGCGGGGAGCCGTACCGGCTGGCGACCGTGGCCCGCTTCGACGCCCGGCCCATGACCCCGGACGGCCGCGTGTACGGCGCCTTCCGGTACTTCCCACTGCCCCGCCGTACCGCCGACCGTCTCCACATGGCGAGCCAGCCCGTCCCGCAGGCCTTCGGCGTCGCCCGCTCCGCCGACCAGCTCGCCACCCGAGAAGCCAGGTAGGACCCAGGACCATGGAACTGCACACCCTCGTCCAGCTCACCACCGGCGTGACGCTGCTGACCTGCGTCCTGGCGGTGGTCGGCGTACAGGCCTACGCCTCCGGCCGGGCCCGGCGCGCCGCCCTCGTGGACCGCCTCGCGCACACCGGCCCCCCACCCGCGACCGGCCGCGGACGCCGCTTCCGCGACCTGGACCGGCGGCTGCGCCGCACCCGCCTCGGCCGCTGGCTGGAGCGACGCCTGGCGGCGACCGGCCTGGACGTCACGCCCGGGGAGTTCTTCGCCGCCATGCTCGCGACGGTGGCCGCGCTCTGGCTGACCGGCCAGGCCGCCCTGGCCCCGTTCTTCGGCCCGATCGCGGGCCTGCTGGGCATCTGGGCGGCGGTCCAGTTCCTCAACTGGCAGCGACAGAAGCGCATCGAACGCTTCATCAGCCAACTCCCGGAACTGGCCCGCATCCTGGCCAACGCCACCCAGGCCGGCCTCGCCCTGCGCACCGCGATCGGCATGGCGGCGGAGGAACTGGAGGCCCCGGCCGGCGAGGAACTGGCCAAGGTCGCCGACCAACTGGCCATCGGCCACTCCCTGGACGACGCCCTCGGCGAGCTGGCCGACCGCCTCCCCTCCCGCGAACTGGTCGTCCTGGTCACCACGCTGGTCCTGTCGAACCGGGCGGGCGGCCAGGTGGTCTCCGCGCTGCGCAACCTGACCGAGACCCTGGAGGAGCGCAAGGAGACCCGGCGCGAGATCCGCACCCAGCTCTCCCAGGTGACCATGACGTCGTACGCCGTGCCCGTCCTCGGGATCGGCGCGTTGTTCCTGATGAACGGCGTCAAGGACGGCGCCCTCGACCGCATGACCGGCTCACCGGTCGGCCAGGCGTGCGTGATCATCGCGTTCGCCATGTACGCCGTCGGCTTCGTCCTCATCCGCCGCATGAGCCGGATCGACGTCTGAGGGAGGTGACCCGATGGCATACCTGCTCGCCCTGCTGATGGCCCTCGGCGTCTGCGGCGTCTTCGCCGGCATCCGCATGTACCGCGCGGACGCCAGACTCCCCGGCGACCTCGCCGTCGCCCTGGAGGTCGGCGCCACCCGCACCGGCGCGGTCGGCTCGGTCATCGACCGCATGGGCATGCGCTACGCCCCGGCCGTGCTGCGCCTCATGGGCCCGCGCCTGGTGGCCAGGTACCGCCGGAAGATCGACCTCGCGGGCAACCCCGGCGGCCTCACCATCGACCGCTACGCGGCCCGCCGCGCGGTCTACGGCGCCCTCGGCGGCGTGGGGTTCCTGGTGTTCCTGCTGCGCGGCCAGTGGTTCGTGGCCGTCCTGCTGCTCCTGTTCGGCGCGTTCTGGACCGAGGTCGGCCTCTGGTCGGCGATCCGGGTCCGCAAGGACGTCATCGAACGCACCCTGCCGGACTTCCTGGACGTCCTCGCGGTGGTGGTCAGCGCGGGGCTCGGCTTCCGGCAGGCCCTCGACCGGGTCGCCTCCCGCTACGAGGGCCCCTGGGCCGACGAACTGCGCATCACCCTGCGCCAGATGGACCTCGGCATGAGCCGCCGCGAGGCCTTCTCGGAGCTGCGGCGGCGCAACGACTCCGAGCAGGTGGCCATGTTCGTCACGGCGTTGCAGCAGGGGGAGGAGCTGGGCGCGCCCATCGTGGACACGCTGGTCTCCCTGGCCAAGGACATGCGCCGCACCGACGCCCAGAACGCCCGCCGCAAGGCCGCCCGGGCGGTACCGAAGGCCACGCTGATGATCACCACGTTCATGGTCCCGGCGACGATGCTCCTGCTGGGCGCGGGCCTGCTCCTCGGCTCCGGCGTGGACTTCGGCTCGCTCACGGGGGAGTGAGGACGGGCGTGACGGTGACGGGCTCGACAGTGCTGAGGGGGCGCACAGGCCGGGGCGTGCACGCGGGGGTGACGCGGGCCGGGGCGTGGCTGCGGGGGGCCGGACGGAAGCGGAATTCGGGGGCGGGCGATGCTGAGACGGAGGTCTCACCGCACCCGGCGGCAGCGGCGACCGTGACGGTGGCGCCCCCGGCCGAGCCCTCCGAGAAACTCCAGATCCGCGCCCTCCAGGCCATGTGCCGCCAGGTCTTCGGCTTCCGCCTGGCGATGATCGTCCTGTCGGCCCCCGCCGCCCTCCTCAACGCGGCCCCCGGCCTGGGCGCCCGCCTGGTCGGCGCCGCCGTGGTCGTCACCTTCATGGTGTCCTACGTCCTCTTCCGCGACTGGGAACGCTTCGGCCCCCTCCTCCTGCGCCACCCCAGCCTCCTGGCCGCCGACACCCTCTTCGGCTCCTTCCTCCTCATCTCGGCCGGCCCCGACACCACCCTCGCCTACGTCAGCGTCTGCACCCCGCTCCTGGCCGGCCTGGTCTACAGCTGGCGCGGCGCGGCCTGCTTCGCCTCGCTCCAGTCCCTGATCCTGCTGCTGGTCCACGCGACCCTGAAGGCCGGCCGGCACGCGCCCGTCGCCGAAGCCCTGCTCCTGCCAGGCCTGTGCGTCATCGCCGGTGCCATGGGCTCGACCCTGCGCAACCTGATGCTCCGCTTCGGCGCCGCCACCCAGGCCCTGACGACGGTCCAGGCCCGCCTCGCGGCGGCGGAGGCGGTGAGCGCCGAACGCGCCCGGCTCGCCCGCGAGATGCACGACTCCGTGGCCAAGACCCTGTACGGCGTGGCCCTGGCGGCGGACGGCCTGGCGGCCACGGCGTCGGCCGCGACCCCCGACCCGGCCCGCGTCAGGCAACAGGCCGAACTGGTGTCCCGCTCGGCACGCAGGGCGGCGGCGGAGTCCCGGGAACTGCTGACGGACCTGCGCCGGGACCAGCCTGACGCGCCGGACCGGACCCCGCTCTGGCAGGAACTCGGACACCTGGCGGTGGACTTCACGAGGCGCACGGGCCTGAGGGTCACGTGCCGCTGGGCAGGAGAGGAGAGGGACGGCGAGGCGAGCGAGGAGACCGGTCTCCCTTCGCTGCCGGCCCCCCTGGCCCGCCACGTCCTCTCCATCGCCGCGGAAGCACTGGAGAACGCCCACCGGCACGCGTCCGCGACCCGCGTGGACATACGGGCCGCGGTCGACGGCCACCTGCTCCGCCTCACGATCCACGACGACGGCAGCGGCCTCCCGCCCGGCACCACACTCGAAGAACTGCGCGGCTCAGGCCACTTCGGCCTGCTCGGCATGGTCGAACGGGCAGCGCACGCCGGCGCCCGGATCCGCATCGGAAGGGGCACCCACGAACGCGGCACGGAGGTCCGCCTGGAGGTCCCGTTGCCGACAGCGCCAAGACCCGCCCCCGTGTCCCGAGACGTGTGAGAGGAGGCACATGAACCCCCGACGACAACCACAGCCGTTCCCACCGCCGGCACCGGTGCCCCCGCCGCTGAGGCTGCTGGTCGCCGACGACAACCCCGTCGTCCGCGCCGGTCTGACAGCCCTGCTCTCGGCCCACCCGGACACCACGGTGGTGGCGGAGGCGACGGACGGACGGGAGGCGTACGAGGCGGCGGTCCGGCACCGGCCGGACGTCATCCTCCTCGACGTCCGCATGCCCGGAGTCGACGGAATCTCGGCGTTGCCCCACCTGGTGGGGCTGGCCCCCGTCATGATGCTCACCTACAGCCACGAGACGGAGACCGTGCGGGAGGCGCTGCGGCTGGGAGCGGGGGGTTATCTGGTGCACGGCGAGTTCACGACGGAGCAGTTGGTGACGGCGGTGCGGGATGTACGGGAGGGGCGCCCGCATGTGACGCCGGGGGCGGCGAGAGCGTTGCTGGCGGAGCTGAGAGGGGATGCACCTGCACACGAAACTCCGCAACTCACCGCCGTTTCGCCAGATTTAGCCCCCAAAACTCTTTCGCACCTGCAACCGCCTGTGGGACAGTCGTTCCGGTCACGGTTCCGGCTGAGCAGCAGGGAGGCGGAGATCATGGACCTCATCGCGTCCGGCATGACCAACCAGCAGATCGCCGCCGCCTGCTTCATCAGCGAGAAGACGGTCAAGAACCACATCAACCGCATCTTCGCCAAGCTCCACAGCACGACGAGATCCCAGGCGACGGCGAAGTGGCTGGGGGTGGCTTGACATGACCCGACGGGGAAGAACCCCGAACCCCGAATGGGCCTGGGGTTGGGCCCTGGGGCCCTGGGGCGGCATGACTGTTCTGCCCTACGCTTCGCGGATCCGAGGCGAAGCTGGAGGGGAAAACCGTGAGCAAATGGTTCAACACCACCGTCGTGTATCTGCAGTCCCGTGCGGCCCGGGACGACCGAGGCCAGACCGCGGTGGAGTACCTCGGCATCATCGCCGTGGTCGTGGCGATCGTGTTGGCGATCACGGGTACGAGCATCGGTCAATCGATCTACGACGCGATCACCCAGAAGATCGCCGAGGTCACTGGCGGCTGATTCCTCCACACCGCGACGCAGGGCAGGCCTTCCCCATCTACATCACGGTGGTGGCAGGCCTGCTCTTTCTTGCGTTCGCGTATCTGGCGGTCGGTCAGGCTGCGGTCAACCGGGGCGGCGCCCAGACGGCTGCTGACGCCGCAGCGCTCGCGGCGGCCCAGAACGTTCGCGACCAACTCACGGAACAGTGGCTGAAGGTGCTGCTGGACCCGAAGAAGTGGCGGCAAATTTTCGAGGGCGAGACCGAGGTCGGCGACCCATGCTGGCGGGCCGGGCAACTCGCGGCACAGAACGATGCTCAGTTGAATTCCTGCCTTTCACCCGAGTTGCTGAAGTACCGCGTCGATGTGAAGACCAACAAGTCCGTCGGCCGCTCCGTCGTACCCGGAACAGAGGATGTCAAGTCGACTGCTTCCGCAACCGCCGTCATCGAGCCGCTCTGCACCTTCGAGCTCTCCGGCGAGGGGGACGAAGACGGTGCGCTGCCTCAACTCACCTGCAAGGACAAGGACTGGAAGCTGGACCCGGACGAGCCGGCGGAGCTTCCGAAGCCCGAAGACCTCTTCGACGTGCACCTGGGCTGACTGACAAGCTGACGATGAGTGACGAAGGAAGCGGAGCCATGAGCATTCGGTTCACTGCGAAGACCCGCAGGGGGATGGTCGCATTCTCCGTCGCGGTCGGTCTGGCTGTCGGGGTGGCCGGCTGCGGTGGAAGCGGTGATGACAACAAGAAGCCGGACAGTTCGACGTCCGCCTCCAAAGTAGGCAAATCCGAGCCGAGTACTCAGGAGGGGCAGTCCGAAGAGCCGCTTGCAGAGCTGAAAGGCTCGGACGGTCTCACTCTCCAGGTCACCTCAGCCGAACGTGACTCGGGTGGCTTCGTCACCGTCAACGGCACGTTGAAGAACGACGGGGCCAAGAGCATCGTCATCCCGTCCGCCCTGAGCGGCAACGAAACCGAGATTCTGAGGAATGGCAGGTCCCTGGGCGGTGCCACGCTCATCGATCCGCAAGGCAAGAAGCGGTACTACGTGCTGCGGGACACCGAGGGCCGTCCGCTGACGACCACTGGCTTCTCGACACTCAAGTCCGGTGCCACCCTGGCCGTCTTCATGCAGTTCCCAGCACCCCCAGCAAACACAACCGAGGTCGACTTCCAGCTGCCCACTTTCGCCTCCGCCCCCATCAAGATCTCCGGGTGAGGCCCAAGTGACCGCATCCCGTCTCACCCTCACAATCGCCGCTCTCTTCCTTGTGGTGAATCTGCCCGCCACCCCCGCGATCGCCGACGACACCGGCCCCAGTGAACCCCCCGGTACCGAACCCTCCGCCGCCGCCCCGGTGAAGGTGGACCCCACGGATCCGGATCTGAAGCTTCCGGAGGGGGCCACGCTTGCCGAGGCCAAGGTGTTGGACATCAAGTCGGTCGTGGAGGACCAGAGCGGGGACGAACGGCGCGAGGACACCAACGCCGACGTGACGTTCGCCCTCCAGGCCGAGGTGCTGTTCGACAAGGACAGCGCGAAGCTCGGCGCGGAGGCGAAGGCCCGTATCGCCGGCATCGCCGAGGAGATCAGGAAGCAGAACGCGACGCAGGTCCGCGTCTTCGGCTTCACCGACAACCTCGGCTCCTCCGCCCACGGCGACACCCTCTCCAAACAGCGCGCCAACGCCGTACAGGCCGTACTGGACCAGGACCTGAACACCCCGTCCATCACCTTCGACGTCCGCGGCTACGGCGAGCAGTACCCGATCGCCGACAACTCCACGGAGGCCGGCCGGAAGAAGAACCGCCGGGTCGAGGTGTCCTTTCCCCGTACCCAGCGGTGAGGCGTCACCCGGCTAGTACCCCGGGTCCACCTCCGCCTCCACCTCCACCTCCACCCGTGCTCCCGGCCGCAGCCCCCACTCCGCCATCGCCCCCGCCTCCGCCTCCAGCACGTGCCGTGCCCGCGGGCGCGGCAGGCCCAGGCGGCCGGGGCGCATCGTGCGGACGGCGATGACGGTCAGTCGCCGGTCCAGATAGGCGACGTCGATCGGGATCCGCATCCCGAACGTGTGCACCCCACTGGCCGGCGACAGCAGCAGCGCCCCGTCGACGGCGTCCCGGCCCAGGAGTCCCTTCGTCCGTGCCCGGTAGGAGGTCGCGATCTCCAGGGGTACGGAGGCGGCGGCCTGTGCCCCGCCGGAGGCGGCGGCGGAACCCGCGCCCGCTCGCACGAAAAGCCGTCCCCGCCCGTCCCGCCAGCGCCGCCCCATGCCCCGACCTCCCGCGCCACAGCCACATGTGTCGTCAACTCGCCCGGAAACGTAAACGCGTTGTTCTTTCCCGTCCTCCCCACTAGGAAGGGCTCCATGACAGGACTCGGTGTCGTTTTCCGCCCCCAGCTTCCTCCCGAGCGGCTCCGGGCCCTCGCCCGGCTCGCGGATGACGCGGGGCTCGAAGAACTGTGGCTGTGGGAGGACTGCTTCCTGGAGGGCGGGGTGTCCACGGCCGCCGCCGCGCTCGCCTGGACCGAGCGGGTGCGGGTCGGTATCGGACTGCTGCCCGTGCCGCTCAGGAACGTGGCCGTCACCGCCATGGAGGCCGCCTCGCTGGAGCGTATGTTCCCCGGCCGGGCGATCCTGACCGTGGGGCACGGGGTGCAGGACTGGATGGGCCAGGTCGGCGCCCGGGCCGCCTCCCCGCTGGGCCTTCTCGGTGAACATCTCGACGCCCTGCGCGCCCTGCTGCGCGGGGAACGGCTCAGCGTGCGCGGGCGGTACGTCCAGTTGGACGACGTGGCCCTCGACTGGCCCCCGCAGCGCCCGGTCGACGTCCTCGCGGGCGCCACGGGACCCCGTACGCTCCGGCTCTCCGGCGAGAAGGCCGACGGCACCCTGCTCACCGCCGCCACCTCGCCGGACGGCGTACGGCGGGCCCGCAAGCTCGTGGAGGAGGGGCGGCGGGCGGCCGGACGTGACGGTTCGCACCGGGTCGTGGTCTATCTGCTGGCCGCCACGGGCGCCGGCGCCGAGGCACGGCTGCGCGCCGAACTCGCCGCCGAGGGCCTGGAGGCGGACGCGGACGTGGGTGTCGCCGGGGACGCGGACGCGGTCGCCGAGGCGGTACGGCGGCTGGCCGAGGCCGGTGCGGACACCGTCGTCCTGCAGCCGACGGCGGACGAGCCCGACCCCGAGGGCTTCGTGCGGTTCGCCGCGCGGGAGGTCCGGCCGCTGGTGCCCTGAGCCGGACGCGCGGGACGGGGAGTTGCCGCAGGTCAGGGGCGTTGTCAGTGGCGGGTGTCACACTCGCATGCAGGACCGATCTTCACGAGGTGGACATGACCGGTGGCCGCGGGACCGTTACGCCCGACTCGAATTCCTCCGTGCGTCTGCGGGCCGTCACGGACCGGGACCTGGAGGCCTTGTTCGCCTACGAGCACGACCCTGAAGCCGTCCGGCGGTCGCGGTTCACCCCCCGGCCGCGGGACGCCTTCTTCCGGCACTGGCGGGAGCGGGTGCTCGGCGACCCCGACTGCCTGGTGCGGACGGTCGCCGTCGGTGGTGAGGCCGCCGGGAGCGTCGTGTCCTGGACGCAGGAGGGGCGGCGGTTCGTCGGCTACTGGCTCGGGCGGCCGTACTGGGGCCGCGGCGTCGGCACGCAGGCGCTCGGCCGGTTCCTGGAGCTGGAGCCGGTGCGTCCGCTGTACGCGGACCCCTTCGCCGGCAACACCGCCTCCGTGCGGCTCCTGGAGAGACACGGCTTCGAGCGGACCGGCACGGTCCGCCACGGGACGGACGAGCACGTCATGCTGGTTCTCGCGGCGCCGTCCGGGGAGAGCTGAGAGCCGTCCCGGCCAGGAGCGGAAAAAGAGCAGGAACCGCCGAGGCCCTGCTGGGATGATGGCCGGATGACTCCGCAGCGTTCCTTCGAAGACCTCGTGGCCGAGGGTGCCGCCGTGCCGACCGAGGGGTGGGACTTCTCGTGGTTCGAGGGCCGGGCCACCGAGGAGCGGCCGTCGTGGGGGTATGCCCGGTCGGCGGGGGAGCGGCTGGCCGGCGCCGAGGCCGTGCTGGACATCCAGACCGGCGGCGGGGAGGTGCTGGACTTCGCCCTGAGCCGGGCGGAGCCCGCCGCGCCGGTGCTGGCCGCGGCCACCGAGGGCTGGCCGCCGAACGTGGCGAAGGCCACCGCCCTGCTGCGGCCCCGGGGTGTCGTGGTGGTCGCCGCTGCGGACGACGCGCCGCTGCCGTTCGCCGACGGGGCGTTCGACCTGGTGCTCAGCCGGCACCCGGTGCGGCCGTACTGGGCGGAGATCGCCCGGGTGCTGCGGCCCGGGGGCACCTACTTCGCCCAGCACGTGGGGCCGGGCAGCGCCTTCGAGCTGGTCGAGTACTTCCTCGGGCCGCAGTCGGAGCAGGTGCGTGGCGGCCGTGCCCCCGAGCGCGAGCGGGCCGACGCCGAGGCGGCGGGCCTGGAGGTGGCCGGGCTGCGGGCGGAGCGGCTGCGGATGGAGTTCCACGACATCGCGGCCGTCGTCCACTTCCTGCGCAAGGTGGTGTGGATGGTCCCGGGCTTCACGGTCGGGGCGTACGAGCCGCAGCTGCGTGCCCTGCACGAACGGATCGAGAAGGAGGGGCCGTTCGTCGCGTACAGCGCCCGGCATCTCTTCGACGTACGGAAGCCGGATCGCTGACCGGAGTTCGACCGTGGTTCGACCGGAGTTCGCCTGGGGTTTCCACATTGTTATCGAGCGTGGTTCACATCGGTCTCGCCGGTCACGTAAGTTCAGACCAAGGTTATTCGCGTCAGCAAAGCTGCGCGGGCGGTACCGCGCAGTGGAGGGGGCTGCGCGATGCCGTGGAGCCGTGGGTCCTGCGCCTGATGGCGTAGCGGAGGCGTCAAGTCCACCCTTCGCTGACGGCGTCGCCCGTTGGAGGGACCCGGGGCAACTCGCCGATGAGCCCCCAAGATGGCCTAATCCTTGCGAATCCATTCCTATCCGACCGGATTTCCCTGGAATTCCGCTGTGAACCGGCCATGAAGCCCCCATGAATCACGCATTCCGCGCCCACCGGGGCGTCGCCGGGCGATTCCGGAGAGTAGTTGTGGCCCGCCGATGCACCCACCATCCCTTACGAAGGGTTATGGTGGAAACCCCCCCTCGGGCCGGTCCGTCTCCCCCCCACGGACCGGCCCGTTTTTCGTCCTGTTCCGGGAATCCGGTCCGGGAACCTCCCGGCCCCGGTCCGCCGTCCCCACCGAAGGGGCGGGCCATGACCAACCCCCGAGCAGCGGTAGGCTCAACGGCTCCGGCACCCCATCCCCCGCGCCCAACCCCCGGAGGGTCACGTGAACCTGCGCGACAAGCTGCGCGGCCTGCTCGTCAGGCTCTACGCACGCCGGGTGGAAGGCCACCTGGACCACGCTCAGGTGCCCAAGCACATCGGCGTCATCATGGACGGCAACCGCCGCTGGGCGAAGGCGTCCGGCTCCAGCACCGTCCACGGGCACCGGGCCGGTGCCGAGAAGATCGAGGAGTTCCTCGGCTGGTGCAGCGAGACCGACGTCGAGGTCGTCACCCTGTGGCTGCTGTCCACCGACAACTTCGACCGGCCGCAGGAGGAGCTCGTCCCCCTGCTCGGCATCATCGAGGACGTCGTCCGCACGCTCGCCGCCGACGGCCGCTGGCGGGTGCACCACGTCGGCACGACGGACCTGCTGCCCGGCCAGATGCAGACGGCCCTGAAGGAGGCCGAGGAGGCCACCGCCCACATCGACGGGATACTCGTCAACGTGGCCATCGGCTACGGCGGCCGGCAGGAGATCGCCGACGCCGTGCGCTCCATGCTGCTCGACGCGCAGGACAAGGGCGTGTCGATGGAGGACCTCGCCGAGTCCGTGGACATCGACATGATCGGCCGTCACCTGTACACCGGCGACCAGCCCGACCCCGACCTGGTGATCCGCACCAGCGGGGAACAGCGGTTGTCCGGATTCATGCTCTGGCAGACCGCTCATTCGGAGTACTACTTCTGCGAGGTCTTCTGGCCGGCCTTCCGGAAGGTCGACTTCCTGCGCGCCCTGCGCGACTACGCCGCACGTCACCGCCGGTACGGCGGCTGACCCGCCGGCCCCGCCCCGTCACCGCCCGGTGACGGGGCGTTGTCGTGTACCCCGATTGGCGGGGATGTAACAAGGAGTTCACCGGCGCGCTGGTGGCCGCATTTGCATGGCCGCGCATCATCGAGGGCATAAGCCAAGCAGGTCGACGCCCGAACCACGGGCGTCGGATCTCAGCGGGCGGCACGGGGTCGCCCGCCCGGGAGGCCCTTTGCACCAGCCCGACCGTGCGGTCACCGCACGGAAGCAGCCGCGGAGGGCCGGTTCACGGCCCGCCGTGCGCGGGGGCCGGACACCGGTCCAGCATCACTTCGTCGCTCCCCGACCTCATCCGAGGGGGTACGTCCTTCCGTGGTGACCAGCACAAAGCGCCACAAGCCCGACCGGCGCACGTATGTTCTCGACACCAGCGTCCTGCTGGCCGACCCGAACGCCCTGGCCCGCTTCGACGAGCACGAGGTCGTGCTCCCCATCGTGGTGGTCACGGAGCTGGAGGCCAAGCGGCACCATCCGGAACTCGGCTACTTCGCCCGCCAGGCGCTGCGCCTGCTGGACGACTACCGGGTGAAGCACGGTCGCCTCGACGCCCCCATCCCGATCGGGGAACTGGGCGGGACGGTCCGGGTCGAGCTCAACCACTCGGATCCCAGCGTGCTGCCCACCGGCTACCGCCTGGGGGACAACGACTCGCGCATCCTCGCGGTGGCCCGCAATCTGCAGGCCGAGGGGTTCGACGTCACCGTCGTGTCGAAGGACCTGCCGCTCAGGATCAAGGCGTCCTCGGTCGGCCTTCTCGCCGAGGAGTACCGGGCCGAACTGGCCATCACGGAGAACTCCGGCTGGACCGGGATGACCGAACTCACCCTGCCGGGCGAGCAGGTGGACATCCTCTTCGAGGAAGGGCACGTGTACGTCCCGGAGGCGGCCGACCTGCCCGTGCACACCGGTCTGACCATCCAGTCCGAGCGCGGCAAGGCGCTCGGCCGGGTCACCGCCGAGGGCAACGTCCGGCTGGTGCGCGGCGACCGGGAGGCGTTCGGTATCAAGGGCCGCAGCGCCGAGCAGCGCATCGCGCTCGACCTGCTGCTCGACCCGGACGTCGGCATCGTCTCGATGGGCGGCCGGGCCGGCACCGGCAAGTCGGCGCTGGCGCTGTGCGCGGGCCTGGAGGCGGTCCTGGAGCGCCGCCAGCACCAGAAGGTGATGGTCTTCCGGCCGTTGTACGCGGTCGGCGGGCAGGAGCTGGGCTATCTGCCGGGCACCGAGGCGGAGAAGATGAGCCCGTGGGCGCAGGCCGTCTTCGACACCCTGTCGGCGGTCACCAGCCGGGAGGTCATCGAGGAGGTCACCGCGCGCGGGATGCTGGAGGTGCTTCCGCTGACCCACATCCGCGGGCGCTCGCTGCACGACGCGTTCGTGATCGTGGACGAGGCGCAGTCCCTGGAGAAGAACGTACTGCTGACCGTCCTGTCCCGGATCGGCGCCAATTCGCGGGTCGTTCTCACGCACGACGTGGCACAGCGGGACAATCTGCGCGTAGGCCGCTACGACGGGGTGGTCGCCGTGGTGGAGAAGCTGAAGGGACACCCACTCTTCGCGCATGTCACGCTGACGCGTTCCGAGCGGTCCCAGATTGCGGCGCTTGTGACCGAAATGCTGGAGGACGGACACATCTGACGCATCTGACCAGCGACTGACGGCTGTTGGCGCCGTCCGGCAAAGGCCACGAGCCTAGCCGGGCGGCGCCTTCGCGCGTGGAGCTTTCCTGAAATCCCTAGGGCCAAACAGGATGTGAGCTTTCACACGCAACACAGAATTGCCACGCGGCGTCCGGTTACGGCAGAGTCTCGTTCCTGTCAGGCCCCGCATACGACACAGTTGTACCCCCAGCGGTACGGCACCACCTGAGCACCACCAACTCCATAGAGTCCGTCGTATGCCGCCCGAGCACCACGCGGCGCTCCCTTCGGGGGAGTTGCCCACCGGGCCCGCGCCTCCCGTGACCCCGCAGTTGGGAGGCCAGTGTCAGGGGCACGATTGCGTCCGCCAGGGTCACCGAAGCGGGCGATGCTGGAAGGAAACCGTGTGAGCCGGATTTCGGTCCGGGGATTCGCAGTGGCATCCGCCACCGCGGTCACCGCTGTCGGAAGCGTCGTCGGCGTTGCCTCGGGCAGCACCGCGCAGACCAACGACGCCGAGGCGACGGCAGCCGACACCACGCTCCTCGCCGACATACCCGCCGGTCAGCAGGCGCAGGTGCAGACCGCGTCCCTGACGCAGCAGGCCGACGCGCAGGCCATCGCCGCGGACGTGAGCGCCAAGAAGGACGCCGAGGAAGCGGCCCGCAAGGCCGCCGCCGAGACCGCGATCGCCAAGAAGGAGCTCGCCGAGAAGGCGGCCAAGGAGGCGAAGGAGCGCGCCGAGGCCAAGGCCGCGGCCAGCCGTGGGACCGACGTCCGCGACTCCTCCAGCTTCCCGGTGCAGGGCAGCTACAGCGTGGCGCAGATCCAGGCGATGGCCCGTCAGATGGTGGGCGGCGGCCAGTTCCAGTGCTTCAGCAACATCGTGGACCACGAGTCCAGCTGGAACTACCGCGCGGTGAACGCCTCCTCCGGTGCCTACGGCCTCTTCCAGGCCCTGCCCGGCTCCAAGATGGCTTCGGCCGGCGCCGACTGGCAGACCAACCCGGCCACCCAGATCAAGTGGGGCCTCAACTACATGAACAGCCGGTACGGCAGCCCGTGCCAGGCCTGGTCGTTCTGGCAGGCCAACCACTGGTACTAGGCGCTCTGCCGGCACCGCGCCTCATCGCCGGTGCCCCCTCAACCCCGCGCAGCCCCTCCCCGTCCTTAGGGGAGGGGCTTTCGCCCTGTACGGTCGTATCGGAACGACTCCAGGGGGGAGTGGTGGCGAGCACCCGGGGACGCGGGGAAAGAGGACGGATCATGTCGCGAGTGCCAGGCTGGCTCGGCCGGCTGGGGGCCGGTCTCACCGAGATGAGCGAGCGCCTGGACGAGCGTCGCGCCGAGGTGGAGAAGGAGCACGGCGAGGCCGCCGAGCGCGCCGCCTCCGTCGATTCGGGGCCGGCCGACGCGCCTGCCGCCACGGCTGTGCCCGCCCGCCGGCCCGCAGGGCCGTCCGGTCACCGCCCCGACCCGGCCCAGGCCGTGCCCTGGGGTGTCCGGGTCGCCGCCGAGGCGGGCTGGCGGCTGCTGGTGCTGGCCGGCACGGTCTGGGTGCTGATGCGGGTCATCACCGCCATCCAACTGGTGGTGTTCGCCTTCGTCATCGCCCTGCTGGTCACCGCGCTGCTCCAGCCGACGGTCGCCCGGCTCACCCGGCGCGGGGTGCCGCGCGGCCCGGCCACCGCGCTCACCGCCATCAGCGGCTTCGTCGTCATCGGCCTGATGGGCTGGTTCGTGACCTGGCAGGTCATGGAGAACATCGACACGCTCTCCAACCAGATCCAGAGCGGCATCGACGACCTGCGCAACTGGCTGCTGAAGAGCCCCTTCCACGTCACCGACAAGCAGATCAACCAGATCGCCAAGAACCTCCGCGAGGCGATCGGCGCCAACGCCGACCAGATAACGTCCGCCGGTCTGGAGGGTGTCCAGGTCATCGTGGAGGCCCTCACCGGCATCCTGCTGGTGTTCTTCTCGACGCTGTTCCTGCTCTACGACGGCAAGCGCATCTGGGAGTGGTTCCTGAAGCTGGTGCCCGCCGCCGCCCGGCCGGGCGTGGCCGGCGCCGGGCCGCGCGCCTGGCGCACCCTGACGGCCTACGTCCGGGGCACGGTCCTGGTCGCCCTCATCGACGCCATCTTCATCGGCATCGGCATCTACTTCCTGGACGTGCCGATGGCCGTCCCGCTGGCCGTGTTCATCTTCCTGTTCTCGTTCATCCCGCTGGTCGGCGCGGTCGCCTCCGGCGCCCTCGCGGTGATCGTGGCGCTGGTCACCCAGGGCGTCTTCACCGCCGTCATGACCCTCGTCGTCGTCCTCGCGGTCCAGCAGATCGAGGGACACGTCCTGCAGCCGTTCATCCTCGGCCGCGCGGTCCGGGTCCACCCGCTGGCGGTCGTCCTGACCGTGGCCGCCGGCGGCATGGTGGCCGGCATCGGCGGCGCGGTGGTGGCCGTACCGCTGGTGGCGGTGACGAACACGGTGGTGGGGTACCTGCGGCAGTATTCGCAGGATGTCCAGCGGCACACCTCTGCCGAGCCCGCGGGCGAGGCCGAGGCCCGGAACGCGCAGTCGGCCGAGACTCGGAACGCGGAGGAGACCGAGGCCCGGAACGCGGAGGAGGCCGAGGCCCGGAACGCGGAGGACCCCGCCCACCAGGGGTGAGCGGGGTCCTCGACGTACGGCTTACTGAGCCAGCACGGCCTCGGCGTCGAGGGTGACGCCCACGGCCTGGACCACGGAGGCGATCTTGAACGCCTCCTGGACGGTCTCGCGCTCCACGCCGGCCTTGCGCAGCACCTGTTCGTGCGAGTCCAGGCACATGCCACAGCCGTTGATCGCGGAGACCGCGAACGACCACAGCTCGAAGTCGACCTTCTCCACGCCCGGGTTGCCGATGACGTTCATCCGCAGGCCCGCGCGCAGGGTGCCGTACTCGTGGTCGGACAGCAGGTGCCGGGTGCGGTAGAAGACGTTGTTCATCGCCATGACGGCGGCGGCCGACTTGGCGGCCTGGTACGCCTCCGGCGAGAGGTTCGCCTTCGCCTCCGGCTCCAGCTCACGCAGCACGATCGGGGAACGGGAGGCGATGGCGGTCGCCAGCACCGTGCCCCACAGCTGCTGGGCCGGCAGCTCCGAGTTGCCGATGACCGAGCCCAGGTTGAGCTTCAGGTCCTTGGCGTAGTCCGGGATACGGGACTTCAGGGAGTCGAGCGACACGGGTCACTCACCAGCCAGCAGCGCGACCGGGTCCAGGGTCTGCTCGCCCTTGGTCCAGTTGCAGGGGCACAGCTCGTCGGTCTGCAGGGCGTCCAGGACCCGCAGGACCTCCTTGGGGTTACGGCCCACGGAACCGGCGGTGACCATCGTGAACTGGATCTCGTGGTTCGGGTCCACGACGAAGACGGCACGCTGGGCGTAGCCGTCCTCGCCCTCGATGCCGAGGTCGCGCATCAGCTCGTGCTTGGGGTCCGCCATCATCGGGAACGGCAGGTCGGTCAGGTCCGGGTGGTCCTTGCGCCAGGCGTGGTGGACGAACTCGGAGTCACCCGAGAAGCCGAGGATCTGGGCGTCGCGGTCGGCGAACTCGTCGTTCAGCTTCCCGAACGCGGCGATCTCGGTCGGGCACACGAACGTGAAGTCCTTGGGCCAGGCGAAGACCACGAGCCACTTGCCCTCGTAGGACTTGTGGTGGATCTGCTCGAACTCCTTGCCCTTCTCCAGCGAGACGCAGGCGGTCAGTTCGAACTCGGGGAACTTGTCACCGACAGTGAGCACACGCTCTCCTTGCAGCGAAGAAACTTCCCTTTTGGGGTGTTTCCCATGGGTTGGACGTTGTCGATGTTGGCACAGGGTGCATTGATTAGTGAAATAGCTACACTCGGTCGTGTTGATCGGAGGTAGCTATCAGTGACCGTGAGTAACGGCAAACGCAGACAGCCGAGCCTGGCGCAGCTGCGGGCGTTCGCCGCCGTGGCCGAGCATCTGCACTTCCGGGACGCTGCGGCGGCCATCGGGATGAGCCAGCCCGCCCTCTCGGGCGCGGTCTCGGCCCTGGAGGAGACCCTCGGCGTGACCCTCCTGGAGCGTACGACCCGCAAGGTGCTGCTCTCGCCCGCGGGGAAGCGGCTGGCCGTGCGGGCCAAGGCGGTGCTGGACGCGGTGGGCGCGCTCCTGGAGGAGGCCGAGGCGGTCCGGGCGCCCTTCACGGGAGTGCTCCGCCTCGGCGTGATCCCCACGGTCGCGCCCTATCTGCTGCCGACCGTGCTGCGGCTCGTCCACGACCGCTACCCGCACCTCGACCTCCAGGTGCACGAGGAGCAGACCGCCAACCTGGTCGACGGCCTGAACTCCGGGCGGCTCGACCTGCTGTTGCTGGCCGTGCCGCTCGGCGTCCCCGGAGTCGTCGAACTCCCCCTCTTCGACGAGGACTTCGTGCTCGTCACCCCGCTCGACCACTGGCTCGGCGGACGGGAGGGCATCCCCCGTGAGGCACTGAAGGAGCTGAACCTGCTCCTTCTGGACGAGGGTCACTGCCTGCGCGACCAGGCGCTGGACATCTGCCGGGAGGCCGGCCGCGAGGACGCGCCGGTCACCACCACGGCCGCCGGCCTGTCCACGCTGGTCCAGCTGGTGGCCGGCGGCCTCGGCTGCACGCTGCTCCCGCGCACGGCGCTGAAGCTGGAGACCACCCGCAGCAGTCAGCTGCTGACCGGGTACTTCGCCGAGCCGGCCCCGAGCCGCCGGGTCGCGTTCGCGATGCGCGCGGGCGCGGCGCGCTCCGCGGAGTACGAGGAGTTGGCGGGGGCGTTGCGGGAGGCGTTGCGGGCGTTGCCCGTAAGGGTGCTGGGGGCGTGAGCGCCCCGTAGGGCGCGGGGAACCGCGCGACCGGCCACGACGGTGTCGCAGCCGGTCGACGGCGGACTCACTCCGTGCGCAGCCCCTCCGGCCGCATCATCCGTACCAGCGGCGGCAGACTGAGCACCGTGACCGCGAGGACCACCGCCGCACCGGCGCCGGTCATGGACAGGACGCTCGCCCAGTCGACGGAGACCGGGGACGCCGCCATCTTCAGCAGGACCGCGCCGAGGGTCAGACCCACCGCCGAGGCCAGCAGCAGACCGAGCGTGATCGGTACGGCCGTCTGCCACAGCACCGACAGGCCGAGCGTGCGGCGCCGGGTGCCGAAGGCGACCAGCGACGACAGCAGCTTGCGCCGCTCGCGCAACTGCTCGAGCTGGGAGACCAGCAGGCTCGCCCCGATCAGCGCCAGGACACAGACAGCGCCGATGAACAGTCCGGTGCGCAGCGAGGCGTACTTGTTGGACTGGGCGGTCGCCGCCCACCGCCAGGCACTGGCGAGGCGGTCCACCCGTGCGGCCGTGTTCCGCACGTACTCGTCCGCGTGCGGCACCGACAGGTCGAGGCGGACGTAGACCTGGTGGTACAGCGTCGACCCGGCCCCGGCGGGCAGCGCGGCCGGGGTCAGCAGCAGGCCGGTGACGTCGGACCGGAGCGCGTCCTTGCGGGCGGTCACCTGTCGCGCACCGGCCGGCACGGTCCAGGGGATCTCCCGGCCGCGGTCGCTGCCCGTGTAGGTGGCGTCGATGAAGCCGTGCCGGCCGGGCCGCATGAGGGCCCGCACGGCGGCGTCGTCGTCCGCGCCGGGGAGGACGAAGACGTCACCGTCCCGGCAGGACGGCAGCTGGGCCAGTTCGCGCAGCGCGGCACAGTCGCCGACGGTGAGGCTCGCCGTGGTGCCGGGGTCGCGACGCTTGTCACCGAGCCCGCCGGACGAGAGGGCCACCGACGCCCGCACCCCCTTGGTGTGGGCCAACTCGTGGGCGGCCAGCGGCAGCCGGGACCGGTCCGACAGGTCGACCTCCATCGAGGCCCGGTTCGGATCGCGGCCGGTGTTCTGGGTGTACTCGCTCTCCACGCCCGCGAACAGCATCTGCAACGCGATCGCCCCGGCCACCGCAACCGCGATGCCGTTGACCATGCGGGCGGCCGTACCGCTGCTCAACTGCAGTCGGCGTACGGCCAGTTGCCAGGAGACCGCGCCCGGGCCGAGCCGGGTGACGAACGCCTCCACCAGCCAGGGCAGCAGCGCGGTGACGCCGACCAGGAGGAGCAGCACGCCGCCGGTGACGAGGTACTGGTTGAAGTCGCCGTGGGAGCGGCCGTTGCCGATCATCGGGTACAGCATCGCGAGGCCCGCGAGCGGCAGCAGCAGCCGCCACCACAGGCGCCGCCGGGCCTGCTTGGCCGTACGCACCACGCCGAGCGGTTCCACGACCACCCCGCGCATCGCCAGCAGCGTCACCAGCACGGCGGCCGCCGGGACCGCCACCGCGACCAGCGCGACCAGCGCGGGGGAGGGGTCGAGGTAGCTCGGGAAGAAGCTTTCCCCCATGACCTCCACCGAGCCCGCCGCCTGCCGTCCGATCAGGAAGAACACCGTGCCGACGGCCAGTCCGAGCAGCGACCCGGCCAGCGCTTCGCCCGCCGCGATCCGGCGGGTCATCCGGCTGTCGGAGCCCACCAGCCGCAGCGCGGCCAGCCTGCGGTCGCGTCGCTCGCCGCCGAACCGTACGGCCGCGGCGATGAAGACGGCGACCGGTGTCAGCAGGGCGACGAACACGACCAGTGTCATGAGGATGAGCACCGGGTCGGCCCGCTCGGTCGTCGGGTGCGGATCGCCGAAGGCGGTCAGCCGCACCACCCGTGAACTGTTCTGGGTCGGCTTCAGACCGTCGGCACCCGCGTAGTAGGCCAGCTCGTGCGAGCCGATGAGCCCGGCCTCGCCGATCGTGCCGGTGATCCGGTACGGCAGCCGCTCCCGCAGGAGCTTCCCCCCGTCCGAGGAGAGCAGTTCCTTCAGCGCGGGTGAGGCCACCATCTCACCGTTCGCCGGGAAGCGGTCGACGCCGGGCGGCAGCGGCGCCCGGGCGCCCTCGGGCTCCAGCAGCCGGCCCCGGATGTCCTTGGAGTGCCATTCGGTGTCGCTGTTGCCGACCAGCACGGTGTTCTCGCCCTTGCGCGGCATGGCCGCGCCGTAGGTGACGTGGTCCTGGCGGGCCTGTTCGCGCTGGTGCCGTGCCGTCAGCACGTTCGGCAGCGCCGTGGTCAGCAGCAGCAGGGCCACGCCCAGGCCGACGCCGACCGCCGTCAGCAGCATCCGGACCCAGCCCTCGCGCCCGCCGGTCAAGGCGAACCGGGCCCCCATGCCCAGGTCTCTGCACCACTGCCGGACGTTCATATGGCGCGCTCCATGTCGCGGGACCTGCCGTCGCGTACGACGATCTCGCGGTCGGAGTAGGCGGCCACCCGGGCCTCGTGCGTGACCAGGACCACGGCGGCGTTGGTGGAGCGGGCCGCGTCGGTCAGCAGTTCCATCACGCGTTCGCCGTTGAGGGAGTCGAGCGCGCCGGTCGGCTCGTCGGCGAACAGCACGCGGGGTCCGGTGACCAGGGCCCGCGCCACCGCGACCCGCTGTCCCTGGCCGCCGGAGACCTCGCCGGGCCGCTTGGCCTTGAGGTCGTCCACCTCCAGGCGTTCCATCCAGGTCAGCGCGGCCCGTTCGGCCTCCTTGCGGGACGTGCCGTTGAGGCGCAGCGGCAGCGCCACGTTCTCCACGCACGTCAGCTCCGGGACGAGCTGCCCGAACTGGAAGACGAAGCCGAACTCGCTGCGCCGCAGGGCGCTGCGCCCGGCGTCGCTCATGCCGGCCAGTTCCCGGCCGTCGTAGGTGATGGAGCCGGAGTCGGGCGGCACGATGCCGGCCAGGCAGTGCAGCAGCGTGGACTTGCCGGAGCCGGAGGGGCCCATGACGGCGACGACCTCGCCGGGGTGGATGGAGAACGCGGCGCCGTCGAGCGCGACCGTGGGGCCGTAGGACTTGCGCAGGTTCTCGGCGGCGAGCAGGGTGCCGGGCGGGGGAGTCACTTGGCCACCACCTCCGCACGGAGCTTGTCGAGGCGCGCGGCGGTCAGTTCCAGCCAGCGCAGGTCGGCCTCCAGATGGAACAGGGCGTGGTCGCAGATCAACTGGTCCGCGAGGTCGCCCTTGCGCTTGCGGTCGGTCAGGATCCGCATGCTGCGCAGGTGTTCGGCCCGCTGGGTGTCGAGGATGTCGGTCGCGTCGCGGTGGGTGAGGAGGGCGAGGACGACCTTGGTGTAGAGGGTCGACTGGAGGTACTCCTCCGGCTTCTCCGGAGTGGCGAGCCAGCGCTCGACGTCGGTGATGCCGGCGTCGGTGATGGCGTACCGCTTGCGCTCGGGGCCGCCGCCGGCCTCGATCCCGTCGACTTCGACGAGGCCGTGCTTCAGCAGCCGGGACATCGTGGAGTAGACCTGGCCGTAGTGCAGCGGCCGGTCGTGACCGAACTTCTCGTCGAAGGCCCGCTTGAGGTCGTAGCCGTGGCGCGGGCCGGACTCCAGGAGCCCTAGAAGGGTGTGACCGATGGACATGACAGCACTGTACATGCGGTGTATACGCGGGATGTATACACGCCGTGCAGGGATCGTGGCGGCGGGTACGGCCCCGCAGGTGGGGGCCGATTGTCACGGTTCCGACACAGGCGGCCGGCCCCGCCGCGGCAGCGGTCCGGTGTCCTTCGGCAGCCGCCCCGCCTCCGCGAGGGCGCGCCGCAGCAGGAACTCGATCTGCGCGTTCGCCGACCGCAGCTCGTCCCCGGCCCACCGCGCCAGCGCCTCGTACACCAGCGGGTCCAGCCGCAGCAGCACCTGCTTGCGCTGCTGCGGCCGGCGCTTCGGCGGCTGCGAAGGGTCCGTCACCGGGTCCGTCACTGGTAGAGCGTTCCGGTGTTGAGGACCGGCTGCGGGGCCCGGTCACCGCACAGCACCACCATCAGGTTCGACACCATCGCCGCCTTCCGCTCCTCGTCCAGTTCCACGATGTCCGCGTCCGCGATCCGGGCCAGCGCCGCCTCGACCATTCCCACCGCGCCGTCCACGATCTGCCGTCGGGCCGCGACGACCGCCCCCGCCTGCTGCCGCTGGAGCATCGCCGAGGCGATCTCGGGAGCGTACGCGAGATGCGTGAAGCGGGACTCGATGATCCGCACCCCGGCCGCCTCCACCCGCGCCTGCAGCTCGACGGCCAGTTTCTCGGTGATCTCCTCGGCGTTGCCGCGCAGCGACAGGCCGTCCTCGTCATGGGCGTCGTACGGGTACTCGATGGCGATGTGCCGCACGGCCGTCTCGGTCTGCGTGGCGACGAACTCGGTGAAGTCGTCCACCTCGAAGGTGGCCTGCGCGGTGTCCTGGACCTTCCACACCACGACCGCGGCCAGCTCGATCGGGTTGCCGTAGGCGTCGTTGACCTTCAGCACGGCGGTCTCGTGGTTGCGCACCCGGGTGGAGATCCGGGTCCGGGAGGTGAAGGGGTTCACCCAGCGCAGGCCGTCCTGCCGGATCGTGCCCCGGTAGCGCCCGAAGAGCTGGACGACCCGGGCCTCGCCCGGCGCGACCGTGTTCAGGCCGCGCATCCCGATGACGGACGCCAGCAGGACGACGGCACCGGCGACGATCAGCATGCCCTCGGCCCCGTCGGAGGGGGCCGCCCCGGAGGCCCCGAACAGCGCGACCGCGGCACCGAGCCCGATCAGGCCGAGCAGCAGGGCGAGTCCGCCGCCGATGCTGTGGGCGGTGAACTCCCGCACGCGGGGCGCGGGCATCTCGGGGACGTCGGCGGTGGCGGCCGGCTCGGATATGGACATAGGGGACCCCCGGTTCGCGTCGTGCCTAGCTTTGTTCTAGCTAAGTGATATCACTTTACGCCGTCGAGCAACCCTGGACCAGTGAGAGCCGTCGGTTCCGATGGGGCGGGTGCTGATTGTCACGTCCGTAAAAGAACGGATCGGACGCCCTTTGTCATATAGAGGGGTGTTAGCTTTCGGAGCTGACCCCGAGACGGAAGCGAGCGTAGGGACCCATGGGACGAGCGGAAGAGAGACGAGCGCGACAGCGCGGCGGCCACCGCGCGGCGCCCAAGCGCCGCCGCTCCGCGCCCATGCCCTCGGCCGGCACCGCGCCCGGCGCCTCCGGTGGCGGCCCCGCGTCCGGCAAGCCCGCCAAGAGCCTCATACGCCGGATCTTCGGCTGGAAGAAGATCCTCGGGACCTTCTTCGGCGTGTGCCTGCTCGGCATCCTGGGCTTCATCGGCCTGTACCTGTACGTGGACATCCCCGAGGGCAACGCCGCGGCCCAGCAGCAGAGCAACGTCTACAAGTTCAGTGACGGGACGATCCTGGCCCGCAAGGGCGAGGTCAACCGCGAGATCGTCGACCTGTCCAAGGTGCCCCGCAAGGTCCAGCTGACCTTCGTCGCCGCCGAGAACAAGAGCTTCTACCACGACTCCGGCGTCGACCTGCGGGGGACCGCCCGCGGCCTGATCAACACGCTGTCCGGCAAGGGCAAGCAGGGCGGCTCCACGATCACCCAGCAGTACGTCAAGAACTACTACCTGAACCAGGACCAGACCGTCACGCGCAAGCTGAAGGAACTGGTCATCTCGCTCAAGGTGGACCGCGAGAAGTCCAAGGACGACATCCTCGCCGGCTACATCAACACCAGCTACTACGGCCGCAACGCCTACGGCATCCAGGCCGCCGCCCAGGCCTACTACCACGTCGACGCCGAGGACCTCGACGTCGCGCAGGGCGCCTACCTCGCCGCACTGCTCCAGGCGCCGAGCCAGTACGACTGGGCCGTCGCGACCAAGACCGGCAAGCGGCTGGTCACACAGCGCTGGAACTACGTCCTGGACAACATGGTCGAGGAGGGCTGGCTCTCCAAGACCGAGCGCAACGCCCTGCACTTCCCCTACCCGAAGGAGCCCAAGGGCGCCCCGGGCCTCGGCGGGCAGAAGGGCTACCTGGTCGAACTCGCCAACCAGCAGCTGGAGCAGCAGCTCATGGCGCAGGAGGGCCTGACCCAGTCCCAGGCGGAGAACGCCGTCGTCGACAAGGGCTGGACCATCACCCTCAACATCGACCGGAAGAAGCAGGCCGCGCTGGAGAAGGCCGTCAAGACCCAGCTGACCGGCAAGCTCGACCCGAAGAAGCGCAAGGTCGACGGCGCCATGCAGGCCGGCGCCGTCTCCGTCGACCCCAAGACGGGCAGGATCGTCGCGCTCTACGGCGGCCAGGACTACTACAAGCACTACTACGACAACGCGACCCGCCGGGACTACCAGCCGGCGTCCACGTTCAAGCCGGTCATCCTCGCCGCCGCCCTGGAACAGAACGCCACCACCCAGGACGGCAAGCCGATCACCGCGAGCACCGTCTACGACGGCACCAGCCGCCGCCAGGTCGTGGACCACGGCACCGAGGTCGGCTTCGCCCCGCCGAACGAGGACGACGTCGACTACGACAAGATCACCGTGCAGCAGGCCATGAACAAGTCCGTCAACTCCGTCTTCGCACAGATGGGCGTGGACGTCGGCATGGACAAGGTCATGAGCACGGCGGGCAAGCTCGGCATGAACACCAAGGGCATGCAGGCCGTGCCCGCCCAGACCCTCGGCTCCATGGGCGCCAGCCCCCTGGAGATGGCCGGGATCTACGCCACCTTCGCCAACCACGGCTACAAGGTGACCCCGACGGTGATCAAGTCGGCGGAGAACAAGGGCCGGACGGTCGACATGCCGGACCCGGTCGGCGGCTCCGTGATCAGCCGTACGGCCGCCGACACGGTCACCTCGGTGCTCACCGGCGTGGTCGACGACGGTACGGCCAAGCAGTCCGTGGCGAACAACCCGCTGCGCGACGGCCAGCAGGTGGCGGGCAAGACCGGTACCTCCGACGAGAACAAGTCGGCCTGGTTCACCGGCTACACCCCCGACCTGGTCACCTCCGTCGGCCTGTTCGGCGAGGACCCGAAGACCAAGGCCCACGTCTCCATGAAGGGCGCGACCGGCCTGCTGCCACCGCCCGGCCGGATCAACGGCGGCGGCTACCCGGCGCAGATCTGGGCCACGTACACCTTCGGCGTCACCGACAAGGCCTCGTTCGACCTGAACACCACGCAGGGCGCGGCCGTCGAACCGACCGAGACGCCGACGGTGACGCACACCCCGACCCAGACGCCGTCGCGGACGCCGACCAGCGCGCCGCCGACGTCCCAGTCGCCGACCGAGACGCCCTCGCAGACGCCGACCCAGACCCCCAGCCAGACGCCCACCCAGACCCCGAGCCAGACCCCGACGAGCCGTCCGCCGACGACTTCGATCAGCCCGGAGAACCCGCTCGACCCGGAGAACGTTCCGTAGCCCCACGTCAGGACGCGACGGCGAAGGGCGCCCGGTGCACACCGGGCGCCCTTACGCACGTCACGGGGTTCAGCCGCGGTTCAGCTCGAACCACACCACCTTGCCGGTGCTCAGCCGGGTCGCACCCCAGCGCCGGGCCAGCTTGTTGACCAGGTACAGACCCCGCCCGCCCTCGTCCGTCGCCCGCGCCTGCCTGAGGCGCGGCAGCTGCGGCACGTCGTCGCCGACCTCGCAACGCAGCACGTCCGTACGCAGCAGCCGCAGCGTCACCGGCCGCGACGCGTACCGCACGGCGTTCGTCACGACCTCGCTGACCAGCAGCTCCACCGAGTCCGTCAGGTCCTCCAGGTCCCAGCGGGCGAGCGCGCGCCGGGCCAGCCGGCGGGCCTGGCCCGGGGCGGAGTCCTCCGGCTCCAGCGTCCAGTAGGCGACATCGCTCGGCGCGATCCCGTCGAAACGGGCGGCGAGCAGCGCGATGTCGTCGTCCCGGTCGCCCGGGCCGAGCATGTCCAGCACCTCGTCGCACAGCGCTTCCAGCGGCGGCGGATGGTCCGGGCCCGTCAG
The DNA here is from genome assembly GCF_040678315.1 of Streptomyces sp. NPDC052721. Lineage (NCBI taxonomy): Bacteria > Bacillati > Actinomycetota > Actinomycetes > Kitasatosporales > Streptomycetaceae > Streptomyces > Streptomyces sp. NPDC052721. The sequence continues at coordinate 14,991 of NZ_JBFATL010000013.1, read as the reverse complement.
CCGCGCGGTCGCGGCCAGCTTCTCCCGCAGCTGCTCTATACCGGTCCACACGTCCCGCAGCCGCGACTCCACCAGGCCGTCGGTGTACAGCAGCAGGGTCCCTCCGGCGGGCGCCTCCAGCTCCACCGCCTCGAAGTCGACCCCGCCGACCCCGATCGGCGCGCCCGACGGCACCCGCAGCACCTCGGCGTGGCCTCCCAGGTGCAGCAGCACGGGCGGCGGATGGCCCGCGTTGGCGATCGTGATGCGGTGCGTCACCGGGTCGTAGACCGCGTACAGACAGGTCGCCATGCGGTCGGTGCCCAGGCGCTGCGCCTGCTCGTCCAGGTGGTGCAGCACCTCCTGCGGCGGCAGGTCGAGCCCGGCCAGCGTCTGCGCGGTGGTGCGCAGCTGGCCCATGATCGCCGCCGAGGTCATCGAGTGACCCATCACATCGCCGACGACCAGCGCCACCCGGCTGCCGGGCAGCGGGATCGCGTCGTACCAGTCGCCGCCGACCCGCGCGGTCTCCGCCGCCGGCAGATAGCGGGAGGCCAGCCGGACGCCGGTCGGCCGGGGCAGGGTCTCGGGCAGCATGGTGCGCTGCAACTCGTCGGCGATGTACGCCTCGCGGCCGTACAGCACCGCCTTGTCGATGCCGAGCGCGCTGTGCGTGGCCAGCTGCGCGGCCACCAGCAGATCGTCCGCCTCGAACGCGATCCGGTCCGGGCGGCGCAGGAACAGGGCGGCGCCGATCACCCGGCGCCGGCCGCGCAGCGGCGCGAGGATCGCGTGCCGCTCGCCCGGTACGACCGCCTCACCGCCCTCGCCGAGCAGCTCCGGCAGCGCGTCCCGGGCGGCGGGCGCGTCGGCGAACACCGGGCGCACCCCGCGCAGCACCTCGTTCAGCGCGCCGCCCGGCCGCACCTCGCACAGCTCGCTGGTGAGCGCCGACAGGTCCGACAGCACGGACGGGTCCGGCTCCGGCTCGAACGCCGGCGGCAGCAGCACCCCGTCGGTGTCCCGTTCCTGAGGTATCCGGTCGGTGCGGCGCAGCCGCAGCACCACCGGACCGCTGGGCCGTTCGTCGCCCACCGGCAGCGGCTCGCGCAGATAGACCAGGATCGCGTCGGAGAACGTCGGTACGGTGGCCCGGCACAGCCCCATGACGATCTCGTCGAGGTCGAGCCCGCGGGCGATCCGCCGGGTGGCCGCGCCCACGAACCTGAGCCGGTCCCCGTCGCGCCGCATGGGCATCGGCCGCCCCGGCGGCAGACCCTGCCCGGTACGGCGCTCCTTACCTCCCGGCGACCGCTCCGGGGCGGCGCCGGGCTGCGCCGGGATGGCCTCCGGCGCGGGGCGCGGGCGGTGGGCGTCGGGTTCGGTGCCGGCGGGCTGGGCGTGCTCGGGGCCGTTGACTGAGGGCTCCTTCCCCTGGCCGACTGCGGGCTCCTTCCCCTTGCCACAGGGTGTGGCGGTGCCCGGTCCGGACGGTGTGCCGTCGGCCCGGGCCTGTACGGGTAAAGCCGGATTGCCGAGCTGCGTCGGAGGCTTCTGGGACTGCTGCTGGGTACGCAGGAGCGCCCCGCGGGCCTCCGCGGGGTCGACGCCCGGCTGGGGGCGTTCGAAGGAGGTGGGCTGCTCCGTCACGCGTGTCGCATCCATCCGTCCGGGGCTGTGCGCCGGGTGCGCCGGGCGCGCAGTTGGTCCCGCCGACATCCCGATACCCGCAATACGTGCCCCAGGAACGGAATTCCCGCCGGGTCGCGGACGGTCGCTGTGCCGGTGGCGAGAACCGCGCGGCCGGCGGCCCGGTCGCCGCGTGCCTTCGTGGTGGTGCCCTGGTACCCCTCGCTCACGTCCTGCCGCCCCTCGGTGACGATCGGTCAAGCCCGGCGCATGCCCCGGAAGTTGCTCTTCTAAGCCCTTGCGGAGGACGATCCTACGTTTCTTGCCTGGGGGCGCATCAAGGGTCTCATGAGGATACGCGCGCGGGTGTGCGGTCCCAGTCCTCGGGGAGAGAAGGTACCGTCCACGACGGGTCCGGGCGCCAGTGCGGCCAGCCGTCCGTGAACGGCGGCCCCCACGAGCGGATCACCTCCACCGCATCCCGGCCGGCCGCCCGCACCCGCTCGGCGGTCGCCGCGTCCATCAGGCCGTCCCGCTGGGCCTGCGCGAACTCGTCCTCGTCGCGCCAGTGCCAACTCCGGTCCGGATGCACGGAGATGTCCAGAAAGTGGTCCTCGGAGTCCACCCCGCCCGCCCAGCGGGCCAGCGGCTGCTCCAGGTTCACGTACCAGTTCTTGAACCGCCAGCCCGGATCCCAGAACAGCCACACCGACCAGGGCCGGCCGGGCTGGGCCAGCTTCAGCACGCCCGTGCCGAACCAGCGGTCCCGCTGGACCGTGCGCGGCTTGGTGTACCGGGACTCCAGCGGCTCCAGGTGCACGGGCGTGCCGTCGGCCAGGACCGGCTTCACACACTCGGTGCCGGGGGCCAGCCACACCGCCAGCAGCTCCGCGTCGTCGCGTACGACGGTGACGGGCCGGGCGATGTGGAACTGCTCGCCGCCGTTGGCCCGGTAGCGCCACAGGATGTGCGTCCCCGGGGTCCAGTAGGCCGCCGGTCCCGCCGCCACTCGTGTCATCGCTCCGTCGTCCGTCATGCACAGATATTAGGTGGCACGGGCATACGACGCTGCGGCGCGGGTCACGGCTGTCCCCGGGTGGCCGGAATGGTTCGCTCCCGGTTACGGGCGCGTCATCCGCAGGACGTCCAGCGCCTCGTCCAGCTGTTCCAGTGTCAGGTCGCCGCGCTCCACGTACCCGCTCTCCAGGACGACTTGGCGGATCGTCTTGCGCTCGGCGAGGGACTTCTTGGCGACCTTCGCGGCCTCCTCGTACCCGATGTACTTGTTCAGCGGGGTCACCACCGACGGGGACGACTCGGCGTACTCACGGGCGCGTTCGCGGTCGGCGGTGATGCCGTCGACGGTCCGGTCGGCCAGCAGCCGCGAGACGTTGGCGAGCAGCCGGACCGACTCCAGGACGTTCTTGGCGATGACCGGGAGCATGACGTTCAGTTCGAAGTTCCCGGCGGCGCCCGCGGTGGCGATGGTGGCGTCGTTCCCGACGACCTGCGCGGCGACCATCAGCACGGCCTCCGGGACCACCGGGTTGACCTTGCCCGGCATGATCGAGGAGCCGGGCTGGAGGTCGGGCAGCCGGATCTCGGCGAGACCGGTGCGCGGCCCGGAGGACATCCAGCGCAGATCGTTGGCGATCTTCGTCAGGCCGACCGCGATGGTCCGCAGCTGCCCGCTGGTCTCCACGATGCCGTCCCGGGCGCCCTGTGCCTCGAAGTGGTCGCGGGCCTCGGTCAGCGGCAGCCCGGTGACCCGGGCGACCTCCTCGATGACGGCGGCGGAGAACCCGGACGGGGTGTTGATGCCGGTGCCGACGGCCGTGCCGCCCAGCGGGAGCTCGGCGAGGCGCGGAAGGGAGGCCCTGAGCCGCTCGACGCCGTACCGCACCTGGGCCGCGTACCCGCCGAACTCCTGCCCGAGCGTCACCGGCGTGGCGTCCATCAGGTGCGTCCGCCCCGACTTCACCACGTCCGCGAACTCGCCGGACTTGCGCTCCAGCGAGGCGGCGAGGTGCTCCAGGGCAGGGATCAGGTCATGGGTGACGGCCGCGGTGGCCGCGATGTGGATGGACGACGGGAAGACGTCGTTGGACGACTGCGAGGCGTTCACGTGGTCGTTGGGATGCACGTCCCGGCCGAGCCGCTCGGTCGCCAGCGTCGCGATGACCTCGTTGGTGTTCATGTTGGACGAGGTCCCCGAGCCCGTCTGGAACACGTCCACCGGGAAGTGCTCGTCCCACTCGCCCGCGGCGACCTCCCCGGCCGCGTCCTGGATCGCCTCGGCGACCTCCTTGTCCAGCACGCCCAGCTCGGCGTTCACCTTCGCCGCCGCCGCCTTGATCCGGGCCAGCGCCTCGATGTGCGCCCGCTCGATGCGCTGTCCGGAGACCGGGAAGTTCTCCACGGCACGCTGCGTCTGCGCCCGCCACTTGGCGTGGGCCGGGACCCGGACCTCGCCCATGGAGTCATGTTCGATGCGGTATTCGCTCATGCCCGGTACAGCGGTCGCGGGGACCGGAATGTTCCGGGAATTGGGCCGGGTGGGTGGCCGGGTCGCTGATCCTGCGTCACGGCCCGCTCCGGCCCCCGTGGTCCGTCGCCCCTCCAGGCCCGGGACCGGTCCCGGGAGCGACGGCGGGAGTGGGTCGGGCGAGGCCGGGGCCCCGCACCGTGATGCCCGTGAACGCCGGCCGGGGGGCCGGATCGGTGAAGAAGTCGTTCCGTTCGTTCGTCCGGCGGCCGGGTGTCAGGGGGCGGGAGCCCCCGGCGGGGTCGAAAGGGGCGGAGCCCCTGGGGGCGTGGACGGGAAGGGGCGGCGGGGGCGACATCCGTCCCCGCCGCCACCTGCGCAACTACGCCAGGCCAGGGCCGCGCACGGGGATCGACGTGAACGTCGGCTGGGGGGCCGGATCGGTGAAGAAGTCGTTCCCCTTGTCGTCCACCACGATGAACGCCGGGAAGTCCTCGACCTCGATCTTCCAGACCGCCTCCATGCCCAGCTCCTCGTACTCCAGGACCTCCACCTTCTTGATGCAGTCCTGGGCGAGCCGGGCGGCCGGGCCGCCGATGGAGCCGAGGTAGAAGCCGCCGTGGGCGGCACACGCGTCGGTGACCTGCTTGCTGCGGTTGCCCTTGGCGAGCATCACCTTGGAGCCGCCCGCCGCCTGGAACTGCTCCACGTAGGAATCCATGCGGCCGGCCGTGGTCGGGCCGAAGGAACCGGAGGCGTAGCCCTCGGGCGTCTTCGCCGGACCGGCGTAGTACACCGGGTGGTCCTTCAGGTACTGCGGCATCTCCTCGCCCGCGTCCAGCCGCTCCTTGATCTTGGCGTGCGCGATGTCCCGGGCCACGACCAGCGGGCCGGTCAGCGACAGCCGCGTCTTGACCGGGTACTTGGTCAGCTCGGCGAGGATCGTGTCCATCGGCTGGTTGAGGTCGATCTTGACGACGTCGCCCTCTTCCAGGTGCTCGTCCGTGGTGTCCGGCAGGAAGCGCGCCGGGTCGGTCTCCAGCCGCTCCAGGAAGACGCCCTCGGCGGTGATCTTCGCGACCGCCTGGCGGTCGGCGGAGCAGGAGACGGCGATGGCGACCGGGCAGGACGCACCGTGCCGGGGCAGACGGACCACGCGGACGTCGTGGCAGAAGTACTTGCCGCCGAACTGCGCGCCGATGCCGATCTTCTGGGTCAGCTCGAAGACCTTCTCCTCCAGCTCCTTGTCCCGGAAGCCGTGGCCGAGCGGCGAGCCCTCGGCCGGCAAGTTGTCCAGGTAGTGCGCGGAGGCGTACTTGGCGGTCTTCAGGGCGTACTCGGCGCTGGTGCCGCCGACGACGATCGCCAGGTGGTACGGCGGGCAGGCGGCCGTACCGAGCGAGCGGATCTTCTCCTCCAGGAACTTCATCATGGAGGCCTCGTTCAGGACGGCCTTCGTCTCCTGGTACAGGAAGGACTTGTTGGCGCTGCCGCCGCCCTTCGCCATGAACAGGAACTTGTAGGCGCCGCCGTCGGTGGCGTACAGCTCGATCTGGGCCGGCAGGTTGGAGCCGGTGTTCTTCTCCTCCCACATGGTGAGCGGAGCCATCTGCGAGTAGCGCAGGTTCAGCTTGGTGTAGGCGTCGTAGATGCCGTGGGACAGGTGCTTCTCGTCCTCGCCGGCCGTGAGCACGTTCTGCCCGCGCTTGCCCATGACGATCGCCGTGCCGGTGTCCTGGCACATGGGCAGCACGCCGGCCGCCGCGATGTTGGCGTTCTTCAGCAGGTCGAGCGCGACGAACTTGTCGTTGCCCGACGCCTCCGGGTCGTCGATGATCCGGCGCAGTTGGGCGAGGTGGGCCGGGCGGAGGTAGTGCTGGATGTCGTGGATGGCCTCCTCGGCCAGCTTGCGCAGCGCCTCCGGCTCCACCTTGAGGAACGTCCGCCCGTCCGGTCCCTCGACCGTGGAGACGCCCTCTGAGGTCACCAGCCGGTACGGGGTGGTGTCCTCGCCCTGGGGGAGCAGATCGGTGTACGCGAACTCAGGCATCTCAGCCCATTCCTCACTGTGACGGACGGCCGCCCGCCGACGCTGGCGAGCCTCCCCAGCGTAGAACCTGCCCTCGGCGGCGAACCTGTGAGGTAAGGCTCAATCAGGGGTGTCGCGATCTATCGTGTTTGGGTACGCTGCCTTCGTGGACCTTCAGAAGCAGACCGCACCCACACCCGCCGCCGAACTGCGCGCCTCCGACGCCGACCGCGACCGGGTCGCCGACATCCTCCGCGAGGCCCTGGCCGAGGGCCGGCTGACCGCCGAGGAACACGCCGAGCGCGTGGACGGGGTGCTGCACGCCAAGACGGTGGGTGAGCTGGAGGTATTCATCCGGGACCTGCCCGCCGCCCACCAGCGCCCCACCGCACCCGGCTACACGCCGGTGCCGCCCCGGCCCACCCCGGGCGCGATCCCGGTGGAGGCCGACGCGAACGTGGTGGCGGTGTTCAGCAGCGCCGTGCGCCGGGGCCGCTGGCGGGCCGGACGCCGGCTGCACGCGTACGCCGTCTTCGGCAGCGTCGAGATCGACCTCAGCGAGGCGATCTTCGAGTACCAGCAGGTGGTCATCAAGGCGGTCTCCGTCTTCGGCGACGTCCAGATCCGCGTCCCGGAGAACATCTCGCTGCGCGGCACCGGCGGCGGTGTGCTCGGCAACTTCGAGGTGAGCCCGCTGGACTCGGTCGACTCCGACGCGCCCGTGGTCTACGTCGACGGCTGGGCCGTCCTCGGCAACGTGGAGGCGCGGCCCAAGCGGGGCAAGAGCGTGGCGGACATCCTGGAACGCGTCCAGGACAAGGTGGACCGCAAGCTGCGCAAACACCTGGGGGACTGACGCCGGGGGGTGTGAACGACGCGCCGTTCGCCTGCGGACGGGAACGCTGTGCATAGGCGCACGCACAGCGGGTAGGCCTTGCTGCATCGTCTCTCGCTCGCGAAGCCGTCGTCAGGAGTAGACCGTGCTGCAACCGCCGCATTCGTCCCTGCAGGTCGCTGCCGTTCCGGCCCAGCGGGTGCCAGCGCGCGACAGGGGCCAAGACGCTCCCTGGCACACCGAGGCGGTGTGCCGGCGCGACGAGGCCGGCCTGTTCTTCGCCCCGTCGAAGGAACCGACCGCCGCCCGGCTGTCCCGCGAAGAGGCGGCCAAACGCGTCTGCTCCCGCTGCCCGGTCATGGTCGAGTGCCGCGAACACGCCCTCCTCCAGCCCGAGCCCTACGGCGTCTGGGGCGGCCTCACGGCAGCCGAACGCCGAGTGGTCCTGGCGAGGCGCCGCCGCAGGGACCTGGAACTGAAGAAGGCGGCGAGGGCATCGGCGAACCGTATGGCGGGCTGAAACACGTGGACGAGGAGCGCCCTCTCCGCACCGAGGGCGCTTCCCTGCCGGGGGCGCGGGGCACTGCGCGAGCAACCGTCGACGACCCGCGGCCGCCGACGCTCCACGCGCCCCCTCCGAGCAGGCGGCCTTACTTGGCCCGGTCGAAGTCGATCGCGCTGTAGGCCCGCAGCTTGCTCAGCCGGTGCTCGGAGAAGATCCTCCGCACCGTCCCCGACTTCGACCGCATCACGATCGACTCGGTCAGCGCGGTCTCCGACCGGTACCGGACCCCCCGCAGCAGCTCCCCGTCGGTGATCCCGGTGGCGACGAAGAACACGTTCTCCCCGGACACCAGGTCGTCCGTCGTGAGCACCCGGTCCAGATCGTGCCCGGCGTCGATCGCCCGCTGCCGCTCCTCGTCGTCCTTCGGCCACAGCTTGCCCTGGATGGTCCCGCCCAGACACTTCACGGCACAGGCCGAGATGATGCCCTCCGGGGTGCCGCCGATGCCGAGCAGCAGGTCGACGCCGGTGCCCTCACGCAGCGCGTACACCGAGCCGGCCACGTCACCGTCGGAGATCAGCTTGATGCGCGCGCCGGCGTCCCGGACCTCGCGGATCAGATCCTCGTGCCGCGGCCGGTCCAGGATGACGACGGTCACGTCCTCCGGCGAGGACCGCTTGGCCTTGGCGATGCGCCGGATGTTCACCTCCACGGGCGCGTTGATGTCGACGAAGTCCGCCGCCTCGGGGCCGGTGACCAGCTTGTCCATGTAGAACACGGCGGACGGGTCGAACATCGCGCCGCGTTCGGCGGCGGCGAGGACGGCGATCGCGTTCGGCATGCCCTTGGCCGTCAGCGTGGTGCCGTCGATCGGGTCGACGGCGATGTCGACCTCGGGACCGGTGCCGTCGCCCACGTGCTCCCCGTTGAAGAGCATCGGGGCCTCGTCCTTCTCGCCCTCGCCGATGACGACCACGCCGTTCATCGACACGGTGGAGACGAGGGTCCGCATGGCGCGCACCGCGGCACCGTCGGCGCCGTTCTTGTCGCCGCGCCCGACCCAGCGGCCCGCGGCCATCGCGGCGGCTTCGGTCACCCGGACGAGTTCCAGGGCGAGGTTGCGGTCGGGAGCCTCGGAGGGGACGTCCAGCTCGGACGGCAGGTGGTGGTTTTCGGTCATCGGAGCGCACCTTTCTGATACGACGACGGCCGGATGAGGGTCTTGGACCCGACTCTATCGTTAGGCAGACAAAATGAGCAGGGGACCCCACGGATGAGCGCTTGGGGCACCTGCGACGATAGGGGGCGTGGCAGGTTCGAACGGTAAGCAGAAGACGGCCCGGGACATGATTCTCTCCCTGGCCCTGATCGGCATCGCGGGACTGGTCGTCTACTTCATCGCCATCCCGCACGACGATCACGTTCCCGACCTCAAGCGGGTCGACTACCGGGTCGAACTGGTCACGGCCCGCCGGGCGGCGAGCTACCCGGTGGCCGCGCCGGAGGGCCTGCCGAGTACCTGGAAGGCGACCTCCGTACGCTTCCAGGGCGAGAAGTCCGACCGCTGGCACCTCGGCTTCCGGACCCCGGACGGCCAGTACGTGCAGATCGAGCAGGCCACGGAGAAGCCCGCCGACTTCATCGACCAGGCCAGCCAGGGCGCGTCGGCGACCAAGCGGACCGAGGAGATCGGCGGCCGTACCTGGACCCGCTACACCGGCGGCCGGTACGACGCCCTGGTGCTCCGGGACACGCCCGGTTCCACGACGGTGGTGGCCGGCACCGGCTCCTTCGAGGAGCTGAGGACGATGGCGGCGGCGCTGAAGATGGAGTGACCCGTCCGCTCTCCCCGTGTACGGCACATACGAAGAGGCCCCCGGCGGTGCCGGGGGCCTCTTCGTCGTGCTCGCGTGGCTCAGACGGTCGTGACGACGTCCTCGTAGGCCAGGCGCGGGGAGCGCGGGTACCAGGCGTCCGGGCCCGGCTTGCCGATGTTGACGATGATCAGCGGGGTGTGGTCGTCGTCCAGGAACTCCTTGCGGACGCCCTCGGGGTCGAAGCCGGTCATCGGGCCGGCGGCGAGGCCGGCGGCGCGGACGCCGATGATGAAGTAGGCGGCCTGGAGCGCGGCGTTCAGCGTGGCGGAGCCCTCGCGGGCCGCGCGCTCGGCGAAGAAGACGTCCTTGGCCTGCGGGAAGGCCGGGAACAGGGCCGGCAGCTCCTCGTGGAACTCGTTGTCCGCGGAGAGGATCGCGACCAGCGGGGCGGTGGCGGTCTTGGCCTGGTTGCCCTCGGCCATGTGCTTCACCAGGCGCTCGCGGGCCTCGGCCGAGCGGACCAGGGTGACGCGCAGCGGGGTCTGGTTGAAGGCGGTGGGGCCGTACTTGACCAGGTCGTAGATCGCCTGCACCTGCTCCTCGGTCACCGGCTCGTCGGTGAAGGTGTTCGCGGTGCGGGCCTCGCGGAACAGCAGGTCCTGGGCGGCGGGGTCAAGAACGAGAGACATGGGTGACTTCCTCAGGGGCGCGTCCGGCCCGCGGTGCCGGACCGGCTGACGTCACCGACCCTACGACAGGCGAGGTTTAAGCTTCAACTACATCTGGGGAGCGGTGACCCGCCTCACAACCCGCCGCCGGCTCCCTACTCGCCGCCGTCCTCCGCTTCCCCTTCCTCCTCCTCGGCCAGCGCCGCGTCCAGCCGGGCCCGGGCCCCCTCCAGCCAGCGCCGGCACACCTTGGCCAGCTCCTCGCCGCGCTCCCACAGCGCCAGGGACTCCTCCAGCGACGTACCGCCCGCCTCCAGCCGCCGTACGACCTCGATCAGCTCGTCGCGCGCCTGCTCGTACGACAGCGCCTCGTCCACCTTGCTCGTCATTCGCTCACCTTCACTGTGAATTCACCCTCGGCGACGCGGGCGCGCAGCGCCTCGCCCGCCGTCACCTCGGCGGGATCGCGCACCACATGCCCGTCCGCCCGTTGCAGCACCGCGTAACCGCGCTGGAGCGTCGCCGCGGGGGAGAGGGCCACCACGCGCGCGTGCGTGTGCGTCAGCTCCGACTCCGCGCGGTCCAGCAGATGCCCCAGGGTCCGCCGGCCCCGGTCGAGGAGCGCGGCCACATGGTCGGCGCGCTCGTCGATCATCCGGTGCGGATCCTCTATCGAGGGCCGCGCCAGCGCATGCGCCAGCCCCCGCTCCTCCCGCTCCAGATACGCGTTCATGCAGCGCCGCGCGCGGTCCCGCAGCATCCGCACCCGCTCCAGCTCCTCGCCGACGTCCGGCACGACCTTCTTCGCCGCGTCGGTCGGCGTGGAGGCCCGCAGGTCGGCGACGTGGTCCAGCAGCGGATTGTCCGGCTCGTGCCCGATCGCGGACACCACGGGCGTACGGCACTCGGCCACGGCCCGCACCAGCTGCTCGTCGGAGAAGGGCAGCAGGTCCTCCACGCTGCCGCCGCCGCGCGCGACGATGATCACGTCCACCTCGTCGATCGCGTCCAGCTCCTTCACCGCCTGCACGACCTGCGGGACCGCGTGCACACCCTGCACGGGGACGTTGCGCACCTCGAACCGGACGGCGGGCCAGCGGTGCCGGGCGTTCTCCAGCACGTCCCGCTCCGCGGCGGAGGCCCGGCCGCACACCAGCCCGATCAGCTGCGGCAGGAACGGCAGCGGCTTCTTCCGCTCCGGCGCGAACAGGCCCTCGGCCGCGAGCGCCTTCTTCAGCTGCTCCAGCCGGGCCAGCAGCTCACCGACGCCGACGGGCCTTATCTCGGCGGCGCGCAGGGACAGCTGGCCGCGGGGCGCGTACCACTCCGGCTTCGCCAGGACGACGACACGGGCGCCCTCGCCGACGACGTCCGCGACCGCGTCGAAGACCTGGCGGTAGCAAGTGACGCTCACGGAGATGTCGTACGACGGGTCGCGGAGCGTGAGGAACACGACGCCGGCGCCGGGGCGGCGGGACAGCTGCGTGATCTGCCCCTCGACCCACACCGCGCCGAGCCGGTCGATCCAGCCGCCGATCAGCCGGGAGACCTCGCCCACGGGGAGCGGGGTCTCGGGAGACGTGTTCACAGCCATGGCGTCGAGCGTAGTGGTCGCCACCGACAGTCCGGCTACGCGCCGTAGGGCCGCGGACCGTTTCCGTCCGCGACTCCGGCACGGCTGATCGCGCGGTTCCCCGCGCCCCTTCGGCGCGCTGCCGCACCCGCGCCGGTCAGCTCGTCACCGGCTCCCGCCGCCCCCGCTGACCCACCAGCACCAGCAAGCCGATCGCCAGCCACACCACACCCACCAGCTGCGCCACCCCCGCCGCCTCCGCGATGACCGCCACGGTGATCGCCGCCCCCACCACCGGCGCCACGACATACCGCCACCAGTTCCGCTCCCCCCGCCGCACCACGAAATACCCCACCACGCTCGCGTGCAGCAGGGTGAACGCGGACAGGGCCCCGATGTCGACCACCGACACCAGCTTGTCCAGGCCGTCGTCCCGCCGAGCCGCCCACCCGGCCGCGACCAGCGTGATCACCGCCGCGCACAGCAGGGCCACCCGGGGCACGCCGGCGTCCGTGCGGGACAGGGCCCGCGGCAGCCGCCGGTCGCGGCCCATCGCGAACAGCAGCCGCCCGGCCGCCGCCTGCCCGGCCAGCGCCGCGAACGCCGCCCCGATCGCCTTGCTCGCGGCCACCAGATCGTGCAGCCACGTCCCGACGGCGGAGTCCACCGCGTCGTAGAACGCCGAACCCTGTGCCCCGGGATCCCGTGCGAGCCGCGCGGACGTCGTCGGCTCCAGCAGCGCGACCAGGTACGTCTGCGCCACGAACAGCACCCCGGCCAGCGCCAGGCAGAACAGCAGCGCCCGCGCCACCTTCGCCGAGCCCCCGGTGACCTCCTCGGCGAACGTGGCGATGGCGTCGAAGCCCAGGTAGGACAGGACCGCCACGGACACCGCGCCGATCACCGCCGACAGCGCGAACGCGCCCTGCGTGCCGTCCCCGGACAGCGGTGACAGCACCCCCCGCTGCGCCCCGTCCCGCGCGAGCACCACGACCGCCGACACCACGAACACCAGCAGGACCACGATCTCCAGGGCCAGCACGAGGAAGCCCACGCGCGCGGCGGCCCGTACGCCCCACAGGTTGAGAAGCGTGGTGACGACCACGGCCAGCGCCGTCCACACCCACCGGGACACCTCGGGGACCAGCGCGTTCATCGCGATGCCGGAGAAGAGGTAGGCCACCGCCGGGATGAGCACGTAGTCGAGCATCGCCATCCAGCCCGCGATGAACCCGGCCCCTTTCCCGAGCCCCGCGCGCGCGTAGGCGAACACCGACCCGGCCTGCGGCACGACCCGCACCATCTGCGCGTAGCTGAACGCGGTGAACGCCATGGCGACCGTGGCCACCACGTACACCAGCGCCACCGCGCCGTGCGACTTCGCGTCGAGCGTGCCGAACACCCCGACCGGTGCCATCGGCGCGATGAACAGCAGCCCGTAGACCACGAGGTCCCGGAAGCCGAGGCTGCGGCGCAGCCGCTTGTGCGCGCCGGTCGTGGAAGCTGTCGTTCCGGTGTCGGACATACGCACAAGTCTTCCCCGCGCGGCCACGGGCACGCGATCTCGGGGCCCCGAACGCGGCCTTACGATGGGACGCATGACCGCTTCCTCTGGCCGCCGTGTCCTGCTCGCCGCCCCCCGGGGCTACTGCGCCGGCGTGGACCGCGCCGTGATCGCCGTCGAGAAGGCCCTGGAACAGTACGGGGCCCCGATCTACGTCCGGCACGAGATCGTCCACAACAAGTACGTCGTGCAGACCCTGGAGAAGAAGGGCGCGATCTTCGTCGAGCGCACGGAGGAGGTGCCGCCCGGCAACATCGTCATGTTCTCCGCGCACGGCGTCGCCCCCGTCGTGCACGAGGAGGCCCGCCAGGGCCGGCTCGCCACCATCGACGCCACCTGCCCCCTGGTGACCAAGGTCCACAAGGAAGCCGTCCGGTACGCCAAGGAGGACTACGACATCCTCCTGATCGGCCACGAGGGGCACGAGGAGGTCATCGGCACCTCCGGCGAGGCCCCCGACCACATCCAGCTGGTCGACGGCCCCACGGACGTCGACAAGGTCGAGGTCCGCGACCCGTCCAAGGTGGTCTGGCTCTCCCAGACCACCCTCTCCGTGGACGAGACCATGGAGACCGTCGACGCCCTGAAGACGAAGTTCCCCGGGCTCGTCTCCCCGCCCAGCGACGACATCTGCTACGCCACGCAGAACCGGCAGCTCGCCGTGAAGCAGATGGGCGCCGAGGCCGAGCTGGTCATCGTCGTCGGCTCGCGCAACTCCTCCAACTCCAAGCGGCTGGTCGAGGTCGCCAAGCTCGCCGGCGCCCGCGAGGCCCACCTGGTGGACTTCGCCGACGAGATCGACGAGGCCTGGCTTGACGGCGTGACGACCGTGGGCGTCACCTCCGGCGCCTCCGTGCCGGACGTGCTGGTCGAGCAGGTCCTCCAGTGGCTCGCCGAGCGGGGCTACGGCGACGTGGAGACCGTCAAGGCCGCCGAGGAGTCGATCACCTTCTCGCTGCCCAAGGAACTCCGCCGCGACCTGCGCGAGGAGGCGGCGGCCCTGGTCGCCGAGCGCGGCGGAAGCGGCACCTCCGAAGCGTGACCGTCAGTGGTCCGTCGTAACGTGGTGCCATGCAGATCTTCGGCGTGGACATCGGCGGATCCGGCATCAAGGGCGCTCCAGTGGATCTGGACCGGGGCGACCTGGCCCAGGAGCGCTGCAAGGTGCTCACCCCGCACCCGGCGACGCCCGACGGCGTGGCGGACGGGGTCAGACAGGTGGTGGACCACTTCGGGTGGACGGGCCCGGTCGGCCTGACCTTCCCCGGCGTGGTCACCGGCGGCGCCACGGTCCGTACGGCGGCGAACGTCGACAAGAGCTGGATCGACACGGACGCGCGCGCGTTGTTCAGCGGCCGGCTCGGCGGCCTGCCGGTGACCGTGGTCAACGACGCGGACGCGGCGGGCGTCGCCGAGATGGAGTTCGGCGCCGGACGCGGCCGCAAGGGCACGGTCATCCTGCTCACCTTCGGCACGGGCATCGGCAGCGCCGTCTTCGTGGACGGCGCCCTGCTCCCCAACACCGAACTGGGCCACCTGGAGCTGGACGGCCACGACGCGGAGAAACGCGCCTCCAGCAAGGTCAAGGATGACCACGACCTCAGCTGGGAGCAGTGGGCGCACCGCGTCCAGAAGTACCTGGCCCACGTGGAGATGCTGTTCTCGCCGGAGCTGTTCATCATCGGCGGCGGGGTCAGCCGCAAGGCGAACAAGTTCCTGCACCTCATCGAGGGCGTCAAGGCCGAGATCGTCCCCGCCCAGCTGCAGAACAACGCGGGGATCGTGGGCGCGGCGATGAGAGCGGCCCAGCGCGCCTAGGTGTGCTGTCCGGGGAGGTTGGTGACGCGGCTGGCTGGTGTTTGGCCGCCGATGCCGGTGTGGGGTCGGTGGTAGTTGTACCAGTCCAG